>CAYSLC010000087.1:0-20637 GCA_964431545.1 uncultured Desulfobacteraceae bacterium | reverse complement strand
CCCACCAGCATGTTGTAGGAAAGAAACCACTTCCCCGCGTCGGAAATGAAGGCGTAGTTCTCCGACGGTCCGATGGCCCCGAATCCCGGCCCGATGTTCATGAGGGTGGCGATGATGGTGCTCATGGCCGTGACGTAATCCATGTCGTCGGTGAGCACCATCACGCACCCCCCGCCCAGCACCATGAAGATGTTCACGATGAAATAGCAGACAGAGAGCTGGATGATGGCCTCCTCCACCGGCCGCCCGTTGAGGCGTACGGAGATGACGGACATGGGCTGGAAAAAGATCTTCTTGACCGCCGCCGACATGAATTTGCACAGCACCACGTAATGGACCACCTTGATGCCGCTGGTGGTGGACCCGGCACAGGCCCCGATAAAGCAGACGGCATACAGGAACATCTGGGACGCCTGGGGCCACAACTCGTAATCGGCCGTTGTAAAGCCGGTGGTGGTCAGGAGGCTGGTCACCTGAAAGGTACCGTACCGGATGGCATCCATCAGCCCGTAGGTGTTCTCTTTCCACAGGATCCAGGAGACCATGCCGCAGAAAAAGAGCATCAACCCCACGTAGCAGCGGAATTCGGTATTCACCCGCAGCGCCTTCAGGTCCCCCCGGACGATCTGGTAGAAGAGCACGAAGGTCATGCCGCCCAGGAACATGAACAGGATGATGACCCAGTCGAAGTAGGCGTTGTCGTAATGGCCGATGCTCGCATTATAAGGGGAATACCCGGAGGTGGAAACGGTGCCGAAGGCGTGGCAGAGGGAATCGAAAAGGGACATGCCCCCGAGGCAGAGCAGCCCGGTCTGGGCCAGATTCAATATCATGTAGATGACCCACAGGCGGACCATGGTGTCCCGGTTCCGGGCGTGGAATTTCTCTTTGGTGATCACCTGGCCGGGCGACGATTCCGCCCGGAAGATGCGCAGCCCTCCCATGCCGTGGGGGAGGAAGATGACCGTCAGGGTCAGAAACCCCATGCCGCCCAACAGATGGGTCTGGCTGCGCCAGAACAGCAGTCCATGGGGGAGCGCTTCGATGTCCCTCAGAATCGTCGCACCGCTGGTGGTGTACCCGGACATCATCTCGAAAAACGCATCGGTGAAGGAAGGGATGGCGCCGTAGACCATGAAGGGAAGGGCGCTCAGGGCGGAAACCAGGATCCACCCGAAGGTGGCGATGAAAATGCCGTCTTTGACGCCCAGGGTGTGGTGCTTTCGGAACCCCCACCACAGGGGGGCCCCCAGCAGGAGCGTGATCCCGCCGGAGATCAGGAGGGCCAGGGAATCCCCCTCGCCGTAAAAGAAGGAACAGATCAGCGGCAGCGCCAGCGAAACGCCCGTGACCATGAGCAGGGTGCCGAGTACGTGGAGTATGGGAAATAGATGCATGGGGAGGGTCCGGTAACGGGTTAGAACGGGGCCTTTCAGCCCACAGGAAGGTCCATGATGGCATAGATGATGATCAGCAGGATCATCAACAGGGAGAGGCACAAATAGAGGGCCCCTTGCAGGAGCGTGTGATGCCGGAGCTGTTTCTCCGATTTGTCGGAGATCAGGATCGCGCAGTCCCCGGAAGTGAAAACCGGCCGGTCGTTGTCGAACCGGGTCACATCTCCCAGCACATAGAGGTCGTCCCCTTCCTCCAGGAAGGTCTCGTACAGGATCAGCCCGTCCGTCCCGGATGTTCCTTCCGGGGCCGCGATGTTGTGGTGGTCCAGCAGCGCCCGGACCCGGTCGTCCGACCCGTCCGACGGCCCGGTCGCGGAGGTGCGCCGCTTTCGGTCCAGATTGAGAACATATTCGGCGCCGGCCAGTTCGATTACGGCCGTGCCGGTCTCATCCCGGACCCCGAAGGGGGCACGGGATTTTTCCTGGACCTTCGGCCGGTCCTTGGCGAACCACCGGCCCCGCCGCGCCTGCACGATGGTCATATCGTAAAAGACGCAGGGGGTTCCGGACAAAGGCGAGCGAAGGGTCGGCGACAGCGCGACGATGCGCCCCTTGATCTCGAAACACCCGTTTCTCACCTCTCCGACCCGGGAGGTCTCGATCCTGCGGATGCGCCGGTAACGGCGGTAGTAGTTGAGGAACGCCCCCAGGCATGCCAGGGCGACAAGGAGACCGGTGATGTGGAAAAGGGCCGATATCATGGTCGTTTCATTCACCTGTTCCCAAAAGATGTCCTGCCGGCCGATGCGGTGGATCGACGGTCGATCGCCGATCGGATGCCCTTCAATATCATCTATCGGGCGCCGACACAACGATCTTCGGGCCGGCCCGTCACCGCTTTAGAAGCGGAGGGACAGGTAGGTCAGGCCGCCGTCCATCTTCCGGGCCTCGCTCATGTCCAGTTCATGGACGACCCGGCCGGGGGCCGCCATTCGCTCCGGGTCGGGCGGGGCCGTTCCCACGGCGGTGGTGAGGCCGTCGCCGAAATTGGGGGACGGGGTTCGAACGATGGCGGTTCTGAAACGATCGGCGTGCAGGAGGTCCATGGCCGCGGGTCCTATGGGGTCCGGTGCCGGAGAAAAAAGCGGACAAGGGCCCTCCGGTATTCCGCTGCGGTGTCGCCGGAATCGAACAGGGTCAGGTGGCCGCAGTCCGGGACGATCCAGAGGGCTTTGGGATCCGATGACGCCTGAAACAGGCGTCGGCTGTGGTCCGGCAAAACGGTGCGATCCTCGGTGCAATGGATGAGGAGCACCGGCGTCGGGGAGAGCCGGCCGATGGCCTCCACCGGCGACAGGGCGTCGCTGACCGCCATATGGGAGATCAGCGCGGCTTGAACCCCTAAACACGGTACGGTCCCCCATCGTTTCCGGACCGCCTGGGCGATCATGTCCCGGGCCTCCGCCCGGTAGGCGTGGAAAGTTCCTTCCAGGGCGACCGCCCGGATCCCGGCATCCCCGGCGGCCGCCAGGGCCGGGATGGCCACTGCGCCCCCCAGACTCTGGCCGAACACGAATCGGTCTTGGTCCCCAAGGATCGGATGGTCCCGGGCAAATGCCAGGGCCGCGATCCCGTCCCGAAGGAGGCCCCGGCGGGTGGGCGTGCCCCGGGACCGGCCGTATCCGCGGTAGTCGAAGGCGAATACGGTGAAGCCGTTTTCCGGGAGCCAGTGGATCTGCGCGAGGTAATGGGTCAGGTTGCCGTAATTCCCGTGGAAATAGAGGACGACGCCATGGGACGTCCCGTGAGCCGGCAGGATCCACCCCCGGAGCGGGACCCCGTCGGTGCTCCTGAAGGTGACGTCCGCGGGGTCGAGGCCGTAGGCCGCGGGGTCATCATAGACGGCCGGGGTGGGCGAATAGAACGCGCCGTTCATGCAACCCGTCGCCATGGACAGGACCAGCAGCCACAGGATGGCCGGCCCTGTACGCCGCGCCGGGAAGGGACGGCCCTTCGGCGGTTCAGGCGGGCGGCGTCCGCCCGTCAATCGTTGTCGGCCATGGGGTCGACGACCCGCCCCATGAACAGGACGGCGCCGGTCGTTCGTTCCTGGATCAGGAACAGAAAGGGACGATCGGCCCGGAACACCGGAGGCGGTTCCGGCATCATGAGGGCCTTCGCGCCCACCATGACGGCGGTGGCCGCCGCGGCTTCGGTCCCTTTTTCGTTCACCTCCACATAGGCTTTGTGGATCGCGGCGGTGATGTAAAGGCGGTCGGGCCGCCCGTCCATGCCGGCGAAATTGGCCTGTTGCGCATAGAAGGCGTCGGTCATCCCCAGGGCCTTGAGGGGGGTGTCCAGGCGGAATTCGTCCGATATCTGGAACTTGGGCAGGTAGACATCGACTTCTTTCCGGCGCAGTCGATGTCGCCAGTTTAGAAGGGCCTCCGGATCGAGGTCGGCCTCCACCCCAGCGTACCCGTCGATGGTCTCGGGCAGGACGATGAGCATGGAGAGGTCCCCGTTGCCGTAGGGCAGTTCCAGAAGCTGGAGGCGGCCCTCGATTTCTCCATACCGGAACGTCTCTTTCTGGTGCATCATGGGGACAGCGATCCGGGATTCCGGGGTCGTGTGGAAAGGGGCCTCCGACGTGGCCGTTTCGTCGAACGGCAGCCTCCAGTTCCCCTTGAAATAAATGGCGTTGACCAGCACCAGCCGCGTCAGTTCGTCGAGAATTCCCCTGGGGATGAGGTTCCGGATCTTTTCCCGGGTCTTGCGTTCCACCCACCTGTTGATCCGTTTTCGCGCCGCCTCCCGGGAGGATGCCTCGGTGTAATTCACCGGTTCCACGGCCGCGGTGTAATGGGTTTCGACAAGGGACAGATAGGCGTCCAGAAGGGCGCCTTCCTGGGGCCACAGCGAATTGGCGGCGAGCAGTTCGACGTCGCCGCTGTCCTGGAGCGCATTCAATCGCGTTTCGAGGGCCGAAAACGCCTTATGGAGGGCCGTTCCCTCCAAGGAAAACCGGAGGGCCTCTTTCATTTGGGCACGGGTTTCTTCCCGGGCCCCGGCATAGGTCATGGCCAGGGCCGTGGAAATGCTGTGGGGTGAGAAGAAAAGGTTTCCGTCATCCGAACGAAGCTGGTGGTAGAGATCCAGGGCGAAGGCGGTGTTGTCCTGCGCGAGGGTCCGCCCGTTCTCCTGGGCATGAGACTCCCCGGGGATCACCATGAGCGCCGCGGCGATGATGGTGCACCATCGTATCGCATTGAGACCACTGATCATTGGCTTTCCTTTCGTTCTGTTTCGGTTTGGTCCTGATGATACCAAAGCCCGGGAAAAGGGTCAAAGTCTTTCACGGGCGGGAGGTGCTTCTCGGTTTGAGAAGGGCCACGCGCGCGGTTTCGTCGTCAATCAGCAGAAACCCGATCACCGCCCCGTCCCGGTCCGCGGTCACCGTGGCTCCGTGCCAGCCATCGCTGAAAGGAGGGTCGGGATCGACCGCCCAGTGGCCGTCGTTTTCGGTATAACGGTCGGCGGGAAGGAAGCGGGAGGGGGACCGGCGGTCGACGACGATCACGGTGTCTTCGGGGGTGGCCGCCGGCCGCTGGCGGTCCGGCGGCCAGGCCGGATGGGAATGGGCGCAGGGCAGGTAGGCCAGGCCGTCGCCCCGGGATTCGGGGGCGCCCGATGCATCGACGGCCCGTTCTTCGTCCGGGAAAAAGAGCGTCCTGCGGGCCTTCCCATCGGCCACCAACAGGTCGGACGGCCCCAACAGCCCGTCTTCCACCGGCAGGGCCCATCCCCGGAGATGGATTTCCCGTTCCCATCCCAGCAATCGCTTTTCCTGGGTGACGGCGATCCGAACCGGTCGGGGCAGCGGGGGGCCATGACCGTCCGGTTCCGTCCCGGGCAGATTCAGGGCCGGTTGCCACGCTACCCAGCCGGGATCGGGTCGGTCGTACAGGCGGAACCGATGGCCGGCGGGTGCGGACGGGCCGGGATCGGGGGGGACGGAAATGTTGACGCCGCCGGCGATCAGCCCCTGAAGCGAATCGAGCTGAAAGTCGAACCCGGTGAACCCGGCTTGCAGCCGGGCCCCGGAAGCCCGCCAGAAACGGGTTCGCCGCCGGATGAGGGGGACATAGTCCGGCGAGATGTACACGTCGGCCGTCACCGATCCCGCATCCCTGGCGAGGGCCACCCGGGAGACGACACCAATGGCCATTTCCCGGTAAGCGACCGGCGCGCCCGGCCGCAATTGCCCCTTTTCCGGTGCCGAGAGGGCCACCGTCAGGCTGCCCGGTTCGACGACGGCGGGGTAGGGCGGGTCGTCCGCGCCGACGAAATGGGTGGTGAAAGATCCGCTGCCGGGGCGAACGGCGATGTACCGGGCCCCGATGACCGTATCCAGCCCGCTCACGCCCCGGACCCCCAGACGTGGGCGGACGATCCAGAACCGGCTGTCGTCCCGGGCCATTCCCCTGGCCGACGGGTCGAGGAGGGCCTCGACCTCCACCGCCTGTCCACCGGAGACGAGACGGACCCCGGTGATGCGGCCGATTTGGATGCCCCTATGCCGAACGGCGTCGCCCACTTTGATGCCGTGGCCGTGGTCGAACCGGAGGGTGATGGGAAAGGCTTCGGAAAAGATGGCATTGTACGCCAGGACGGCGGCGGCCAGAAACGCGGCGGCGGGGACGATCCATATCCACGATATCCGGCGACCGGGTCGGGCGTTGGCGCCGGGAATAGGGGGCGTCATTTGACCAGGCGGACGGCCGGCACCGCCATCAGGGTGACGGTGGCCCGGGAAACCGGTTTTTCCCTGTCGCTGGAGACCGAAAACACGTTGGATTCCGAGACGATGACGGTCCGCCCCGGATGGATCACTTCCGACCGGCAGACCAGCTCGTCGCCGCTGGCGGGTTTGAAAAAATTGATCTTGAATTCGATGGAAAGGATCCGGAATTCTTCCGACACGATGGTGTAGGCGGCATACCCGGCGGTGTGGTCGGCCATTGTGGCGATGACGCCGGCGTGGACGAATCCGTCCTGCTGCCGGTGTTCCGGCCGGACGGCCAGGCGCGTGCGGAAGACGCCGTCGTCCACGTCCGTCACCTCGAATCCGCAATAGGCCGGAAATCCCTGAACATAATCGTTTTTAAGATAGGCGATGCGGTCGGGGTCCATCTGGCGGTTCCCTGGGTTGCGGTTGCGGTTTGTTTTCCGATGTATCAAACCGCCGCCTCTCGGTCAAAAGCTTTCTCCGGAATATGCCGGATGCCGGCGTCGTCGCCGGTCCCGACTTGCTCCGATACGACCTTTGATGTACAGTTCAGTCCGGGAAAGCGCGACCAGGCGCATCGGCCAATGCCGGTGGGCCACAGCGGTGATTGCAAGGGATGAACCATGACGGAGAAAAAAGCGGTGGTGTTGTGCAGCGGCGGGTTGGATTCCACGACCATCATGGCGATGTCGATGTCGGACGGATACGCGGTCTACAGCCTCAGTTTCCAGTACGGCCAGCGCCACGCCTATGAACTGGCGGCGGCCGACCGGGTGTCCAGGAAACTGGGGGCGGTGCGACATCTGGTCCTGCCCATCGACCTGCGATCCATCGGCGGTTCCGCCCTGACGGACGCCATCGACGTGCCCAAGGGCCGCTCCCCATCGGCCATGGAAGCGGAAATCCCCGTCACGTATGTCCCGGCCCGGAATATCATTTTTCTCTCCTACGCGCTGGCGTGGGCCGAGGCCCTCGGTGCGTCGGACATCTTCATCGGCGTCAATGCCGTCGATTACAGCGGCTACCCGGACTGCCGCCCGGAGTTCATCCGGGCCTTTGAACAGATGGCCAACCTCGGGACCAAGGCCGGCGTCGAGGGCCAAATGATCCGGATACGGACGCCGCTCATGGACATGAGCAAGGCCGGGATCATCCGGAAAGGCATTGAACTGGGGGTGGATTACGGCATGACCCACAGCTGCTACGATCCCACATTCGATGGCCGGGCCTGCGGCGGTTGCGACAGCTGCGTGCTGCGGCGGAAGGGGTTCGAGGCGGCGGGTGTGGCGGATCCGACGATTTATGCGATGGAAGGTGACGTTGGAGAGAGCCATCGAAGAAATCATCGGCCTGCTGGGTGAATGATCAATAATGGACCGCCAGCCATATCGTTATCCCGTCCGGATCGGTCCATTCCACCCGGTGCCGGGCCCGGGCCGGGATGTGGAGATGATCCCCCGGGTGTAACCGGACGATGCCTTCGACGCCCTCGACCGACAGTCCGGCGCTGCCCTGAAGTACCATCACCCATTCATGGGTCTCCTGGTCGTACCAGAACGCTTCGGGAGACGCGTGCCCCGCTGAAACGATCCGTTCGACCCGGAAATGGTCCGATGTCAGGATGTCTTCAAACCGCTCATGGGAAAGCGTGTCCGGGATCTCCGAAAACAGGTTGTGGACCTTCCCCGCCGGCTCCGCCTTCCGTTTGCGCTCCGCGAACGGATGGAATCCCTGCTTCAAGAGGTTGGCCAGGGGCGTGAAGCGCGGCGTGGGCAGGTCGTCCCAGGAAAACCAGTCCCACCGGTCGCATTTGTCCGGTTCTTTCAGGGTCAATTCCCCATGGGCGTAGTCTGCCAGGACGTAGAGCGTCACGTAGTGTTTGCCGTCTTCATGGAAAAGGTCGTTGGTGTAGGGGCCGCGTCGAAGACGGGCGATGCGGAGCCCGGTTTCTTCCAACACTTCGCGCCGGGCGCACGCCTCGATGGTTTCGTTGAACTCCAGGTGTCCGCCGGGGAACTGCCATGTGCCGGCACCGTGGGCGTTTCGTCGCCGGCCCAGCAGGACCGTGTCGTCCCGCATCACGATGATGCCGACGCCGATCAGGGGCCGTTGTGGATCTGTTGGTGGGGGCATTCCGTTCCTTTTCATTGTGCCGATTAGGGGAACCCGAGGCAGTCCAGCCCGTCCAACCCCATGTGGATGGCCAGGCCGATCCCCACGAGTCGGGTCGATGGGACGACCGTCATGGCCAGATAAAGGGGGATCATCCAGGGCGAGTGAAGGGGATGCGCTCCGATACTGCAACGGCCGGGGTCGAAGACCGGGTCGGCCAGCAGGTGATCCAGGTCCACGATCAGGGTCGCGACCATAATGAGCCACGCCCGCCGCCAGCGATCCCGGAAAACCCATCGGGCGACCGCGCCGGGGACCGCGATATGGAGCAGGAGATGGATGGCGGATGGGATCACCGGGGGCGCATTTCTCCGGCCGTCACCACGGCGGCATCACGACGGCCAGCCCGCCGGGAAGGATTTCGGCCCGCAGGGGGGTTTTGCCGCGGATGTCGCCGTCCACGTGGACGGGCAGCGGCGGATCGGCGTCGATCCGGACTGAGCGGCATGCGAGCGTCTCCAGATAGCCCAGTCCCCGGTGGCGGCCCAGGAGAAACCGGGGCAGGGTGGCGGCCATTCTCACCGGGGAGACCGCCCTGTAGATCACCAGTTCCAGAACCCCGTCGTCCATGGTTCCTTCCGGATTGATTCGAATGCCGCCGCCGTACCGGCGTCCATTGGCCACGGCGACCAGCAGGGTCCGGCGCCGGCGGCGGATGCCATCCGCTTCGATCCGGACGTCGGAAAAGCCGAGTCGGGGCAGGGCGGACAGGATCGCCAGAAGATAGACGAGGGGGTGGCAAATCCGCCGCTTGAGCCGCATGGACGCCTCAACGACCGCAGCGTCGAAACCGGTGCCGGCGACGTTCAGGAAGATGCCGGACCCGGCCCCGGTCCGGTATCGGGCCATATCGATGGTCCGGTAACGCCCGGACACGGCGAACTCCAGGAGAGAATGGAGATCCCGGCCAACGGGCATTCCGATCCCTCTTGCAAAATCGTTCCCGGTCCCCAGGGGAATGACGGCCAGGGGAAGACCGGCGGCGGCCAGGGCCGCGGCCGTCTCCGTCACTGTGCCGTCCCCACCGACCACCACCACCCGGTCCGGCCTGGAAATCGTCGTCAGAATGCGGGGGACCAGCCGGCCGATGGCGACCTCCGGGGACGTTCGACGGATGATGGCCTCGATCCCCCGATCCCGGCAGTAGGCCGCGATGGCCGGCAACCGCGCTTCGGCCCCACCGCCTCCGGATGCGGGATTGACCACGAACAGGACCGTCACAGCCATCCGCCCTCCATCTGAAAATCCTTGACCTCCATCGCGATTCTGTTTACATCACACCCATTGTCAACCCACTCGCCCCCTCATGGATCATGACCCAGATGAAGACAACAGAGAGCGAACTGGCCGAGGAAGTGGCCTTTCTGCGCCGACGGGTCGCCGAGCTGGAAGGCCGCTCGTGGGCAAGCCGTCCGGCCGGCGCCTCTCCGCCCCGGTGCAAGTTCAGACTCAACGGCATCATTGAGGCCTTCGACGGTTATATCTACGTCTGTTCCCAGGACTACCGGATCGAGTACATGAACGGACCCTTCATCCGGCGGACCGGTTACGACGCCACCGGGGACATCTGTTACCGGGCCCTCCATGACCGGGATGCGATCTGCCCCTGGTGCGTCAACGATCGGGTCTTCCAGGGCGAAACCGTTCGCTGGCAGGTGCAGAGCCCCAAAGACGGTCGGTGGTTCTACGTGGTCAACACCCCCTACTATCATGAAAACGGGGTGGTTTCGAAACAGTCCATGATGATCGACATCACCGATCAGCAGCACACCCGGGACGCCCTGCACGAAACCCGGTCAAAATACCACGAACTGGTGGAAAATGCCAGTTGCATCATCCTGAAACTGGACAGCGACGCCCGGATCACCTTTATCAACGAATACGGCCAGGGATTCTTCGGTTATCCGGGAAATCAGATGACGGGCCGGGAGGTGATCGGGACGATCCTCGCCGATACCCCCGCCAACCGCCAGGGGCTGAACCGGCTGATTCAGGGAATCGATGCGGAGCCGAACCGATATGCCGAGATCGTATCCGAAGTGATCCGCCGGGACGGGGAACACCGACAGGTCGCCTGGACCAATAAGCCCATTCGCGACCCGGGAGGCCGGCTCGGGGCGGTGATGTGTATCGGCCACGACATCACGGAGCTGAAACGGGCGGAATCGGAACTCCTCCAGACCAACGAAAAGCTGGAACGGATGGTGGCCGAGCGGGCGGCCGAACTGCTGGTGAAGAACCGTCAGCTCAAACAGGAGATCCGGCGGCAGCAGCGAACGGAAAGCGCCTTGCGGGAGTCGGAAGAAAAATACCGGAGCCTGGTGGAACACATCGGCATCGGCGTGTCGCTCATCAGCCCGTCCATGGAGGTCCTTACCCTGAACCGCCAGATGCGGCAATGGGTCCCGGACATCGACCTTTCGGAGAAACCAAAGTGTTACAATCTCTTCAACGATCCGGCCCGGGAAGGGATTTGCGCGTATTGCCCCACCGTGCAGACGCTGCGTGACGGCCAGGTGCACGAAGCCATTACCGATACGCCGAGCGGGGATACCATTCGGCACTACCGGATCATTTCGAGCCCCGTCACGGATTCAACTGGAAAGATCGTCGCGGCCATTGAGATGGTGGAAGACATCACCGAACGAGAAAAGCTCCAGGAGCAACTCCGCCATTCCGAAGCCAAATACCGGACGATTTTCGAGACCACGGGGACGGCCCTCATGGTCGTGGAAGCGGACAACACCATTTCCCTGGTCAATTCGGAGTTCGAGCGGCTCTCGGGCCGGACCAAAGCCGAGATCGAGGGCCGGATGACCTGGCGGGATTTCATCGTTGCGGAAGAGTTGGAACGAATGCAGACCTATCATCATCTCCGTCGCGTCAGCCCGGAAGAGGCGCCCCGCAATTACGAGAGCCGGTTCCTGGACGCCCAGGGGCGGACCCGGGAGGTCTTTGTCACGGTGGCGATGCAGCCCGGTACCGCCAATAGCATGGTCTCCTTCCTGGATATCACCGAGCGCAAGCGGGCCGAAGAGGCCTTGCGGTCCTCCGAGAAGAAATTGCGCCGGCTCTCCTCCCGGTTGCTCCATGCCCACGAAGAAGAGCGGAAACGGATCGCCGGGGACCTCCATGACAGCATCGGCCAGTCGCTGCTCCTCATCAAGCTGAAGGTGGAGACCGCCCTGGAACGCTACCGGCATCGGATCACGAAAGCGCAGATGGCGGCGGACATGGACGCCCTTGTTCCGACCATTCAGGAGACCGTCGAAGAAGTGCGGCGGATCTGCAACGGTCTGCGGCCCTCCCTGCTGGACGATCTGGGCCTGATCACGACCGTGGGGTGGTGTTGCCGGATACTGCAAACGGGTTGCCCCGATCTCACCATCGACCAGACCATCGATATCGAGGAGAAACATATTCCCGAATCCCTCAAAATCGTCATCTTCCGGATCGTTCAGGAGGCCCTGAGCAACGTCGCCAAACACAGCCGGGCCAAAAAGGTGACGCTGTCCCTGGGAACCGACGACCGGGGCATCCTCCTGTCGCTGACCGACGACGGCGCGGGGTTCAATTTGAGGTCGATCTCTTCCGCCGGTCCGGACCGGGGGTTGGGGATTTCCGGGATGAGAGAGCGCACCGAATTGTCCGGAGGGCGTTTCGCCATCGAGTCGGCCCGGGGAAGGGGGACCCGCATCCAGGCCACCTGGCCCCGGGATGCCTGAACCGGAGGCCGGTTTTGGCGAGTTGTGCGGCCGGGGCATGGGGATCGTCCAGGCCGAGGCGGACGCCATTCACCGGTGCGGCGTCCGGATGACGCGCTTGATCGCCGAAAAGTATTTCCCCGAACCGGACATCGTATCCGTGGATCGTTGATCGCCTTGCATGGAGAATTTCTCACCGCTTCGGAGGCCGCGGCGGCCATCTGCCATGATTTCAGGATGTATCCGCTCCAGATCCGGCTGTTCCGGGACGTGAGCCCTCTCATTCTGGGGCCGGAGGGCGCCGTGTCTCTGGATCCTGGGGGCGACGGTTTCTGGATTTCAGCGGGCAAGCGGATGCGCCGCATCAGCGCTGAAGATCTCCGGGAACGTCTTTGCCGCAGGTTGAAAACGCATCCACCGCCGCTATCCCAACTGGCGGGGATCTGCGGCCGGGTCTTCCGCACCTCGGCCAGTGCCGGCCGCAACGGCGACGGCGAAGACGGCATCTGGATCGACACCGGCATGGAAGCCTACCGATGCCGGCAATGCGGCGACTGCTGCCGGCGACTCGATTACCGGCATCAGATGACCGCCGACGATGTGGCGCAGTGGCGGCGGATGGGGCGGGACGACATCCTGGCGTGGGTCCGGGAAGACCGGGGCGCCGACGGCGAACCGGTCTACAGCATCTGGCGGGAACCGGGGACGGCCCGGTACGCCGAGGTCTGCCCCTGGCTACGGAACGTCCCTGGAACCATAAAGTGGATCTGTGCCATCCACGACGTCAAACCGGAGATCTGCCGGCAGTATCCGGCCACGCGGAAGCATGCGGAGATGACGGGGTGTTTGGGGTTCGGCTAACTGTCCCCCTCCCCCCTTTTCTTCCGGCATTTCCGGGGCCGCTGCCACTGGCAGGAGTTGGAGGGGGTGCCCCGGCTGCCCCTGAGGACCTTTTCGGCGGCCATATCCCTAGTCCCCCTGAGTCTGTTTGTCTGTAATGCCCACGGGAGCGAAAAGGAGAGACCGCTTCACCATTCTCCAAGAATATTTTTCACCTCCTCGGCAGTTAATACCGTGCCATCCCGAGGGGAATCAACGATGGTGTAATGATGTCCCTGTCCGAAGTACCAAGGGTCGGAATTGTCGGCAGGCGGGCGGACAGGATGGATCGGTCGCTGTTTTCCGAGAATGTTCCGTTTTTCAGCTTCATGGGCTTCGAGAATTTCCCCGAGCCCTTTCAAATTTGTACCCGATTCAGGGTCAACACTTAAAATGAATCGGTTTCTACCCTTACCCGACCGGTCAATCGACATCAGCGGATAGCCTTGCCCGCCGGGAGCCTGACAGTCGTTGCGCGCCCATTGTTTAAAAAACGCGCTTCTGGGATTGGTGAGCCAGAGGCCGATGACCCGGCGGGTTTCCCCGTTGTTCCCGATGTTGATCCGAGCAGCAAACTCTCCGCTTTCCGGATGGTTCAAATCCGCCTCGTAGAGGCTGCGATCCAGCCGGATATCCTCCTGTTCCGTCGTAAACCAGTTTGGACGGTGGCGGAACACCGAAGTAGGTTCGGCTGAAGGGATACTCTCCATGAGGTACATCGCTGCATCCAAGACCCGCAGCCCGGCCCGCAACAGCTTTAAATGGACCTTTTCAGGTTTTTCCAGTCCCGCATCAACCCGTGCGAAATGGTCACTTTGCATGCGGGCCTGATGGGCCATGAAGATGCCGTAAAGGGAATGGTCGAGATGGTCCGGATCGGGGATCTTGCCCTGATCGATCCGACTGACGTAGTCGGCAATTTTCTCAAGCGCTTCTTTGCGGTGAAATCGCTCCGGAGTCATCAATTCAAAGGCAGCGTAGAGGGTGGCGACACAATCGATATCCGGCATTTCATGAAGTCTGAACTCAATTTCGGCATTGGCCAGGTCTTGAAGATGATCCAGAAGGAATTGCGGGTTGCGCAGCAGAAGTTCACATGCGCTGCCGGCGCTGCACCCTGGGTAATGGTGGTCGATAATTCCCAAACCAGTGGCGTTTCCTGTATCAATGTACACAACCCCCCTTTCAGCACGGGCCACAAACCCCATGGGGACGAAATCGACCCGGTACGCCAGGAGCGGGGCGATGCCGTACAGATAGACGGGCTGCATGTTCTTGATGGGCCGTTCTGATAAATCCCGGAAGGAATACATGACGCTTTCCGGTTGGGCCCAGATCTCCGGATCCTTATCGCCAAAACATGTCCGTGAAACGAGGATCGGGGACGGGGCGTCCTTTGTTTCCGATTCGATGCGGGCCGACAGGTTGATCGCGTTGCCGATAAGGGTCAGGTGACACCGGGAAAGCCCGCCGACATAGCCCATGGCCACTGTTCCCTGGGCAATTCCGATGCCAATATTCAGTGCCGGCAGACCGGCCTGCAGGGAAAGAGCGCTATGAATCCGAACCTGGCGGAGGCAGTTGACGGCCCGTGACAGGATGTCTTTGATGTCCGATTGCTGGCCCGGAAAAGTGTTGAAAGCGACGATAATGCAATCGCCCTCGTACTCAAGAATGCTGCCGCCGGCTTTCTCCAACTCCTCGTTCATGATCCTGAAGAGGGGGTTGATGATTTCGAAAATTTTCTGGGGGGGGTATTTCTCACACATCGTGGAAAATTTTCGGATGTCCATTGTCAACAGGATGGCGTCGTCTCGCAGGGCCACTTCAGAGGGCTTCGATTCCTTGCGGAATACCGACATGGTTCGGTACTTGCCCAGGACCCGGGTCATGGTGAACTGGTGGTAAACGCCCGGGTCTTTTTCCCTCATCCGGGTTTCAAATTCCCTTAGCGGGATCGGCAATTCCCATTGAGCCAATTGTTCGGCAGAACGCTCCATTTCCTGGGCGGACAAGGCTTCGATCGATGCGGCGTTGCAGTAATTACGGCGCAATTGACAAAGAAAGGCGAAATCGCCCACCTCACGGCCGGGGGGAACTGAGCTGGATCGGTGCCATTTGACACCGGCGAATAAAGGGAAAGGTTCTTCTATGGGCCCATCATTCAGATTTTCAAGGCAACTGCCTGAAAGCAATGAATGGGTCCACTGCCGGAGGTGTTCTTCTACCGGCTGCCATGACATCAGTGAGTCGATTCCCAGTGTCGCAAGCCCTCTGTAGCAGGCCTCCTGGTCTCCAAACAGCAGGTGCAGAATTTGAATGGCAAGGCGGGACCGGAAAATTTCGTTTTTGAGGCCGGCCACGGTGGCCGCTTTTTGCCATCGAATGGCAAATTTGAGCGCCATCTCGAGGTTTCGGTTTGAGATGGCCGCACTCATGATGGCCCAGTAGCCGAGGGCTTCATCCTCCGGGCAGATTTCCATGTCGGAATGCTCCGACAGAGCGAATATGATATTGGTGATGCCGGTGTCGGTCGTTCCCATTCCAATCTGAGCGATCCCTTTATAGAGATAGGATATATACCAGGATTCGTTGAGTTGGGTTTTGAACGCGTATATTTTATAGGACAAATCCAGGCAGCGTTTGAAAGACCGATGATCGCCTTTCTTGATCAATAGCCGACAGATTTCGGATAGCAGGAAAACAGGACGTTCGTGGTGGCGGAAGTCGGCATAGGTGAGTTCCGATACGGCATCCAGGATGCGGTCGTCGCTGTCGATTTCCGAAGTGGACAGCGACTGGTAAGTCGATGACAAAAGCATAAGAGACAATTGATGAAGCGTGCGCGTGATGCTTGAGATGTCCTGGTGTTGGTCGAACGTCACAATCGAATTCATCATAAGCGTTTCCATGTTGGCTATCGGCAATGCCGAAGCATTTCGAATCAAAAATAAAAGGGGTTCGAATCAATCGAGGGGGCAGGCCAAAACCTCGGATGTTTCGATTTTTGACATCCCGATCACAGAATGGAAAAAGCGGTGTTGCGTAATCCTGTGCGCCCTTAAAAATGGATAATCAAAGACGACATCAAGGTATGTTGGTAAAAATCACCTTCAGAAGCGGGTATCAAATTATCGGAGTTTACGCCGACGCCAGCCCTGAATTGGTAAGCGGCGTCGAAAATCAGTTTCTTGTAGGCAAAACCGGAGCCAAGGGAAAAACCAAAATAGTCCTTTGGAGATCCTCCTGATGGTTCGGGGTCGTAAAAAACGCCAAAGCGGATCGGTACGACGGTTTTGGGCTTGATAATCAAATATTCGGCGCCCATTCGGATTTGGGTCGTATCGTCAACGTCGGATTCGCTGTAGGGGTTGCCATCGATCGGGTTGAACCGATTGCCCTCGGAGTCCTCCAGGGCATAATTGCTCCAGTGGGTTCGATAGATGTCGATCGCCGCCGTAAATGCGTCTGAAAATCGATAGGACAGTCCCATGCCGTAGGATAGGGGCATATCCAGATCGATATATTCTCTTGTACGTTCGTGACTCTCGATATCCCAATCATCACGGCCTACCTGGGTCTGGTATTGGGATAACGTAAATTCATGACGAAGCGATGCCGTAAAAGGCGTTTTCAACACAGCGCCAAGGGACAACTGGTTCGTGATGTTCCACAGAAAACCGAAGTTGAAATTCACCCCACGGAATTGAGAATATTCATCACTGATATGGGTATCGGTGATCACCGTGGCACCGCTGGAAAACTTCCCGATGGCGCGTTCGTGAAGTTTTTCCTCCCATCCGTTATCCCAAGCCAGTTCGTCGGTCCAGACATTGACCGTAAGCCCGAGCGAAAGAGAGTGGGTCAAGGCAATGGCGCCTGCACAACCGAGGGCACTGATGTAGCCACTTTGATCATATTGCTTTTTCTCAACAATATCTAGATCGGGCGTGGTGGTATGGAATGTATAGCCAAATTCACGTTCGAATTCGAACAGCCTTTGGTAGTTCAGGGAAAT
Source organism: uncultured Desulfobacteraceae bacterium (assembly GCA_964431545.1). Lineage (GTDB taxonomy): Bacteria > Desulfobacterota > Desulfobacteria > Desulfobacterales > JAABSP01 > CAYSLC01. The sequence continues at coordinate 3,678 of CAYSLC010000087.1, read as the reverse complement.
GACCATATTTTTGTAATAATGAAATGGGTAGGCCGCGCTAAAATAGTTCAGATTCATCTTTTCGTTTGTTGCTTCCGTGTCGGATTCCGGATGCGCAGATGAGGATAGATCCTCTTGCCAACTGAAAAATGTCCCGGCCATGGAAATTTCGGGCTTGTCCAATTGCATCAAGCCGGCCGGATTCCAGGACGCGGCGGTTGCATCATCGGCGACACCGATAAACGCGCCTCCCATACCGACTGCGCGCGCCCCTGAGCCAACGGGATTTGGTGAGGAGGCAATGCCCACATTCTGGAAGAGGGTTGCGCCATTCACCGGGTTGGGGGTTAGATTGATGACGAGGATGCTCCCAAAAAAAACGGAACAAATGAACGTACACATTGTTTTTTTGCAAGATGGAACAAAACGAAGAAATATGGGTAGAAAAAACAATATGATGCAGCCAATCCACAGGAGGAATGTGCCGGATTCTATTTCATCATTGACATCACGGTCGAAGGATGAAACCGAAATAAAGCAATAGCTGCCCCCGTCTCCAGCGTAGTCCTCATCCCATCTTCTCCGGGGTTGATCGTCGATGGGCGAGGCATCATCTCCGGATGTCAATTGGAAATCGAGCCAATTGACATCCCCACCATACACGTTCACGCCTCCTTGCGTCGAACTGCGGAATTGATCGGCGTCAGCAGTGAACGCATAGTCTTGTCCGGCCGGACAGACCATCATGTAGTCTCCCTCTATACTATGAGTTGATAGCCCTAAGTCGTTTGATATCAATGCATCGTTGATTTCGGTTTGCGTGGATGAATCCAAAATCCGCCCGGCTACAACCCCTGTTCCGGTACATTGCAAAACGCCGCCCTGAGTCCCTGCAAATAGAGAACTACTGTCATCGCTGGGTGACGACCTTTCGGATGGCCCGCTCTGGAGTCTTTCATCCGTATCCGGAGGGGAGGAAAACGTCGAGGTTGAAATGGCAAAAACATCATATTTGGGGGTACCGAGGCTCAGCCATTGACCGCCGCCATTGACCGACATGTAAACACCTTTTTCAAACGTACCGGCATACAGAACCCCTTTGTCATGTGGATGAAATGCCAAGTCGGTCACCGCGTTGAATTGTCCTATTGTGATGCCTTCAAAAGACGTCTCCCAGGTTTCACCGCCATCGCTGCTTTTATACAGGGGGGTTTCCGTGCCGGCATTCCTGCCACATCCCGCGTACATTACCCGTGGGTTTTCAGGATCGATTACCAGATCATTGACGACATCCGGAAATCCGAGTGGTTCCCATATGTCACCACCATCGACGCTCTCGAATATTTCGCCCGCTTCATTGAGGCCATAGAAATCCCCGCTTCCGGCATAGAGATGATTGGGATTGAGGGGATCGATCACGATGACATTCAGCGGGGAATCGACTCTGAAGATCTTGCTGAACACCGAGCCGCCATCCAGGCTCCGGTATATCTCGCCGGACTGAGGTCCACTAAAGGTCGCGAAAACCGTCTCTGGGGTATCTGGGTGAATGGCGATATCCGTTACCCTGCCCTCATTGGCCAACCGGTTGCTTTCCGATTCAACCCGTTCATCTGCCAATCTGAAGATTCGCCGTTGTGCGCCGACGAATAGGTGGCCGGGTTGGGTCGGATGGAACGCGAACGCTCTTGTTTTTTCAGGGAAAACCATTTTCCAATCCCCTGCTGCGGTTCTGAGGAACAAGCCGGACGAGGTACCGGCCGCAACACCGGTTTGCTCATGCGGGTTGTCGGAGAGGCAATAGGCGATGACGGCATTGATGCCGTTATTGGTCGAAGACCATGTATTGCCGCCGTCGCGGCTTTGGGAGATCCCCAGTGATATGTCGCCGGCAATGATGGTATCGGTGTCTTGAGGGTGGATTGCTATGGTATAGATTTCACTTGTGATAAAATCATTCTCCAGTGCATAGGTCGTCCAGGTTTGACCGCCGTCGGCGCTTCTGGAGATTTTCGGGGCTCTTGAACTTCCCCAGGCCGCATATACAACGGATGGATTTTCGGTGGAAAACGCGATATCTCTTGCAGCGAATCGATAGGGTTCCTCGGGGTCCGGCCAGACGGGAAAGTCGGAGGGGTCCCACGGGTCGGGGAGTTGAATCTGCCACCCGTCCCGATCTCGAAAATGCTTTTCGACGCCCAGGGTAGAGGCCGTGAAAACCGTATCCGAGGTCCCCGGCTGAGCGGCGACGGCCCAATAGGTGTTGATGTCCCAGGTATGAATTTTGTCCCAGCTCTCCCCGCCATTTTCACTGCGATATAATGAGCCGTGATTCCCATCCATAAATTCGCTGTTGGTGACGGTCCATAGGATCTCCCGGTTTGATGCATCCACATCGATGTCCTTCACCGTGTAATCGAAATTCCGGCCGCCATTCATTTTTTCCCAGTTAGAACCGCCATCGGTTGTTTTATAAATCGCTCCCGAACCGTACTGGCTGTTGGCGCCTGCGGTTCCGATGTATACAATTTCCGGATCATTCGGGTCGATTGTAACGGTAATACAGTAACGCGCAAAGTCGTTGGGGATACAGGCCAGGCAGTCGCGTTGTATATCCCGATTTTCGATCAACTCCCACGACAGACCGCCATCTCGGCTCACCAGGGCCCAATAGGCGTAGACCACCCACACGACATTGCTGTCGCTGGGGGCAATGTCGATCGCATTCACCCGCCGGTTAATGACGGCACCGTCTGTTTCGGTTATGGACGATTCATTGAGGATGTTGGTGCCGGCCGGTTCCCAGGACTTGCCGCCATTTGTCGTCATGAATAAGCCGTCACCAAAATAGGTGGCGGCGAACATCTTGTCGGGATTTGATGGATCAATTGCGATATCGAGCACTTGACCGCCATATAAACCCAAATTCTGCCAGACATCATCTTCTTCCGCATATGCGGAACAAAGGAGAGGGCAGTGACATAGGATACAACCGATAATCAATAGTTGCATGCTGCTTCGTAACATGATTATCCATTTCCTTTTACTGAGGTCGATTGCCGCAACGTACACCAACCGACATCTCACACATTATGCAAAAAGCCTTAAGCGGCCCCCCCTCCTGAGAGGTATATATCAACGAGATGGGGGGGAGTCCAAAAACGGGGTCACTTTCGAAATGGTCTTTTCTCGGAATTCCTGTAAGGTCCGGTTCTGGGTTGTTCGCATGCGATCTGACATCATGAGGTGATAAACATATTGGTAATGTCTGTTTTCGATCTCTGCGGAAATGATATCCTGCAAGGCATCCATGTGCAGAGCTGGGTATCCGAATACATGTTGGATCGCGTAGGATCTCCCAATCATAGAAGAGTGATAAATGTCGATCAAATCGGTTCTGCTTACATTCGCCTGAAGTTGCGTGATGGAGATGAACTCTTCCCTGTTGAGATCCGTGTTTAAAAACCACTTGATTTCATCTGTGTCCAATCGATAGTTGGCCGCTTTTAAACCAGAGAGCTGCGCGTAAATATCTTCGCCCAGTGGTTTCAACCGCTTTGCCTCATTCAAGAGGAATTCCACGCCTTTTTGACTTTGTGTTAAACCAATGCCGATGCATATCGGCAACCTTTGGAACTTATGGCGATCATATAGCCGAAACAGCGATTCAATCCCCTGAGATGGGTTGACCCTCGCATA
>CAYSLC010000086.1:0-20650 GCA_964431545.1 uncultured Desulfobacteraceae bacterium | reverse complement strand
TGCGGTCCATCCGCCTGCACCTGATGATGTTGCACAGGTTTCGGGCGGAATCCGCTCCCCTGGATCACATCATTGAAGACTATAATCAGGCCTATGAAGACGACCGTTTGACGCCGGAGACCGCCGCCGAGGTTCTTGCCGGAAGGCCCCATCTTTTCACATGCGGCGGAAACGAACGCTGGTCTCCGAATGGAGACGTTGTAAAACCGGCGAAGGATGCGGCGCCCGGAGATGCCGGCGCGGGGCGTGAATTGCAAAAAAAAGAACCGTACTGGCGTTTGGAAAGACCATGGTCCGAGACGACAGCGTCCGATATTGTCATGGAAATCGTTCAGGAAAAACAGATTTGCCATCAGAAAGATATCGTGACGCTTTTGATGGAAAGAGCCGATGGAAGATTTAAGGAAGTCAATGTTCAGATGGCTGTCGCAACAAGAAAGGAATTCATTCAGCTTGCGCCTTCCGTCTACGGGTGGGCGCGGCGTTTTCAGAAGATCGATCCTGTGCTGGCCCAATCGGACCGTCTTCTAAACAGACGGGATTGCATCAAATATGTTCACGGACGATATGCCGGAGAACCAATGAACGCTTGGCCGCTCTGGACCCCCGCAATGGAGAGGAAATGGTGTTTATGGGCAAAAGACGCCCAACCACCCAGATTGTATCAGTCCCTGTTGTATATCGCCAATCCCGATCTCTGGCCTGTTTCCGACGCCGAGAAAGACAAATGGAAAAACGCCAAAAAGTTTGATGCCCATTATTATTACGATATACCCGTCACATTGCGGGACTGGGAAAAGCTTCCCTTTTTACAGGATTTGTTTTTGGTCGCTTCCGAAGCAAAAACGCGCGGTTGGACCAATTGGCTCCGGATCAACCGTCTTCTGAACCAGATGAAGCGCTATCAAGGGGCAATACCCATTCTCATGGGGCTGATCGTTCTGGATGTCATTTTGCCTGCTGATCAATGGCAGAAATTACATGTCGTCGGCCCTTCGATTGATGATTTTCTAAGCGCGCTTGAAGCGGAAATAAAAAACAAAGGTTTTCCGCACTGGGATGATGACGCGGGGAATGATTTGAGAGGCGTCATCGGAAAACAAAAGGCGGACGGGGATTTGGGATGGGTCACAAAAGAGGATCGTGCGGTATTGGCGGAGCTGTTGAAGCCCGGCCTAGTACGGAAAAACATCGCCGAGTGCGTGGCCGGGCGGAAAAAGAAGCCGACGCTTTCCGAGAAACAGGCCGGCAAGGATTCGAAAAAGAAAGGGCCGGAGCAGCTTCGTCTTTTTTGATTTCAGGATGCGCGCGCCATAAAAACAGACCTTTCAGGGTTCGATCCCTCCCCGTTTTTTCCCTTGTTCCCCTCCCCCGTTTATGACACTATAGGGCATCTTGAACGGCGACCGGCGTACTTCGCAACCATTTAAAACCATGCCGAAAATTACCAATATCACAAAAAGCCTCCAACGCAGCCTGGCCTCGAAGCTCATCTTCGCCCTGGGGGCCACCCTGCTGCTCAGCATCTCAATCTGGGCCTACTACAATATCGAATACCAGAAACAGCGGTCCATGCGGGAGCTGGTCACCGGCGCCGACCGCCTCAGCAACACCATCAAGCTCGGGGCCCACTACGCCATGATGCTCAACTCCCGGGACGACATCAACCAGATCATCAACAACATCGCCAGACAGCCCGAGATCGAGACCATCCGCATCTACAACAAGGCCGGCCGGATCAAGTTCTCCAACCAGGCCGGCGAAGTGGACCAGGTCACCAACATCAGGGACGAGGCCTGCTTCATCTGCCACAAGACCGACCCGCCGCTGGTGGAGATCGATCTTCGGAACCGGGTCCGGTTCTTCCAGTCCCCCGAGGGCGGCCCCATGCTGGGGGTCATCAGCGCCATCCGCAACGAGCCCGACTGCACCAACGGCGGATGCCACGTCCATCCGGTGGACAAATCGATCCTCGGGGCCCTCGACGTGGTCGTCTCCATCCAGGAGGCCAACCGGGAGATCCTCCGGTTCGAAAAAGGGGTGATCACCCTGGCCGTGACCATGTTCCTGGTCACCGCCGCCATCATCTTCATCCTGGTGCTCAAGTTCGTCAATCAGCCCATCCGGCGGCTGATCCGGGGCACCCTGCGGATCGCCGAAGGGGATTACCAGACCCGGATCACCCGCCCCTTCGACGACGAGATCGGCCAGCTCGCCGAGGCCATCAACCACATGCGCCGGGAGATCGGCCAGAAGCAGGCCCAGCTCAACCAGCAGCGGGACGAATACCAGGCCCTCTTCGAACAGGTCCCCTGTCTCATCACGGTCCAGGGCAGGGATTACAAGCTGATCAAATACAACCAGCAGTTCGCCGAAAACTTCGACCCCCAACCGGAGGACTACTGTTTCCGCGCCTACAAGGGGCGGACGGAAAAATGCGTGGTCTGCCCGGTGGAGCGGACCTTCGAGGACGGCCGGGTCCACGTGAGCGAAGAGAGCGGAAGGAACAAGTACGGCAAGGACTTCCACTGGCTCGTGACCACCTCCCCCGTCCGGGACGAAAACGGGGAGATCGTGGCGGCCATGGAGATGAGCCTCGATATCACCCGGCGCAAGAAGCTCGAAGAGGAGCTGGAAAAGTCCGAGAAGAAATACTACGCCATCTTCAACAACATTCCCAACCCCGTCTTCGTCCTCGATCCGGAGGACCTCCGGATCCTCGACTGCAACGAGAGCGTCAGCCCGGTCTACGGCTATCCCAAGGCCGAGATCATCGACCGGCCTTTTCCCGATCTCTTCCGGGAGAAGGACCGCGCGGAATACGCCGCCCGGATCCAGGATCTTTCGGGCATCGACAAAGCGAGGCAGTCCCGGAAGGACGGCCGGTCCATCTTCGTCAACATCCGGATCTCCCCCTCCGAATACCACGGCCGGCGCGTCCTTTTGGTCACCACCAGCGACATCACCAAACGGCTGGAGGCGGAACAGCAGCTGATCCAGGCCAGCAAGATGGCCACGTTGGGGGAGATGGCCACCGGCGTGGCCCACGAGCTGAATCAGCCCCTGTCGGTGATCAAGACGGCCAGCTCCTTTTTCATGAAGAAGATCAAAAAGAACCAGCCCATCGGGGACGAAATCCTCCTGACCATGTCCGAGGAGATCGACAGCCACGTGGACCGGGCCACCAAGATCATCAACCACATGCGACAGTTCGGCCGCAAGTCGGACATGGCCCTGGAGCCGGTCCGGATCAACGACATCCTCACAAGCGCCTTCGACATCTTCAGCCAGCAGCTGAAGGTCCGGGGGATCGAGGTGGCCTGGGAGATCGAGGAAAACCTTCCCCGGGTGATGGGGGACCACAGCCGGCTGGAGCAGGTCTTCATCAATCTGCTCATCAACGCCCGGGACGCCATCGAAGAGTGGGAGAACCGTCCCTTCCCCGACCGGCATGAAAAAAAAATCACCCTGACCTCTTCGTCGGAGGAGGCGTCCGTGAGGATCGGAATCCGCGACACGGGGGTGGGCATTCCCAAGGAGGTGGTGGACCGGATCTTCGAGCCGTTTTTCACCACCAAGAAGGTGGGCAAGGGGACGGGACTCGGCCTCTCCATCAGCTACGGGATCATCCAGGAATGCGGCGGCACCATCGAGGTCTTTTCCAGACCCGAGGAGGGGACCTGCTTCACCATCGATTTTCCCATACCGGACGAGGTCCATGGAGAATAAAGCGATTCTACTGGTGGATGACGAGGCCGGGATCCGGACCGTGCTCGGCATCTCCCTCATGGACAGTGGATACACGGTCCATACGGCGGAAAACGGGGAACAGGCCCTCGGGCTCTTCCGGGAGCACCGGCCGCCCATCGTCATGACGGATATCAAGATGCCGGGCATGGACGGCATCACCCTGTTGCAGCGGATCAAGGAGGAGAGCCCGGACACGGAAGTGATCATGATCACGGGCCACGGGGACATCGACCTGGCCATCAAGAGCCTCAAGTTCGAAGCCACCGACTTCGTCACCAAGCCGATCAACGACGAGGCCCTGGAGATCGCCCTGAAACGGGCCAACGAGCGGATCATCATGCGCCGGGAGCTGCGCCGGTACACCGAAAACCTGGAGGCGATGGTGGAGGAGAAGAGCCGGAAGCTCATCGAGGCGGAGCGGCTGGCCGCCATCGGCCAGACCGTGGCCGGCCTCTCCCACGCCATCAAGAACATCGCCGGCGGGCTCAAGGGGGGCGGGTTCGTCCTGGAGAAGGGGATCGAACTCGACAACAAGGCGTATCTGCTCCAGGGCTGGGAGATGATCAAGGGGAACGTGGAGAAGATCAAGAACCTGTCCATGGATCTGCTCAACTACGCCAAGCCGCCGGAACTCGACCCGCGTCCGTCCGACCCCCGGGCTCCGGCCGAGGAGGTGGTGGGCCTGATGTCCGCCCGGGCCCGGGAGAAGGGGATCGACCTCACCCTGGACGCCCCCGCCCATCTTCCCTCCGTCACCCTCGATCCCGAGAGCATCCACCTGTGTCTGGTCAACCTCGTCTCCAACGCCCTGGACGCCTGGACCGACGCCAGGGGGGAGGAACGGGACGGCGGGGAGGACCGGCGGGTCACCCTTCGGGTCGACACCTGGAACCGGTGCGGCGTGGAGTACCGCGTCATTGATACGGGGAGCGGCATGGATCCGGAGATCCAGGAGAAGCTGTTTCAACGGTTCTTCAGCACCAAGGGGTCCCGGGGGACGGGCATCGGCCTGATGATCACCAAGAAGATGGTGGACGAGCACGGCGGGGCCATCTGGGTCGATTCAACACCGGGGGCCGGCTCCACCTTCACCATCCGGATCCCCGCCCACACAGCGGATGGGTGACCCCCTCCTCCGGTTCCGCCAACTGGCGACCGTCTTCGATTACCTTTCCATCGGCGTCCTGATGCTCTCCACCGGGCGGAAGGTGAAGGCCATGAACGCCTCCGCCGAGCTGATCACCGGTCTCCGGGAGGCGGAGGCCGTGGGCCGTCCCTGCCACGATGTTTTCCTGGATGTGCTCTGCGCCGGGGACTGTCCCCTGGGGACCCCTCTGCAGAAGCTTCAGAAGCCGGTCAGTTTCGAGGTGTCGGTTCCCGACGGCGAGGGGGGGACCCGGAGCCTGACCAAGATCGTCTGCCCCATCCCCGACGACGACGGCAGGACGGTGGGCTGCATGGAGGTCTTCCAGGACTATTCGCCCTTCAAGGACCTGATCAGCCGGGTCCGGTACGAGGACCGGCGGCTGAAGATGATCCTCGACAACCTCGACATCGGGGTCCTCACCGTGGACCGCGGGGGCCACATCACCTTCTTCAACCGGATGGCCCAGACCATCACGGGATATCCCCGGGAGGAGATCCTGGGCAAGACCTGCGCCGCCCTCTTCGGGGACCCCCTCTGTCCGGAGTTCTCGCTTCTGGAAGAAGGGGGCGGGGAGGGGTCGAAGCTGACCCGGGAGGGGGAGCTGGTGACCCGGGAGCAGCGGGTGATCCCCATCCGGGCCGATTACATGGCCCTCAAGAACGAATCGGGCCGGACCGTGGGGGGGCTGGCCACCCTCACCGACCTCTCCCTGCTCTACCAGTTGAACAGCGCCATCAAGGAACAGTACACCTTCTACGACGTGGTGGGGCGGGATCCGGCCATGCAGAAGATCTTCAAGATCCTCCCGGTGATCTCCGCCAGCGACGCCACGGTGCTGGTGGAAGGGCCCACCGGCACCGGGAAGGACCTCCTGGCCCGGGTGATCCACACCGCCTCCGACCGGGCCGGGCAACCCATGGTCAAGGTCAACTGCGCGGCCCTGCCGGACACCCTGCTGGAATCGGAGATGTTCGGCTACGCCAGGGGGGCCTTCACCGGCGCCGACCGGGACAAGCCCGGCCGGTTCCAGGACGCGGACGGCGGCACCATCTTCCTGGACGAGATCGGGGACCTGCCCCTCTCCCTCCAGGCCAAGCTTCTCCAGGTCCTGGAGTCCCGGGAGTTCTACCCGCTGGGGAGCCGGAAGACGGTCAAGGTGGATGTCCGCATCGTCGCCGCCACCAATCAGGATCTGGAGAGCCTGGTCAAACAGAAGCGGTTCCGGGAGGACCTTTTCTACCGGCTCAACGTGATCCGCATCGACCTGCCCCCCCTCCGGGAGCGGAGGGCGGACATCCCACTGCTCATCTCCCACATCGTCCAGCGCCTCCGCGCCACCCGGTCCACGACGGTGGAGGAGATCTCGCCGGAGGCGATGGAGGTGCTTCTCAATTACGACTACCCGGGGAACATCCGGGAGATGGAGAACATCCTGGAGCATGCCCTGATCATCTGTCAGGGCGGCGCCATCGAACGGGACCACCTTCCCCTGTCCCTGATTCGGAAAGCCGACCCGATGGCCCGGCCGGAACCCTCGAAAGAACCTGTCCGGGAGCCCGGCCCGGAGCCGCCCGATACGCCGGCGGGAAGAGCGGGTTTCGAACGGGACCGGATCATGGCGGCGCTCGGGGAGAACCGCTTCCACATGGGGCGGACCGCCGAAGCCCTGAAGATGCACCGCTCCACCCTGTGGCGGAAGATCAAAAAGTACGGTATCGAGGTCTGAATCCGGCGCCTGGCGGGAACCCGGCGCAAAAAAGGCGGCGCGTTCCCGCGCCGCCCGGGATATGCGGCGTCCCCCGGAGCCCGCGGGGGAGCGCATCTTTGCCGGAAAAGGGGTCCGGGGGATTCCGGACCCGTGGACCGGCCTAATCGAGATGTTTCATGACGTCATCGGTGAGGGTGTCGTCGTCCCGCTTGAAGATGGGGATCAGCTCCGCCGCCACCTCCTGGAGCGATTTGATCTTCTTCTCCCGCATGACCCCCTGGATCTTCTCCACCCCCTCCTCGATGAGGCGCAGTCCTTCGGCGATGTTGATCACATCCTGTCTCTCCATCATGGCGACCTCCTGACGCTGTCTGTTTATGATAATGGGACCGGTCTCCCGTTCGGGTCCGATGGTCCACTCTACGCCAAGGCTCCGGGGTTGTCAAACGCGACGACGCCCGATCCGGGCCGCCGTGTCAACGATGTCCCGGCGGGTTGTCGGCGGCCGGCACCCGCCGGTCCGCCGTCTCCTCCAGGGCTTCGATGATCTCGGAGAGAAACCGGTTGCAGGGGGTCGCGACGCCCACCTCCGCCCCCTTCCGAACCACCGCCCGGTTGATCACCGAAATCTCGGTGGGGGCCCCCCGGAGCACATCCTGGAGCATGCTCGCCCGGTTGGGGCCGGTGTTTCGACAGACGGTCTTCACCCGCTCCAGCGCGTCGTCAAAGGGCAGCGCGATGCCGAGGGCCCCGGCCACGGCCACCGCCTCGGAGACGGCCTGGGCCATGATCCGCTCGCCGGCTGGCGCGTCGGCCAGGGCCCCGTTGGGAACCCGGAGGATCGCCGCCAGGGCGTTGATCCCCACGTTGACCACCAGCTTCCCCCAGACGATGGCCGAAAGGTCGCCGGAGACCGCCGTCTCGATGCCGGCCTCCCGAAACGTCGCCACCAACCGCCGGAGATCCGGGTGCGGGGTCTCGCCGATGTGGGTGGGCCCCCGGCCGGCATGGCGGACCCGTCCGGGCTCCAGCAGGGTTCCGCCGTGGGCGGTGACCCCCGTGATCACCCGCGCCGCTCCGAGGATTCCGGCCAGGATCTCCCCGTTGCCGATCCCGTTCTGGAGGGTCAGGGCCGCTCCCCCGCTCCGGAGAAGCCGCCGGGCCGTTTCACCGGCCTCCCTTGTGGCTCCCGATTTGGTGAAGATGATCGCCAGATCCGCCGGCCGGTCCACCGCCGAGGGATCGGCGGCGGCGAACAGGGGGACCGTGCGGACCACGCCGTCCGGATCCTCCACGGACAGCCCGTGATTCCGGATGGCCCGCACATGGGCCTCCCACGGATCGATGAGGAAGACATCGGCCGCGGCGCCGAGCATGGCCCCGAACAATGAGCCCATTGCCCCCGCGCCGATGACGGCGATGCGGTACCGGTCTTCGTCCGCCATGATCGCCGGGGGCTCAGATCCGGTGGAGGGTCAGGGGGTCGTCCCCCAGGGCCCGGTTGGCGGCCGCAAGCTTCTCCGGACTCGCCACCACCGCCACCGCCGCGGTTCCGGCGGGATCGAAGTACCGCTCCGCCGCCCGGATCACCTGGTCCCGGGTCATGGAGAGAATCCGCCGCTTGTAGTCGTTCCGGGTCTCGTCGGAGAGGGCGAGCAGCTTCCGGTAAAAGGCCTTCCGGGCCGCCGGCCCCGGCGGGTCGGGCTTGTCGATGTCCGAGCAGATCTGGAGGATCGCCTCTTCGATATCCTGGTCGCTGTACTGGCCGGAACGGATGAAGTCGGCGGCCCGGCGGTAGACGTCGAGGGTGGTCACCACGTGGGGATCCCGGTAGGAGCCGAAGGCGAAGGTCCCGCTCTCGGCGTTGTAGATGGAAAACCCTCCGTAGGCCCCGCCCTTCTCCCGGATCTCCCGGTGGATGAACAGGGACCGCAGCAGCTTTCCGATCACGGCCAGGGCCGGGGCGTCCTCGTGGGCCATGCGGGCGGCCATGAAGGTCTTGGCGACAAAGGAGACGGCCGTGTGGGTGGACCACCCCTCCCGGGGAACGGCCTCCTCCCGTTCCACCACCGGCGGGGAGAACCGCTCCTCGCCCTCCCGGTCCAGGCCGTCGACCAGGGCGGTCGCCGGGGAGACGGCCGCGGCCAGGGGCTGTTCCTCCCCGATCAGGGCCATCCGGAGGTTGGGCCGGGTGAAGAGAAGCCCGCCGATGGCGGTCAGATCCTCGGCAAGGGTCCGGAGCTTTCCGTCGTCGATGTTCTCCGCGACTTCCTTGATCGCCTTGAGCTGATGGATCCCGCTCCAGATCTCGTTGAGGGCATGGGTGGGGGAGAAATGGCGGGATGCCAGGGTCATGGCCAGGCGGTGCCCCTGGCGGACCACCATCGATTCGAGCCCCGCCTTGAACTCCAGCAGGAGGCTCTTGATGCGGCCCAGATCGGTGAAGTCGTACGCCGACACCATCTCCTTCAGGACGTCGAACATCTTCTCCTGGTTCCGGACCAGGCACTTGCCGTTGAGGGTGACGAAGGGCAGGCAGGTGCCCGGGGCGTCGAACACGGTGCGGGCGTGGACGGCCGCGCCGATGCCGCCGGTATAGGTATCGATCTGATGGGCCATGTCCACATAGTCGCGCAGGGTGGATCCGATCCGGGTGAAGGCGTAGCAGAAAAACGGCATCAGGGGCAGGAGCCTCGGCGCCATGCCCCCGGCCCCCGCGGCGGCGGTGAAGTAGAAGATGCCGGAGGTGGGCTGCTCGTAACAGTCGGCCCGAAGCCCCTCGTGCCGCCGCGTCTCCCGGAGGGCGGGGACATGGGGCGGAATGTCCGAAACCGACAGCGTCGGGAGGACGGAGACATCCTCCTCGGCCTCCTGGCGGGCGGCCAGGGCTTGGGCATCGGCCTTCAGCCGCTCGATCTCCCCGGGGGCCAGGGCCGAGCGGATCCGTTCCAGCTCCCCGGCCACCCGGCGGCTCTCCTCCTCCTCCATGGTCTGATCGGGCAGGAGCCGGAAGAGGACCCGGTGGGGATTCTCCAGAAAGTGCCGGCGGATCCGTTCCTCGAAGAAGGGGCCTTCGGAGGTCTCCGCCTTGAGGCGCTCCAGGTCTTCGGTGAACCGCAAAACCCGAACCGGATCGGCGCCGTGGAACCACGGCCCGGCAAAGGAGAGCATAAGCTTGATGCCGTAAGGGTACGGCGAGTTGGTGACCTCCTTGCGATGGAACTCCAACTGGTGGATGGCCGATTCGATCAGCTTGGGGTCGATGCCGTCGGCCGTCAGCCGCTCCAGGGTATCGAAGACGATCCCTTCTATCTTCCGGTCGTCCCCCTCTTTGACGTCCTTGAGGCCGCAGGCGAACATGGTGTCCCGCAGGTCGCCGGAATAGCCGGTCCCGTCCGCCAGGGAGCTGCCCAGGTTCGAATCCACCAGGGCCTTGCGCAGCGGAGAGGCGGCGTTGCCGATGAGGATCTGCTCCAGCAGGGTGAGGGCCAGAACCTCGTAGAGATCATGGATATCGGCGGTGAGCCACGCCACGCTCACCTGGCACTTCTTTTCCGGGTCCTCGTCCTTTCCCAGGGGATACCGGTAGGTGACGGTTTTCGGGGCGTGCCACCGGGGCTGCGGCGCCACCACGGTGAGGGGGTCGATACCCTCCACCCCCGCTAGGACCTTCTTCGTGAGAAAGGCGACATGGTCCGTCAAAGGGAGGTTGCCGTAGGTGTAGAAGTAGGCGTTGCTGGGATGGTAGTGGATCCGGTGGAAGTTGACCAGGTGCTGGTGGGTCAGGGTGGGGATCACGGCGGGGTCCCCGCCGGAGTTGTGGCCGTAGGTGGTGTCGGGATAGAGGGCGTTGAGCAGGGAGCGTCCCATCACCTGGTCCGGAGAGGACATGGCCCCCTTCATCTCGTTGTAGACCACCCCTTTGTAAACCAGCCGGTCCCCGTCCGCCGAGGGCTCCACTTCGAGCCGGTGCCCCTCCTGCTTGAAGCTCAACGGATCGAGGTTGGGCAGAAAGGCGGCGTCGAGGTAGACGTCCATGAGGTTGTAGAAATCCTTGCGGTTCTGCGTGGAATAGGGGTACATGGTCCAGTCGGAGGCCGTGAAGGCGTTCATGAAGGTGGAGAGGCTCCGCTTGATCATGGAGAAGAACGGGTCCCGGACCGGAAAGTGGCGGGATCCGCACAGGGCGGTGTGTTCCAGAATATGGGCCACCCCGGTGGAGTCCGAGGGCACCGTCTTGAAGGCGACGCTGAAGGTGTTCTCCCGGTCGTCCGTGCTGATGTGTGCGTACCGGGCCCCCGTCGGACCGTGCGCCAGTTCGTAAAAGACGGCGTTGATCTCCGGAAGCGCCGCCGTGCGCTTGACGTCGAAGTCTTCGATGCGATCCCCCTCGCGTATCCCGGGGTTGTTTTGATCGGTTAATCCTTCCATAGCGATACCTGTCCGTTCTCTCCTGAAGGGTCCGGCCCAATGGTCCGGATCCTGGTTTTGGTCCGGTTGCCGGACCTTCGTTTTCCGCTCCCCCCCGAAATCCCTTTTCCCGTCGGCCCGGGCGCGCCGGAGGGATCAGGGGACGTAGTAGACGCCCCGGCTCTTGCGCTTGATCTTGTCCGTGTCGTGGAGCCGGAAGATGATGTTCCGCAGCTTCTTTTCATCATACCCGGTCCGGGCCTGGATCTCGGAGATTTTGACCCCGTCCTTGAAGTCCCGGATCACCTCGAGAACCGTGTCGGAGGCGGTCATGGCGCCGGGGGTCCGCTTGACCTTGGTGGGGGCCTTATCCCCGCCCCCCCGGCCCTCGGCGGTCTTGAGGATCAACTGCTCCAGATGATCGAGGCGGCTGCTGATCCGTTCCAGATCCCTCTTGGTGGGGATCTCGTAATTCTGCATGAAAAATTTCACCATCGCATCGAAACTGACCGATTTTTTCTTCCCCTTGGCCATTTTGGTACCCTCCTTTGCTAGTGACCTTAAAATCGGGTAATATATTCATCGTCCCAGCCTTTTCAAGGACTACCCTAGTAAAAGACGAAAAGTCAAGATAATTGCCGGGAAAAATGAAAAAAAAGGAAAGCCAATGACTTCCCCGAAACGGTTGCTGACATCCGGAGACCTCCTCCCCAAGAAAAATCTCGGGCAGAACTTCCTCTCCGACCCCTCCTCGGCCCAGATGATCGTGGCCAGAAGCGGGGTCGACCCGGGGGACGTTGTCCTGGAGATCGGTGCGGGGCTCGGGGCCCTGACGCTGCCCCTGGCCCATGCCGCGGGAAAGGTCTATGCGGTGGAGAAGGATCCCCGGCTTCTATTGCCGCTTACGTCCGAACTGCGGCTCGGCGGGGTCTCGGTGGGGGAGGCGGACGACGACCGGGTCACCATCCTGGAAGGGGACATCCTGACAATGGACATCGGCGGCCTGGCGCGTCGGGCGGGGCGCGGCCTTCTGGTGTTCGGGAACCTGCCTTACAACATCTCCTCTCCGGTCCTGGCAAAGCTGGTGGGCGCAAGGGAGGGTGTCCGGCGGGCCGTTTTGATGTTCCAGAAGGAGATGGCCCGCCGGATCATGGCCGAGCCGGGGACCAAGGCCTACGGACGGATCACGGTCATGGTCCGGTACTGCGCGGAGGTCTCGCACCTGGCCGACCTCCGTGCGGGGATGTTCTTCCCGAAGCCCAAGGTCGACTCCGAGGTGGTGGAGATCCGGTTCCAGTCCCCCCCGCCCTGTCCGGCGGGGGACGAAGCCCTTCTCTTCGGGGTGGTGAAGGCGGCCTTCGGCCAGCGCCGCAAAACCCTGAAAAACGCCCTGTCCGGAGGCGAGCTGGGGATCGATCCCCGGACGGCCGGCCACGCCCTCACGGCCGCCGGCATCGATCCGGCCCGGCGGGCGGAGACCCTGAGCGTCGCGGAGTTCGTCCGCCTGAGCGACCTCCTGGGCGGGGATGAAGGCCCGGAGTGAGAATGCACGCCGGGGCTCACAGGGTCTCGGCCACCGTCACGGTCCGATCGCCCAGGAGGTTGACGTAGCTGCCCATCTCGTTGTCGTACCAGCCGTAGACCACCGTCTGGGTGATGGGGATCCGGACCACCGAGTTCTTGAGCCGGGCGATGATCTCCTTCTCCAGGCCGGGCACCTTGGAAAGATCGATGGCCGCCTCGCCGGTGCGGGTGTGGGTCTCGTGCCCCTCGATGATCGCCGCGGCCCGGGGCAGACCGATGATGTCGCAGGAGACGTTCTGCTTTTCGGTGTAATGGAGGTACCGGTTGGGGTCGACTTGAGCCGCCTCGCGATAGATATCGTTGATCATCTCCCGGCGGATCGACTCGCCGGACAGCTCCTCCTGGAGGTTGAGCACCAGGATGATCAGGGAGCCGGTGGTGTTGGGGATCCGCACCGACTCGGCGATGAAGCCGATCTCCTCCATCTCCGGAATCACCAGCCGCAGGGCGTTGGCGGCCCCGGTGGTGGTGAGGATGATGTTGTTCATGACGCTGCGGTTCTTCCTCAGGTCGCCGGCGCCGGACTTGGGCAGCCGGTCGAGGACCTGCTGGGAGCCGGTGGCGGCATGGACCGTGGCCATGGAGGCGGAGAGGATCCGCTTCGGGCCGAAGACGTTGACCAGCGGCTTCATCATGTGGGCCAGGCAGGTGGTGGTGCACGAGGCGTTGGAGATGAGCCGGTGGCGCCGGGGGTCGTAGGCCTCGGTGTTGATGCCCATCACCGTGGTGACGGCGTCCTCCGGCATGGGCCGGCCCTTGTCCTTGATCTTGAAGGGAGCGGAGACGATCACCTTCTGGGCCCCCGCCTCCAGATGGCCCCGGACCGATCCCTTTTCCACGTCCCCCTCCAGGGTGGGATCAAGGAACTGGCCGGTGGTGTCCACCACCAGCCGGACCCCGTGTTCCCGCCAGGGGATGCTTGCCGGGTTCCGGGCCTCCCGGAGGAACCGGACCGTCACGCCGTCGATGGTCATGGTCCCCGCCGCCTCGTCCAGGTCCCCCACCACCGGCTCGGCGTTGTGGCCGTGGAGGTATCCCCGCAGGAGTCCATAGGTGGAATCCCGCTCCAGATAGTGGGCGATGTCGGCCAGGGAGTTCCCGGCCTCCCGGCCGATGTTGACCACCAGCTCCTTGAAGTGCTTGCGCCCCACATGGTGCCAGAGGGTCAGCTTTCCGATGCGCCCCAGGCCGTTGATGCCCAGGGGCCCTATGTTGTCGTCCGCTGAAACCATTTTCCTCTTCTCCTCCTTGAACGCATCTGTCGGCCCGGCCTCAGCCGGCCTGTTTCTCCTCGATGTCGATCAGCCCCTGGTAGACCGATCCCTCCTGACCGTCGATGCTGATGTAATCCCCCGCATTGATGGTCACGTCGTCGAAGATCCCCACCTTGTCCCGCTCCTTGCAGACCAGGCTGCCGCACCCCACCACGCAGGTCTTGCCCAGCCGGTGGGCCACCACGGCGGCATGGGAGGTGAGCCCCCCCCGGGCGGTGAGGATCCCGTCGGCGGCATGGATCTCCCGGATATCGTCGGGCACGGTGTCGGCCCGCAGGAGGATCAAGGGGGTCTCCGGCTCCATGGACCGCCACTTGTCGATCTCCTCCAGGGTGAAGACGGCCCGGCCGCCCAGGGCCCCGCCGCTGACCCCGATGCCGTGGCCCAGCAGATTCTCGCCGATCGCCTCGTGGCGGAAGGCGATCACCTTCTTGCGCTCCCGGATCGCCATGTCCCGGGTCTGGAGCAGGTAGAGATCCCCGGGGGAGCGGCTTTCGAAGGTGAACTCCATCTCCTGGGGGCTCCACCGTTTTTTGTAGATGAGATCCTCGGCCCACCCCTTGAGGGTCCGGTAGATCTCGGGGAAATGGGTCTCCAGGGTGACATCGGTGTCCCGCATCTCGATGTCCTGCTGGCTCAGGGAGATGGGCATGGTGTTGACCAGTCCGGAGACCACGTCCTCCCCCTGGTTCTCCAGGGTGAAATCGCCCCAGAGCCGGATGGTGTCGTCGCCCGGCCAGCGGGGATTGTGGGTGAAGAAGACCCCGGTCCCCGAGTCGTGAGACCGGTTGCCGAAGACCATCGACTGGACCGTCACCGCGGTCCCCCAGTCGTCGGAGATCCCGATGATCTTCCGGTAGGTCTTCGCCTTGGGGGTCTCCCAGGAGTTGAGCACCATGCGGATGGTGCTCAGGAGTTGATCCATGGGATCCTCCTCCACCCGGATGTCGGCCTCCTCCAGGGAGCGCTTGTAGGCCAAGGCCACCGAACGCATCATCTCCCCGGGGAACCCCTTTTTGTAGGGGATGTTCCACAGCTCCTTGAAGGTCTTGATGATGGAATCGAAGTCGTCCCGCTTGAGCCCCTTGGCCATCCCGTAGCACTGGAGGAAGCGTCGGTAGCAGTCCCAGGCGAACCATGCGTTGCCGGTGGCCTCGGCGATGCCCGAGGCGATCTCCTCGTTGATGCCCACATCGAGGAAGGTGTCCATCATCCCGGGCTGGGAGATGGAGGAGCCGCTCCTCACCGACAGGAGCAGCGGGTTCGCGGGGTCTCCGAAGGACTTGCCCGAATCCGTTTCCAGGGCGCGGATCCGCTCCAGCACCTGCTCCCGGAAGTTCTGGAGGGCCGGCGGATAATCCTCGATGATCGACCGGCACCGGAAGACCTCGGTGGTGAGGATGAACCCCGGCGGCACGGGCAGACCGAAATTCCGCAGCTTGACCAGATTGAACCCCTTGTTCCCCAGGTAGATCATCCCCGCGGCGTTGCTCTTTGGCTCGGTGATGGACATCATGGCCCGCTGGGGATCGTAGTTGAGGAGCAGGCGGAGGCGATTGGCCGGCAGCTTGTAGGATTGGTGGAAGAGGGTATTGAGGATCCGGCTCAGGAACCGGTCGAGCTGCTGGAGGCCGAGGCTCAGGGCGATCTTTTCCCGGAAGAAGATCTCCGAGGCCCCGTGGACCAGCTCCTGCCGGCTCGGCTCGGCGCCCTCCCCGGCGTACCGCTGGGGCAGGTACTTGGGCTGGATCCGGTCGAGATCCACCTGCCGGAGGATCCGAGTGAGATTCTCCTCGTGGATGTTGTTGAAAAAATCGTTGATGATGTTCTTGACCGCCTGGGCGAACCCCTTGAAGATATCCATGTACTGGGTGAAGGTGAAGCCCCGGGCCTCCAGCGAGTGGGCCAAGAGGTCCATCTGCCGCTCGAATTCGATGGAGGCGATCCCGTCCACCCGCATCGCCTTGTGGAAGAGAATCAATTTGTCGTAGATCTGGAAGAAGGTGGCCTTGGTCACCAGGCTCAGATCGATGTTGTCGATGAGCTGCTCCAGGAGGACGTTGACCGTCGACTCCAGGCGGAAGGTCATCCCCAGGGCGTCGAACTTGGTCTCGTTGTAGCTGCCGTACATGGAGGGGATGTCCACGGTGAAGTGGCGCTTTTTGTAGATGTCCTCCCGGACCTCGAAGGATTCGGAGGAGAGGATCACCCGTTTGAGATCCTCCATGTAGTCCAGCAGCCCGAACAGCCTCGCCTTGAGATCGTCCTCCTCCAGGGCCCGCCGCAGGTTCTTGAAGCTGGGGAGTCCCTCCGATTTGATCCGGGAAAGGTATTGATCCAGCGCCGGACCCGGTTCGAAGAAGACGAGATCGTACTTCCGGTGGAGAAGCTTATAGAGGCCCGCGGCCAGCTTCACCCGCTCGACGTCTTCGCCGGACACCCCCGTGTTCTCGGCCGACAGGTCGTACAGCAGGGACTCGAGGGATTCTTCCGCCAGGGAGAGGAGGTCCTCCGGCAGGCTCAATCCATAGTTCCCGAGCCGGATCAGGAGGGCGTTGACCCCGTCGACGTAAGGGCCCTCCTCCCGGATCTCCTCCTGGATGGCGGGGGGGACGTAAGGTTCCACATGGGATTTATCCCGGGTGAGCCAGAACCGGATCACCGCCTCCATGAAGCCGGTGATGCGGTTGCTGCTCTCCACGTGGGCCTGCTTTCTCAGAAAGTGGATCAGGGGGTCTTTCCGGTGGGACAGCTCGTCGATCTCCGTGGAGATGTCCCGCAGCTCCCCTTCGGCGCCGATGTCGTTGAAGTAGACCGGAAAAAGCCGCATCAACTGTTTGATCAGGTTGTAGACCGGCTCGATCCGGCTGTTGAGCAGCCGGGTGATGTCCCGGGGGAAGAGGTCGGTGTCCTTGATGAAGACGCCCCCCAGGGTCAGGTGGATGATCAGGGCGGAGAGCAGGCGGGTGGACCACCGGGGGCTGAGTTCGATCAGCTCGAACCAGGTGCGGATGTTCAGGATGTGGGCGCTGTTGACCTTGATCTGCCAGTCGTTCCCCACCCCCCCGACCATGGGGTGCTGGAATCCCAGGGAGAGGAGTTGGTCGGTGAAGAAGTTGACCAGTTCGCTGTCGTCGGTCTTGTAGACCCCCTTGCCCATGTTGAGGACGCAGTTGAGAGCGGTGGCCGGGAATTGGTGGAACCGGTCCTTGAGGATGGAGAAGGTCTTCTGGATCAGCTTTTCGATGTTGAGGTGCTTTTCATTGTCGATGAGCCAGCCCAGGGTGCGGTTGATGTCCCGCAGGGCGTCCTCGTGGACCATGGACAGGCCCTGGATGTTCATGATGTGGAACAGGAAGATGATCTTCCAGTAGTTCCCCTGCCCCTTCTCCCGGCCGGCCTCCAGGAGCTTTCCGGGGATCTCGCGGTAGGTCTCTGTGATCTGATTGTAGCCGGGCAGCGTGAGCAGCTCCTCCAGCATGGTTTCGCCCGTCATGGGTTCCGGATGGTCGCCGCCGCCCGCGGCGATATGGAGCAGACGGTTTTTGTTCCGTCGGATCCGGTCATGGCGGATCTCCTCGAAAAACGGCTCGAACCGCTCCCGCCCGCCGGTCACCTCGGCGCCGGATAGAAACCAGTCGAGGGGGTCCTCCCGGTCCAACCAGTACGCGTAGGTCCGATCCAAATACCGGAACAAGATCCGGTTGAGGGCGTCGAACCGCTCCGGGGTCCCGGCCAGCCCCGCGTCGTGGTAAGCTTTTCGAACGGCCGGGACGATCCGGTTGATCTGGTAATAGCTCTTTACAAACAGGAAAAACCGACTATCATCGAGACTGTGGATGCGGTGGAAGGCGTTGTCCAGGACCGGCGTGAACCGCGCCAACGCCTCCCCCGACTCCTTGGCCGTCTTCTGGAGAAACAGAAGGAAGTTGTCCGCGGCGTCCGCCTCCGTCTCCGGATCGGCGCCGGTGAGGATCACGTCGAGGAAGATGTCCGCGAATCGGGAGGCGGCCTCGGGGCCGTCGGGGTGATCCTTGAGCAGATGAAAATAGTTGAGGGAATAGTGCCGGGCCTCCTTGACGATGAAGGGGAGGTTGCGGTGGGGATGGGAGAGTTCCTCGAGGAAGGTGTTCACGCCGTCCATGATACCGTAGTACTTGGACATCACCTCCTGGATTACCAGGTATTTCTCGTCGATGGTGACATCGAACTGGTAGGCCGCAAGGTTGGCCTCCAGAGCCGTCGATTGGATCACGCCTTCCTCCTTGGATCTATCCGTTCCACCCCGAGTAAAAAAGAATAATCTCTTAAAATTTTATTAATACCATACCTTTACCTTGGGTTTCAAGGAAAGTCGACGGGGCCCGCCCCGAACGGACAACGCATGGACAAGACCACTTTGATCAAACAGATCACCATCGAAGTCATGGCGATCCTCCTGATATCGGCGGGCCTCGCCCTGGGCGTCAACAGCTTGCGGCCCGGCGGGATCGGAATTCTCGACCCCCACGAACCAAAGAACACCGCGGCACCTCCCGCCGAGGGGGTGGGGGAGATCTCCCTGGAAGAGGCGGCCCGACGATTCGAAGCCGGCGAGGCGGTCTTCGTGGACTCCCGGAACCCGTCCGACTATGAGCAGGGGCACATCCGAGGGGCGGTGAACCTTCCGGAACCCCGGTTCGATCAGGAGATCGAGCGCTTTCTGCTCCAATTCGATCCCGGCACCCCCATCATCACCTACTGCGACGGCCCCCAGTGCGACCTGGGAAAGGACCTGGCGGAGAAGCTCCACTTCACGGGCTTCGAAAACGTCTTCTACATCGTAGACGGATGGAGCCGCTGGAAGTCCGCCGGTCTGCCCACCGCGGGAGACGTCTCCTGATCCTTCGGCTCAACGGAACGCGCCGAATGGAAAAAAGAAGCGGGAGCCTAAGACATCTGGCGTCCCCCACAGCCGGGAACCAAGGATAGACCATGGAATGGAAGGATGTAAAAGAACGCATACGGGGGGGAGAGGACGAACGGACCGAGTTTAAACGATGGTCCGGCAACCTCAAGGGGGTTCTCCGAGGCGTTTGCGCCCTGGCCAACACAACCGGGGGACTGGTCCTCATCGGCGTGGCCGACGACGGGGCCATCATCGGCGTTCCGGCAGAAGAAGACAAGGTCCAGAAACGTCTCACCGGCCTGCTTCAAACGGGACTCAACGGACCGGTGTCCGCCCGACTCGGCGTCCACCGTGATCCGTACGGCAGGGTCCACTGGATCGAAGTTCCCCGGCAGCGCGGCTTCGAACCCTTGCGCCACGAAGGCCGGGTCTGGATCCGCCGGGGACGGGCGACGGTGGAACCGTCTCCCACGGAACTTCAGGAACTCTACAACCTCTTCGGGTACATCCTGACGGAAGAGCGATGTATTGAAGGGGCCTCCGTCCGGGACATCGATTCGGAAAGCTTTCGAGCCTTCCTCGCAAGACAGGGCCTTGATGTGGAGGAAACGCCGCAGCCCGACCTGGAAGAAGATCTGCGAAATCGAGGGGTCCTGGAGGACCTGGGCGGCGCACTCAAGGCCACCCTCTACGGCCTGCTGTGCTTCGGCCGGGAGCCCCAGGCTTTTCCCCAGACCCGCGGCGCGTGGATCGAGTGCGTGGCCTACGGCGGCAGGGACCGGTCGACCGAAGTTCTTCTGACAGGGGAAGCCAAGGGCCGGATCGACGAACAGGTAAGACGAGCCCTGGGATGGATGCGGGCCATGGGACGTTTCGAGCGCTACCGGGGACTGGTCCGGGAGGATATCCCCCTGGCGCCGGTGAAAGCGGTCCGCGAGGCCCTCGTGAACGCCGTGGCCCATCGGGATTACGCGATCCTGGGAAGCAAGATCCTGCTGGAAGTCTTTTCGGACCGCATCTCGGTCACCAGCCCCGGCACCCTTCCGAACCGGATGACCCCCGCCAGCGCCCTGGCGGGCGGGCATCCGAGATCCCGCAACGAATTGATGGCCAACTACCTTCTGGTCATGGGCCTGATGGAGCGGCGGGGCCGTGGTCTTCCCATCGTCCGCCGGGCCATGCGCGAGTTCAACGGGACGGAACCCGAACTCCTCAACGAGACCGAAGGTCCCTACGTGCGCCTTACCCTGTTTCTCCCCATGGACGGAGCCAAGGGATCCCCGGAGGCCGGAGCGTAACCCGGCCGGCGTCCTGGGTTCGATCCATGGATAAAAAAAGATCCCCCGATCCGGAAACCGGATCGGGGGATCTTGTTGTTTCCCTCGGCTTTGTCTGGAATTAGACTTCGAGCCAGGAATCCGAATAGAGGACTTTTCCGAGGATGACATCGCAGGTCTTGGCGTAGTCGAGCATCTCCTTGGAGAGGCTTGCGCGGTCGGGACCCTCGCCGTCCATCTCCTTGTGGATCAGCTCCACGATGTCCGGGCGCTTGCCCTTGGCGATCTCGGTCAGCTTCTCGTCCAGGGGATCGGAGATGACGGAGTACATGCCGTACCGCTCCAGCATCACCATGTAGGTCTGGTTGAGGATGGGGCGCAGGTGGTCGGGCGGCCCGTTGGAGATGTTGGACAGCCCGCAGGTGGACTTGGCCCCGGGCGCGATGTCCGGCAGCATCTTCATGAACTCCATGAGGCTGATGAGCTGGGGCTGCTGGATGTTGACGGGGGTGACGATGCCGTCCACCCAGATCTTCTCGTTGGGGATGCCCGCCTCGTTGGCGAAGTAGGCCAGCTCGACGCAGAGGGCGGCGCGCTCGTTCTCGTCCCGGG
>CAYSLC010000085.1:9864-20713 GCA_964431545.1 uncultured Desulfobacteraceae bacterium | reverse complement strand
GGGGATGCGGATCCGATCGAAGTGGAAATGTCAAGAGGATTTTCCGGGATTTACCAGGCATGATCTTCCGGGAATTTTCGGAGGCGCCCGGAAACAGGCCGATCCAAAGGGAAAAAGAGCCGCCGGCACCTCGGCTCTATACCCGCCCCCGACTCTCCCCCCGCCCGAGCGCCCCGGCGATGAGGTGGGCCGCCCGGAGGGGTTCGGGGATGCGGCCGTGGATGGCGAAGCGGCGGAGGGTCGCCTCCGCGTCAGCCGCGTCGATGCCGGCCCGCTGGACGTACACCCCGGCCATGGGCTCCATGGGCCCCAGGGTCTGGATGAGGCGCCATTTCCGGGCCCCGCCGGGGACCCGGGTCAGGAGGGCGTCGCGGATGGCATCCATGTCGGGCCGGCGGCGGGCCACCACCAGGACCGGGAGCCCCAGGTCCCGGCGCAGCCGGGGGACGTCCACCACGTTGAATCCGCCGAAAGCGACCCCCTGGAGCATGATCAGCCGGGCGTGCTCCAGGAACCGGGAGCCGGCGACCATCTTGGTGATCTCTTTCGCCGCGTTCGCGCCGTCCCGGCGGATCTTTCCCACCAGGACGCCGTCGAACCGGAGGGCGGCGAAGACCGCGCCGACGATCGCCACGTCCCCCCGGTGGTCCCGGGGAAACGGGGCGTCGTCGATGCCGATGATGTTGGAGAAGCGGGGCCGGGCCACGGGGCTTGCGGCCGGGGGAGGGGGCGTCTACCGCCGGGCCGATTCCCCCAGCTCCATGCCGAGCCGGAGGGCCTGCTGGTTCATATCGAGGAAGCTTTTGGGGATCCGGGTCTCCAGGACCTTCATGATCGATTCCTCCCGGACCAGCTCGGTCATGGCGATCACCGCCCCGAGCATGCAGATGTTGAAGACGATGGGGCGGCCGATCTTCTCCATCACCGTGTCGTGGAGGGGAAGCTCCCGCTGGCGGGCGTCCACCTTCTTCCAGGTCTTGACGTTCCGCTTGTCCACGATGAGCAGGCCGCCGGGCCGGATGATCGGATAGAACTTGACGTACGCCTCCTGGGTCAGGCAGACGAGGAGGTTGGGCTGGTTGACCTTGGGAAAGTAGATCTCCGAGTCGGAGATGATCACGTCCGACCGGGTGGCGCCGCCCCTCGCCTCCGCTCCGTAGACCTGGGACTGGACCGCCGTGAGGCCCTCGTGGAGCACCGCCGCCTCCGCCAGGATGATGGCCGCGGTGATGACCCCCTGTCCGCCCGACCCCGAAAACACCATTCTCACTCTTTCCATGACCGAATCCCCTCTACCCCTGGGCCCTGGTGGCCCGTTCGATGACCTTGGCGTACTCGCTGCAGTATTCGGGCAGCTCCTTCTGGATGAAGACCCCCCGTTCGATCAGATCCGGATTCTCCTGTTTCGCCTTCGATCCGATGGGGGTCGTGATGTTCTTCAACTGGTCCATCATGTCCACGGCGCCGCCGATCTTGTTCTTCCGTCCGAAATAGGTGGGGCACTGGGTGAGGATCTCCACCACCGAGAACCCGTCATGGATGATCGCATCCCGGATGATCTCGCTCATCTGCTTGACGTGGTAGGTGGTGGTCCGGGCCACGAAGGTCGCCCCGGCCGCCATGGCGAGCTGGACCACGTCGAAGCCGTGGTCGATGGTGGTGAAGGGGGATGTGGTGGCCATGGTGCCGTAGCCGGACAGGGGGGAGTACTGGCCGCCGGTCATCCCGTAGATCCGGTTGTTCATCACCAGCGCGGTCATGGCGATATTGCGCCGGCAGGCGTGGATGAAGTGGTTGCCCCCGATGGCCAGGGCGTCGCCGTCGCCCATGGGCACGATGACGTTGAGTTCGGGCAGGCTCATCTTGACGCCGGTGGCGAAGGCCAGGGCCCGGCCGTGGATGGTGTGGAGGGTGTGGAAGTCTACGTAGCCGG
Organism: uncultured Desulfobacteraceae bacterium; assembly: GCA_964431545.1. Lineage (GTDB taxonomy): Bacteria > Desulfobacterota > Desulfobacteria > Desulfobacterales > JAABSP01 > CAYSLC01. Next base: position 18,780 of record CAYSLC010000085.1, on the reverse strand, counting down.
AGATCCGGGACGAACACCCGATGCCCGACACCATGACGATCTCGTTTTTGCTCATCCCCAGTTGCTCCACGGCGTGGAGCATGCCGTTCAACACCGTGCCGTGTCCGCACCCCGGACACCACATATGGGGAAAAAACCGTTCTCTCAGATAATCCTTCACCGCCATGGGTCACACTCCCTTTCCCTGGATCACCCGCAGGAAATTCCGGATGTCGGTGGGGGTGATGAGCACCCCGTCCACCCGGTTGGCCAGAAAGACCTTGTGGGGCCGGTCCACCGACATCTTCACCGCCTCCTGGACCTGCCCCTTGTTCATCTCCACCACCGTCACCGACCGGGCGTTGGCGCATTTTTCCCGGACCACCTCCGAGGGGAACGGCCAGAGGGTCTGCAGCTCCAGCAGCCCCAGCCGCTCGCCCCGGGCCCGCCGGTTCTCCACCACGTGGAGGGCCGATCGGGCCGAGGCGCCGTAGGAGATGAGGATCCGCTCGGCGTCCTCCAGGTGGTATTCCTTGTATCTCGCGATCTTGTGGGCGTTGTTGTCGATCTTGTCCACCAGGTGGCGGGCCAGGCCGTGGACGATCTTGGGGTTGTCGGAGGGAAACCCCCACATGTCGTGGTAGAGGCCCGTCACGTTGTACCGGTGGACCCCGCCGAAGTCGGACATGGGCAGCCGCCCGTCCTCCCGGGGGAGGTAGGGGTGGTAGTCGACCCCCTCCTTGACCGAGGTCCGCAGCCGCCCCACCAGGGGGATCTCGTCCGGCTCCGGGATCACCAGCTTCTCCCGCATGTGGCCGATCACCTCGTCGAAGAGGAGGATCACCGGGGTCCGGTAGGTCTCGGCGATGTTGAAGGCCTCCACGGTGACCGCGAAGACGTCCTGGTGGTTGGAGGCGGTCATGGCGACGATGGCGTGGTCGCCGTGGGTCCCCCACCGGGCCTGGTTGACGTCCCCCTGGGAGACGTGGGTGGGGTTTCCGGTGGAGGGGCCGCCCCGCTGCACGTCCACGATCACGCAGGGGATCTCCGCCATCACCGCGTACCCCAGGGCCTCCTGCATGAGGGAGAAGCCGGGGCCGCTGGTGGCGGTCATCACCTTGTGGCCGGTGAGGGAGGCGCCGATGATGGCGCACAGCGACGAGATCTCGTCCTCCATCTGGAGGAAGGTGCCGCCCATGCGGGGCAGCCGGTTGGCCATGTGCTCCGCGATCTCCGTGGACGGGGTGATGGGGTAGCCGGCGAAGAAATCGAGCCCCGCGTAGAGGGCCGCCTCCACGCACGCCTCGTTCCCCTGGACAAACCGGATGTTATCGTTGGTGGTCATCTGATGGCTCCGTCTCGATCTCGATTTCAATGGCGAAATCCGGACACCGCAGTTCGCAGAGCCGGCAGGCGATGCAGTCCTCCGGACGCGCCGCGTAGGCTTTGTCGTTCTGATCCAGCTCCAGGACCTTCTTGGGGCAGAAGTGGACGCAGATGCCGCACCCCTTGCACCAGTCCCGGTTGATGTGGTGCTCCTTCAGTTTGGGTTTGCCTTTTCCTTTGGCCATGGGAAATTTTTCACCCCGCTCCTTTTGTTATGAACCGAACCTGAACGTCAATATGAAAACCGACCCACAAATTCAAGCATACTATGCATGTTCGGGGACCTGTCAAGGGATCGCCGGGATCCCGGTCAGATGAACCGCTTCATCAGCTCGTCGATCATCCGGTCCACGTTTTCCGGGGTGATCCCCAGGTCCTTGCAGGTGGCCGCAACCTTCCGCATCCGCTGGGGGCTCTCCATGTCGGAGAGCCGGGAGAAGATCCCCAGCCGGCGGCCCACCTGGTAGGCGCACTGCTTTTCCGGGTCCATCTCCAGGAAGGCCCGCGGGGGGGCGGTCATCTTCTCCCTGTCCTCCGGAAGCTTCCCCTCCACGTCGCCGAAGAGGTTGAGGATGTGGTCGCTCTTCACCGTGCTGGTGATCCCCTGGAGGGAATCGAGAAACAGCAGGATCTCCCGGGCCATCTCCACGTCGGTGGGCTTGTCGAAATCCCCCCGCTCCCATGTCTCGAAGAGGGGTACGGTGTTGGGGATGGCCAGGGTCCGCAGGCGGATGAAGTCGGCGTCGATTTGGTTGAGGGCGTCGGCGGTCTCCAGGGCGTGCTCCCGGGAGAGGGCCCGTCCGCCCAGCCCCGGCATCACGTACTCGGACAGCTCCATGCCGGCCGTTTTCACCTTGCGCCCGGCCTTGACGTGGGAGGCCTTGTCCGACCCCTTCCGGACCCGTGCGAGGACCCGGTCCGCGCCCGACTCCATGCCGATGTGGATGCGGTTCAGGCCCGCCCCCCGCATGGCGGCGAGATCCGTGTCCGAGATCCGCGCGATGGTGTGGGACCGGGCGTAGGAGGTGACCCGCTCGGCCCAGGGGAACCGGCTTTGGAGATGGGCCAGGATCTCGATCAGATCCTTGGGCTTGATGATCAGGCTGTTGGCGTCCTGGAGGAAGATCGATTTGAGGCCGCCGGCGTACCAGTTGAGGGCCGCGTGGAAGGCGGCGACCTCCCCGGGCGGGGCCGTTTCGGAGACGGCCCGGACATCGGCCTGGGAGAGTTTCCCGGAGGCGTCGGCCCGCTCCTTCAACGCGGCGACGTAGTGATGGACCGTGTCGATGTCCTTCTTGACGTGGTCCACCGGCCGGAGGGAGAAGCGGCTCCCTTTGTAGACCGGACAGAAGGCGCAGTGGTTCCAGGGGCAGTTGCGGGTGACCCGGATCAGGAGGCTGTACGCCTCGCTGGGGGGTCGGATGGGGCCCTGTTCGAAGCCCCCGTAGGGTTGGTCCTTGTCTGTTTTTCGGCTCATGGGTCTATTCCGTTTGCCGCGGTCCCCCGGGTGAACCGTTTTGGACGATCCGGGCCGCGGCGGCGTAAAGGTCTTCGGCGATGAAGCTCGGGGCGGCCGCTGTTCCGGCCAGCCGGTCCCTTGCGGCGGCGCCGTTTCCGGTGAGGACCAGGATGCGGCCCCCGCAGCCGGCATTGGCGCCGCACTGGAGGTCCCGCTCGCTGTCGCCCACCATCCAGGAGCGGGAGAGGTCGATCCGGTGCCGGTCCCGGGCCTTTAGCAGGAGCCCCGGCAGGGGTTTCCGGCAGTCGCACCCCGCCTCGGGGCCGTGGGGGCAGAAGAGGATGTCGGTGATCCGTCCCCCGGCCGTCCGGGCCTGCTCCGTGAGGTTCCGGTTCATGGTCTCCAGGGCCTCCGGGGCGATGAGCCCCCGGCCGACCCCCGACTGGTTGGTGACCACGATGACGGAAAAGCCGTTTTCCGCCAGCAGGGCCAGCCCGTCCAGGGCGCCGGGCAGGAACGCGAACTCCGCCCAGGACTTGACGTAATCGGAGGAGTCCCGGTTGATCACCCCGTCCCGGTCGAGGAAGACGGTCCCGTGGGGGCCGCCGGGGGCGGGGGGGCTATCGGGTCGCCACGGCAAAGGCGTCATAGAACCCCCGCCGCCGGAGGATGTTCTCATACTTCTCCGCCTCCAGCAGGTCGGTGCAGTGGCCCACCATCACCCGGTGCCAGAGCCGATCGTCGTGGCGGCCGTATTCCGAGCGGATGTGGGTGTTCTTGTAGGATCGCTCCAGGTCCCGAAGGAGCGCCTCGGCATTGGCCCGCTCCTGGAAGGCCCCCACCTGGATGCTGAACTCCCCCCGATAGAAGTCCACCGGATCGTAGGCGGCGGGCCTGCCGTTCCCGGTGTACCCGGCCGGTTCCCCCAGGGCGACCACCCGGACCGGGGCGGTGCCCGGCCCGATCAGGCCGAGCTTTACGGCGGCGCCGTAGGAGAGGTCGATGACCCGGCCGGGGACGAAGGGGCCGCGGTCGTTGATCCGGACATCGAGGATCCGCTGGTTCCGGAGGTTGAAGACCCGCACGAAGGTCCCCAGGGGCAGGGTCTTGTGGGCCGCCGAGACGCCGTACATGTTGTAGGTCTCGCCGTTGGAGGTGGGGCGGCCGTGGAACGCCTCCCCGTACCAGGAGGCGATGCCCTCCTGCCGGAACCCCCGCGCGGACGCCAGCGGCTGGTACCACCGGCCCAGAACCTTGTACGGCTTGGGGTAGCCGGGGACCTGGCCCGGGGGCACGGCGCTCCGGTGGCTGGGCAGGGGACGCGGACCCGACGTCTTGTGGATCTCTTTCACGGAACATCCGAACGCCGTCGCCCCGACGGCGATGCAGATCAGGGCCAGTCGAAGGGGAGCTGCCATGGGATCATCTTCCTCCGGAAAAAATCGAGGTTGCGAAGCGGCCCGGCCATGGAACGGCGGATCACTTCTCCAGCGCGAGCTTCAGTACATCCATCATCTGGTCGGAGAAATGGAACGTGATCTCCTTCTGGATCTTCTTGGGGATCTCCTCCATGTCCTTCTTGTTCCGTTTCGGCAAAACCACCGTGGTGATGCCGGCCCGGTGGGCCGCCAGGACCTTCTCCTTGATGCCGCCCACGGGAAGGACCTGCCCCCGGAGGGTGATCTCCCCGGTCATGGCCAGGTTCTCCTTGACCGTCCGGCCGGTGAGCAGGGAGGCCAGGGCCGTGAGCATGGTCACCCCGGCGGACGGGCCGTCCTTGGGGATCGCCCCGGCCGGCACGTGGATATGGATGTCGTGGCCGGCGAAGAAATCCTCGGCGATGCCCAGGGGCTTGGCGTTGGCCCGGACGAAGCTCATGGCGGCGGTGGCCGACTCCTTCATCACCTCCCCCAGCTGCCCGGTGAGGGTCATCCGCTTGCCCCCCTTCATGGCGGTCGCCTCCACAAAGAGGATCTCGCCGCCGGTCTGGGTCCACGCCATGCCGATGGCGACGCCGGGGGTGGCGGTCCGTTCGGCCATCTCCGAGGTGAAGCGCACCGGACCCAGGTAGCCGGAGACGTTGACCGCCTTGACCGATACCGTCTCGGCGGTCCCCTCGGCGATCTTGGTGGCGGCCCCCCGGCAGACGGTGGCGATCTCCCGCTCCAGGTTCCGGAGCCCCGCCTCCCGGGTGTAGTCGGAGATGATCCGCTTGATCGCCCCCTTGGTGAAGGAGATCTGGTCGGCGGAGAGGCCGTTCTCCTTGCGCTGCCGGGGAATCAGGTACCGGGTGGCGATCTTGATCTTCTCCTCGTCGGTGTACCCCGGCAGGGCGAGGACCTCCATGCGGTCCCGGAGGGCCGAGGGGATGGTGTCGAGGATGTTGGCCGTGGTGATGAACATCACCCTGGACAGATCGAAGGGGACGTCGAGGTAGTGGTCGGAAAAGGTGTAGTTCTGTTCCGGATCGAGGACCTCCAGGAGGGCCGAGGAGGGGTCCCCCCGGAAATCGCTGCCCACCTTGTCGATCTCGTCGAGCATGAAGACCGGGTTGTTGAACTCGGCCCGGCGGATTCCCTGGATGATCCGGCCCGGAAGGGCTCCCACGTAGGTGCGCCGGTGCCCCCGGATCTCCGCCTCGTCGCGGACCCCGCCCAGGGAGATCCGGACGAACTTCCGCTCCAGGGCCCGGGCGATGGAGCGGCCCAGGGAGGTCTTTCCGGTGCCCGGCGGCCCGGCGAAGCAGAGGATCGGCCCCTTGGACTCGGGGTTGAGCTTCCGTACGGCCAGGTACTCGATGATCCTGCGCTTGGCCTTGTCCAGGCCGTAATGGTCCTCGTCCAGGATCTTTCTCGCCTTCTTGATGTCGAGGGTGTCGGGCGTCGACTCCCTCCAGGGCAGGGAGGTGAGCCAGTCGAGGTAGGTGGAGACCACCGTGTACTCCGACGAAGATGGGTGCATCCGGGAGAGGCGCTTGAGTTCCCGCTCCGCCTCCGCCCGGGCCTCCTCGGGCAGGTCCTTCTCCTCGATCTTGGTCCGGTACTCTTCCACCTCCACGCTCGTCTCGTCCTCTTCCCCCAGTTCCTCCTGGATCGCCTTGAGCTGCTGGCGGAGGTAGTACTCCTTCTGGCGCTGGTCCATGTCCCCCTTGACCTGGGTCTGGATCTTATGGCCCAGCTCGAGGATCTCCACCTGGTAGGCGGCCTGGCGGGTCACCTCCCGGAGGCGGGCCTCGATATCGAGGGTCTCCAGGACCTGCTGCTTCTCCGGCGGGGTGGAGTTGATGGTGGAGCCGACCATGTCGGCCAGGACCCCGGGTTCGGTGATCGACTTGGCCATGGCGGTCATCTCCTGGGGCAGGGCCGGGGAGAGTTCCACGATGCGGTTGAACTGGGCCAGGAGGTTGGCCATGAGGGCCTCGACCGCTTTCCCCTGGACCCCGGCCTCCTTGATGTGTTCCACCTTGGCCCGGAAATAGGGGCTGTCGGAGACGAACGACTCGACGCGAAACCGGGAGAGCCCCTGGACCAGGAGCTGGGCCCGGTTCTCCTCGTTCTTGGCCATCTTCATGATGAGCGCGCTGGTTCCCATCCCGTGGAGGTCGTCCCGGGTGATCCCCTCCTTCTCCTCGTCCTTCTTGGCCAGGACCAGGCCGATGATCCGGTTTTTGGACATGGCCTCGTCCACCAGCTGGACCGAGTCCTTCTGCATGACCACCAGGGGAAGGACCATCTTGGGAAAGAGCGCGGCGTCGAAGAGGGGCAGAATCGGCAGCGTGTCCGGGAGCTTCTCCGTTTCCACCTCCGTGCTGGGATTATCCTGCGGCATGGGTACCTCCGATGGCAAAAAGATGTCCGGCGGATGTGGCGGATGGCGCCGGGGACGCGGCGCGTGGCGGAATCAAGCGGCTATGCCTCCGTGACCTTGACCCGGTGGACCTGGTCCCGGGGGCGTTTGGGAAGGCGGAGGGTGAGGAACCCTTCGGCCAGGGCGGCGGTCACCTTCTCCGTGTCCACGACGCTGGGCAGGTAGAGGATCCGCTCGAACCGTCCGTACTGGATCTCGGCCAGGCGGTAGGTGGCGTTCTCCACCCGGGGGGGCGGCTCCCGCCGTCCGGAGATCTTCACCGCCTTGCTGTTGATCTCGATCTCCAGGTTCTCCTTCCGGACCCCGGACAGCTCGCCCAGGATGAAGATCTCGTCCGGCGACTCATAGATGTCCATCTGGGGCTTCCATGATCGTTCGGAGAGCCGGAACAGCGGATTGGCCGAGCGGAACATCTCCTCCATGGTCCTTTCGAACCGGCACCCCCGTTGGTCCTCGTCCCCGAAGCGTATGTTGATATAGTCCATTGTTGACTCCTGAAAGGTCGACGGAAACCGCATCTTCGCCCTATCCGAATCTATCCCATGTACCATGGTCCGAGGGTTTTGTAAAGAGGGTGTGCCGCCTTAACCGCTTTAAAATGCTCGCTGAATCGAACTCTCAGGGAGATGGCGGCCCTCGGGGTGCCGCCGGCGGTCCGAGGAAGGGGGGGACGGGCGGCGGCCCGCCGCCGGGAAAGCCCTATTCCAGGAAGAGGGAGACCTTGTAGGTGGTGTTCTCGATGTCGATCAGTCTCCCCTTGGGATGGCGTTCGTTGAGGCCCTGGGTGATCTCCGCCAGATCGATTCCCTCCCGCTGCAAGAATTCCAGGGTCCGCTTGGGGATCAGCTTTTTGCCGTATTCGAAGGTGGACAGGGGGAGGGTGATCTTGGTCTCCGGATCGGTCTTGCCCACTCTGCTGATATGGATCTTCAGGCTGAGGGTCATGGGGAATCTCCTTTGGTTGATCTCCTTAACTGTCGATCCGACGGGGGACCGATGGGCGAGGGGGCCGGGTTCGGCGGTTTCCCCCACCCCAAGGCGGGGGCGCCGCTTCACCGGACAGCCATACGGAATCCAAAGGAAAAAATCAATGGGTTTTCCGCGGGATTCCCCGGTAGGAATCGCCTACCTTCGCCGGGGAGGCCGCGCCGTCGGGACGGGGGACCTACTTTCCCTCCGCGGCCGGGGCGGCGATCAGGAGCACCGGCCGGATGATCCCCCCCAGATCGAGTTCGGTGAGCTGCGAGTGATCCACCCGGACCGCCAGCAGGTTTTCCCCCTCCACTACTGCCCCGGAGATGTCCACCTCCATGGGACTCCGCCTGGGGAGCCCCTTTTCCACCTCCCGGCCGTTGAGGTAGACGTCGTACCGGCCGTCCACCTCCGTAAAGAGGAGCTTCAACGGATCCGGCGAGGCGGGGGCCGTGAAGGTCGTCCGGTACCACATCATCCCGAGCCGGTCCGGGAACCCCTGGCAGTTGAGGGGATCGGCGAAGGTGGAGACCTCGGCCCATCCGGCGTCGTCGTATTCGGGGAGGGGATACCCTTCGGCTGCGCCGTCCGCCTCCTCCTCGTAGGCGAGCTTCCATTTGTCCGGCAGGACCCCCAAAAGACGGTTGGGGGGCATGATCCATTTGACGGCCGCTTCCACCGGCATGCCCAGGAACCGCTTCAGGTAGTGGACGGTGTAATGGTTTCCGAGGCCGCTCTTGTTGTTCTCCCGGCTCCGCTCGAGCAGGTCGTCGTAGATCCCTCCGGCCTCGGCGATCTCCCCGCCGTTCAGGGCGTTTCGAAGGGCCATGTAGTCTTGGGCGTTCCGGAGGCCCTCCCGGACCATCGCCAACCGGGCCGACAACGTCTCGTCCCCCTCCACGGCGGCGGCCGCCCGGTCGAGGATCTCCTTGAGCCGGGCCAGCCGCTCCGGGGTGTAGACCCGGTGGAGGGCGTGGAAGCTCCCCGTATGGCAGTCGAGTTCGGCGAAGGCCCGGTCCACCTCGGCCCAGTACTCGGCCATGACGGGACCGGCGTCCGGCCCGTGGAACCGGTGAAAATAGTCGGCCATGAGGGCGTCCGCGTCCGCCGACGGGTCGTAGGCCAGGCGGATGCTCAGGTAGATGTGGGGGCCGTAGATCTGCCAGTTGGCCAGGGTCTCCAGGCTGATCCCCACGCACCCTTGTTCGGCCAGATACGGGATGTCGTGCTTCCAGATGGAAAGCTTGGAGAAA
>CAYSLC010000085.1:0-9764 GCA_964431545.1 uncultured Desulfobacteraceae bacterium | reverse complement strand
CGTGCTGGTGGGGTTCTGGCCGGCGATCAGGGCCCGCTGGCCGTCGACGACGACCTTGAGCCCCTCGCTGCCGGGGCTCTCTATGTCGGTAAGGGAGAGGCCCTGGTCCAGGGCGGCCCTTCCCACGAAGATGGCGGGCCGGACCGCCGGAACGGTCCGGGTGATCTTGAGTCGGGCGTCGGTGATCTTCTCCACCCAGTCGACAATCACGTCGGCGGCCCGCTGCTCCGCCTTCCGCTGGGCCGCCGGGATCGTCTTGTCGTCCGAGAGGACCACCACCGCCACCGGATCACCCTCCCGGACGAGGGCCATGTCGCAGGAGGAGGCGCCCAGGGTGGTGGCCACGCCGGCCATCAGGATCAAATGGAGGAGATGACATCGTATCATGGGGAAGCTCTCCCGGATTGGGGGGTTCTCGATGGGGGTCGAAATCTTCATTGCTCGGCATCGACCTTTTCCCTTCCATACCACAACGGATTCGATTTTCCATGTCTTTTTCGGCGGGTTTCCCCCCTGATGAGAATGTCGTTGAAAATGTCGATTTGACTTTCCACCATGGATGGCATTATACTGTATGGTAAAGAGGAGGGAGAACCCAGATCTGGGAGAGAATGGTTACTGTACCCCCTCTGGGGTGAGGAAAACACCCCGTCGGTAGGCGATCGAAGACCGCCTATCCCGTCAAATACCCGCCAATCGGCTACGAAAAACGGCTTACCACAGACGTGTCCCGCCCCGTTCTCCTCCCTCCTCCACCTTCATGACGCAACGGCGGCATCGATCGGGAACGGCGGCGCGATCCGGCCGTCGATGACGCCGGCAAAGGCGTTGACCCGCCCCATAGGCGGTGGCACGCCGCCTGCCGCCCACCCCCGAGATCGACCATTTCCGGTTCCTCGCTCGCGCACCGGCAAATCGCCCCGGGACAGCGGAGCCGAAACCGGCATCCGGTGGGCGGGCGGAGGGGCGAGGGTCTTTCCCGCGGTTCCAAAGTGGTTGTGGGCGCCTTTCCCACCGACTCGATTAAGGGAACCGCGCCGAGCAGCGCTTCCGTGTAGGGATGGGCCGGGGAGCGGTACAGGGCTTCGGATGGCCCGATCTCGCAGATCTTTCCGAGGTACATGACCGCAACCCGGTCGCTGACGTTCTTGACCACGGCGAGGTCATGGGAGATGAACAGCATCGTCAGTCGGTATCTTCGCCGCAGTTCTTCCAGGAGATTGAGGATCTGCGCTTGGATGGAGAGGTCCAGCGAGGATACCGGTTCGTCGCACACCAGTAGACGGGGTTGTGTGATCAGAGCCCGAGCGATCTGAACCCGTTGACATTGCCCTCCGGACATCTCGAACGGTTTACGGTGGTAAAGCAAGGGGTCGAGTCCGACCTGGACCATCATTTCACGCACGCGCTCTGGTTCCTCGGATCGGGATCCTCTCCCCACCCGCAGCGGCATCGCGATGGCATGACCGATCTTCCGGCTCGGATTGAGAGCGGAAACGGCGTCCTGAAAGATGATCTGAAACTTCGGTCTAAGATTTCGGAGGCGTTTTCCGTCCATCCGGGTCAGGTTCTCGCCGTCCAGGAGAACCGTCCCGGAGTTCGGTGGCGGAAGCTGCATGATCGCTCCGGCCAGGGAGGATTTTCCGCAGCCGGATTCCCCTACCAGTCCCACCGTCTCGCCCCTTGAAATCTGGAAGGTGATCCCGGAGACCGCTTGAACCCTTCCCGCCTTTGGGAGCCGGAATTCAACCACAAGATCCTGGAGTCTCAATACGGGTGTGCCGTTCTCTGTGGCGTCTGTTTCACATCCCTTCATCCGCGCGTCGTCCTTCTCTACGGGGGTGGGCACGGTTCCTCGGATCGGCCGGCGTTTTTTCCCGAAAACGGTTCACAACGGGTACCAGCACGCCACCCGATGCGCCGTCGGAGTTTCCGGCACCAGCGGGGGGTCTTCCGAAAAGCACCGGTCTTTTGCTTTCATGCAACGGGGGGAAAAGCGGCAGCCTTTGGGCGGATCCAGAAGAATCGGTGGCTGGCCGGGGATGGCGGCCAGCGGGGTGTGCGGCGGATCTTTCAACCGGGGCATGGAATCGAAGAGGGCCCGGGTGTACGGCATCCGCGTTCCAGAAAACAGATCCGGCGTGGGGGCCGACTCGACCACCCTGCCGGCGTACATCACGGCGATCTGCTGGGTTCCGCAGACGGCCACCGCCATGTCATGGGTGACCAGGATCAGGGCCATGTCTTGTGTTCGACGCAGATGGTCGAGCAGCGCCAAGATCTCCTCCCGGACCGTCACATCCAGCGCCGTGGTGGGTTCATCCGCGATCAACAGCTTCGGCCGGCAGGCGAGGGCCGCGGCGATGGCGACCCGCTGTCGGAGCCCGCCGGACAGTTGATGGGGATACTCGCCGATTCGATCTGCCGGGTTCGGTATCCCCACGGACCCCAGGAGTTCAACCGATTGGGCCATCGCATCCTTGGGCCGCATCCTCCGGTGGTGAATCAGGGATTCGGCCACCTGGATGCCGATGGTCCGGACCGGATTGAGGGAGGTCATGGGGTCTTGAAGCACCATGGCGATCTCGCGTCCGCGGATCCGGTTGAGTGCGCGGGGCGACAACCGGTTCAATCGCAGGCCGTTGAACCGGATCTCGCTGGCCGGAGACAGGGTCGAATCGGGGGGCGGCAAGCCTAAAATCGTTCGACAGAGGATGGTTTTGCCGCAGCCGGATTCCCCCACCAGCGCCAACGCCTGCCCTTTGTCGAGCGAGAGGGAAACGCCGTCGACGGGGCACACCGGGCCGCGGGGGGTCGGTATGACAACCCGCAACCGGTTGATCTCGAGGAGCGGTGGCGCTTGTTGGGCATGAAATGGGTTCAAATCCGCCCTTCCCTTGCATCGATCAGGCTCCGGAGGGCGTCCCCCATGAGATTGAAAGAGAGAACCGTCAAAAACAGGATCAGGGACGGGATCATGCTGACGTGGGCGGCTTCATGGAGCACCTCCCTGCCGTCGGCGATCATTCCGCCCCAACTGGGTGTCGGGGGGGGAACCGCCAGGCCGAGGAAGCTGAGGGCGCCTTCCGCCACGATCATGTAAGAGACGATCAGCAATGCATACACCATCAGGGACAGGAGGATGTTCGGAAAGATTTCCACAAAGAGAATGTGAAGCTCCTTTTGCCCGATGGCCCGGGCCGAGGTTACGAATTCCCGACGGGAATATGCGAGCGTCTTGGCCCTGGCGACCCGGGCGAAGGCGGGAACGGACAGGATTCCCAGTGCAAGCACCATATTCTTCAGCGCGGGCCCGAGACAGTAGGTGACGGCCAGCAGCAGAACGAGTCCCGGAAAGGCGAGGATGACATCCATGAACGTCATGAGAACCGCCTCCGCGGGCCCCCGGTAAAAACCGGCCAGCATGCCGAGGATCCCGCCGATGACCAAGCCGATCAGGGGGGAGACAATCCCCACGGCCAGGGAAATCCGGGCACCGAAAATCAGTCGCGAGAGGATGTCGCGTCCGAGGGTGTCGGTGCCGAGCACATGGACGATCGGAACGGAGCGGGCTTCGCGCTCCCCCGCCGTCATCGGCCTGTGAACCCGCGGGCCCGGCGGAGCCGCGACATGCTTCCAGTCCATCGCATCGGGCGCATGCAGCGGCAGGAGATCCGCCAGGAGGGCACACGCCAATACAGCCAGGACCCAGAAGAGGGAAAGCCAGAACCCGATCCCGAGACGTTCCGGTACGGATGCTTGGGAACCGCGTCCAATCCGGATTCGATGCTCGGTATCGCCGGTGGGGCCGCCCATGGACCCACTATTTCCGAAAGGGGCTTCCGGGGCCATGGATACGGATTCGAGGGTCCAGAAGCGCGTAGCATGCATCCACCAGAAGGTTCACGGTGACATATCCGATGGAGATGAAGAGGATACAGCCTTGGACCATCTGAACATCCCTCCCGTGAATCGAACCCACCAGCAGGCGTCCGACGCCCGGCAGCGCAAAGATCGATTCGATGATCAGCGTACCGCCGATCAGATGACCGGTCTGAATCCCGAACACGGTGATCAACGTGAACGATGACGGTTTCAGGGCATGGCGCAACAGAATCGTCCTTGCGGGGAGGCCCTTGGCCTTTGCCGCGAGGATATAGTCCTCCTGAAGGGTGGCGATCATATCGCTTCGCAGCATCCGCATCAGCGGCGCCCATTCCATCAACGCGATGCTGGCGGCCGGCAGAATGAACGCGCGCGCGTTCGCCCAAATTCCCTCGGAAAGAGGCGTATAACCGGTGGCGGGAAACCATTTCAGCTTCAGGGCGAAGAGATAGATCAGCACGATCGCCATCACGAAGACGGGGGTCGACATGAGGGCGAACGCCGCCGAACTCAGCGACTGGTCGAGTCGCGACCCCGCACGGTACGCGCTGAGGATGCCCACCGGGATCGCCAGCATCAGCGCCAATATCTGGGAGATCAGCATCAATTCGAGGGTGACCGGTAATCGGGCCGCAATGGCCGATACCACCAGTTCATGGGTCCGGGGGGACGTGCCCAGATCCCCCCGAAGGGCGTGGAGAAGCCAGTCGCCGTACCGGACCATCGGATGGCGGTTCAGCCCGAGGGATTCCCGGATGGCCGCCACATCTTCCACGGTGGCCTCCGGTCCGGCGATTTCATAGGCGGCATCCCCCGGAAGGAGGTCGACCATCAGAAATGTGAGCCCCGTCACGGCAAAAAGGACGAACAGGAGGCGAAACAGTTTGCCGGGTATTTCGTTCATGGATCAGACAGGCCGCGGCCAAACAACGGTGAAGGGTTAAGGGACGGATGGCGGGTACGCCCGCGCCGCCCCACGATCAAGGATCAACACCCCGCAGGCCATCATGAGGCCGATTGCCCCGAGGGCGGTTTGATGGTCCGCCGCCTCGATAATGAGACCGCACAACATCGGCCCCAGGGCCAGGCCGAGGTTGTCGGCGGCGGTCATCAACGACACCACCGATCCCATGGTGTCATGCCTGGCGCCGCCGATGACGGTGAACGCCATGGCCGAAGGGACGATGATGCTGCCGCCCACGCCCATGAGCAGGCTTACGGAATACAATTCCCATACCGACCGGATAAATGCGAATTGAGCCATTGCGAGAACGATCACCGCGCCGCCCAGAACCAGCAGGCGGTTTTTGTTCCCCGCATCGGCGATGATGCCGAAGAGCGGCAGAAGGCAGATGCCGGCGACGGTTCCAAGCGTGATGACGCCCCCGATGGTCAGGGCCGGGAGCCCAAACCGGATCTCTCCGATCAGCGGGCAAAAGGCCCAGACGACGCCGATGCAGCCATAGTGGGACATCCTGAAGAGAAAAATCCGCATCAGATGCCTGTCGAGGATCAAAGCGGACAGTTTCACCGGTGAACGGATGGCGTCCGATGAGGGGTTGCGGGCGTCGAAGGGCAGAAAGCGTGCGCAGATCGCCAGGCTGATCAGGCACAACGCCCCCCGGGCCACAAACGCCGAGTGTATGCCCAACAGGTCTTTCATCAAACCGCCGATGAGGGGGCCGCAACCGAAGCCGGCCCACAGGGAGGTATTGAGGCTGCCCATGAACACCCCCTCCTTTCCTCTGGAGACGATATCGCCCGCGTACGCCTCGGCCACAGGACCCACCATCGACCCGCCGATGCCCTGGGCGAACCGGACCAGGATCAGGGCCGCCACGGTGGTGGAGAAAACCAGGCCGATGGAGGTCAACAGGCCGATCAGCAGCCCTCCGGCAATGAACGGTTTCCTCCCGTGGATGTCGGAGAGCCGGCCGATCAGGGGATGGCACAGGATCATGGCCGCGCTGGCGACGCCGAAGACGGCGCCGATGGACACCGGGTCGGCGCCCATTTCGTGGGCATATCCCGGAAGAAGCGGAATCACCATCCCCGAACTGAAGGATCCGGTGAAGAGGATCAGGTAGAGGGTGAGGAAAATCCGCCTGTTCATGGCGTGCCGTCGGCGTTCTGGTTCACGGCCCGCGCTCAAGACATGAAATCATCCGGCGGTCGAACGGCGACATCCCCCACCGGGTTTTTCCAGGCGTCGTACCCGGACCGCCTGAGGGCATCCACCGCCCCCTCCACGAACCCTTCCGCCTCCACCTGGGACCAGAGTTGCGCGTTCTTCATCAGATACTCTTTCGGGGGGATCTCTTGGTGAAAGGTTAGAAACCCGTCCGTGCCACGGCGGCAAATACCATGGCAATCGAGCAGTTCGTCCACCCTGCCCCTGAACGCGCGCCAGAAGGGCGTGTCGGCGCGGACAGCCCGCGCCATCCTCGCCAGCAACGCCGCTTCGGGATCATCTTCATGGATCGTGAACCAGGGCATGAAAACGATGGGGCCGAGGTTGTCCGGGGTGAACGCGAATTCCGTTGCGGACAGACCGTTCGATCCGTTCCGAAACACCGCATATCGCGTTTGAATGCCCAATCCATTGGTTCCGACAATCATGATGCCGTCGCTCTGCAACAGATCTTCGCTGCGGCGCAGCATCCGTTTTCGGGTTTCCGGGTCGAAATAGAGGAAAAGGTTCATGCATCGGATCACGTTTGCCGGATCGAGATTCACATCCGCCAGGTCCGACTCGATGAACCGGAGATTCTCCGTTTCATAATCCCGGATATGGTGATGAATGAGCCGATCTCCGTCTTTTTCGATCGTTTCGCTCTTTGAGCCGTCCGATTTTCGAAGCAGGGGGAACAGGTCGGAAAACAGCCTCTGGAAACGGTTTTGGGCCGTTTCCGGATCGGCGTACAAAGACCGGCCGCCGCTGGTCATCAGGGCCTGGAAATAGTGGAAGGCGCCGTCCGGGCCGAAACAGGCGTAGTGGCCCTCGCTGTCGTACAGGACATACGCCGCAAAGGAGCGGTCGACCCCGAAGACCTGCCAATCCGGCAGGTTCCGAGCGGTTTCGGCGGTTGTCACCGGAGGGAAGCCGCACCCTACATCCACAAAGACCGGCTGCGTATCGATTGTATTGGTCATTTCTTGAGCAGCGACATAGGCGTCGATCTGCCGATGCCGCCCGGGCAGGGTAATGGGCGGAATCCTTCCTCCCCAGCCGCCGGGCAGCATCGTCCGGATGGTGGCCAGCCATCGGAGAAGGGCGATATTGATATCCGTCGGCGGGTAGGCCGTCTGTTTCATGAGATTCAGCGCCCGTCGGATAAAGCCCTTGGCGTCGGGCGGCATGCCCGCAAAAGGAACCATGCCCGTCAATTCGGGTGAAAGGGATCTGCCCAGAACCTGTTCGACCAGGTCATCGAAATCGACATTATCCGACATTTCTCGTCTTTCCATCTTCCGTATTCTATTACAAATGACCGTCGGGCAAAAGACGGCTGCATTTTACGGTTACGGCGGCTTTTGGGTCACGGTTCCCTTTCCGATCAGCCCGTTTTTTGAGTTGAATGCACTCACCGTGAGTCTGATCTTTGGTCTCCCCCAAACCGAAGAGAGTCCTTTGAAGTCTTTCAATGCCCCTGAAGGAATGGTTTCGGAACCATCATAGAGAATACTGCCGCCGCCGTGCTCCCATTCGTTGGTGGCATCGTAGAACTGAATGTCGAGGCGCTCCGTCCCCGATGGGACGGAATGCAGATGGATTTCGGGAGACCGGTGGGAATGCCCAAGTTCCCAGATGAAATCAACACGGATTCTTTCAATATCATTTCCGGGGCCGTTCCCGGAACAACCGCCGCAAAGGAATAGGATGACCGTCAAAACGATCGAGGCTATTCCTATACCATCTTTTTGTTCCGGTCCCGACCGTTTCCTGAACTTGCAGCGAATGGTTTTCATTCGAGCGCATCGCTTTTTGGTCGTTTTTTTTCATAAAGGGCATTCACAATCAGCCATTTGTGATCAATTTTTACCAAATGCAAATACTCCAGATAATGAGGCGCAATCACTTTCACGGTTGCGATCTTTTGATGGTGATCCAAGACCATGACATCTATTGTGAAACCCTCCTTCCAGAGCCTTTTACCATACCCCATTTCAGTGTACAAAACCATATCTGCAGCACGAGTCGATCTCAGTCCTATCTTACCGTTCTTATTGTCGGAGGGTTCCTGCAAGCTCCTCTTTGCAAGTTGGTCATGTAAACTGCCTTTCATCCTGTCAGCGTCGCCTTGGTACCAGGATTTCATATAATTCATCGCTGTTTCTTTGATGGCTGAAACTTCATCGTATGAATCTCCGGCTGAAGCGATCGATAGACTCATTATTGAAAGAAAAAACGAAATTATAATCCTATGCATACCACTCGCTCCCTTCATGCTGTTGGTAGTCGATCTTTATCTCTCAATCCATGCATCGGCGAGTTGAACCACACCGTTTCTGATATTCCGGACCCCCTTCACGTTCGGCTGCGAGATCACATGGAAGGCTCTGCCGCCACGGTAGAGGATGGGGACATGTTGGTTGATCCGTCGGCTGATATCACAAAGCATTCCGTTCCGTTTCGCTGGATCGGTTTCCATGCGCTGGGCGGAAAGAAGCTCATCCATCTCGGGATTGGCGTAGCCCGTCACATTCAGCCGGCTCTGGGAGTGGAAAGACCCGAATAGCAGCGGACCTGAATCCGTGAAGGAGGGCATGCGCCATGTCGAAACCTGATAATCCTTGGTGATCACTTTTTTGATGATGGGACCGAAGCTCAAGCCGACGGGGTTGACGGTGATCCCGATCTTCTTGCAGAACTGTTGGAGCAATTCCCCCTGCTCCCTGCCCCGCTGGGTATTGGAATGGAGGCATTCGATCTCTATGGGTGTCCCGTAACTTTCAATGAGCGCTTTCGCCTTTTTCAGATCCTGGTCCGGGTATCCAACATCCCTGCACGCGATCCCTTCCCCCAGGGGATGTTCCACCACCGGGATGGCCCCTCTGTAACTGGCCGCCACGCAGGCTTCCTGATTCCAGGCATGGGCAATGGCCCGGCGCACCCGCAAGTCGTCCAGCGGCGGTTTCGTGGTGTTCAGAACAAAGATCTCCGCGCCGTTTCCCTTCCCTTGGTGGACGACCAGCATCGGATCCGCTTGTGCCTGTTCGATGAGGTTCCCGCGATCCATCCAGATCATATCCATCTGGCCCGATTTCAGGCTGGCGAACCGTGACTGGTGATCCGGGAGGAGTTTGAAGACGATCTCATCCAGGAAGGGCTGATCTTTCCGCCAGTAATCGGGGTTTATTTTCACCGAGAACCGATCGCCCGAAACCCAATCGCCGAACATGAACGGTCCGGTGCCCACGGGCGAGCGAAGCTGCCTCTCTTCTTCAACCGCTTTTGGCGAGGGGATGAACGTCGCCAGGCTTCGCGTCTCGGTAAGGATTTTCGGAAACGGTAGCCAGGCATGGGTCAGCGTAAACAGAACGGTAAATGGGTCGACCTTCTCCACCGATTGGATCGGTTGGAGATTGGAACGTCCCCGGAAACGGTTGGCCGGATCCAATATCCGGGACCAGTGGTGTACGACCGCATCGGCGTTAAAGGGGGTTCCATCATGGAATGAGACCCCCTGTCGCAGTTTGATCCTCCAAACGGTCCCACCTTGGGACGGTTCCGCCGACAGTCCGAGCACCGGGATCAGGTTGCCGGATTCATCCGAATCGAACAGACGTTCCATCACCGTGTTCATGGCGATGGCGTCGCAGATGGCAAATCCTCTCGCCTTCAATAGATCAAACCCGGCGAATTCATTTTCCGCTCC
>CAYSLC010000084.1:0-20901 GCA_964431545.1 uncultured Desulfobacteraceae bacterium | reverse complement strand
GCAGAGCCGGGGCGGTTATCCCGGGATGTTCGATCAACCCCATGGCATCGATTTGAAACCCGACGGCACCCTGTTTGTGGCGGATTCCGGCAACCACCGCATCCAGCGCTTCGACGCGGACGGTCGCCCTCTGAACCGATGGGGAACGGCCGGATCGGGTCCTGGAGAATTCAAGACCCCCTATGGTGTCGCGGTGAGCGGCACGGGGGATGTCTATGCGGCCGACACCCTCAACAACCGGATCCAGAAGTTCGACGCCGGCGGAGGGTTCCTGCTGGAGTGGGGCGAAGCCGGAGCCGCGGAAGGCCGGTTCCAGGATCCCGCCGGCTTGGCGGTGGACGCAATGGGGAACGTCTATGTGGCGGACTGGGAGAACCACCGGATCCAGAAGTTCGACGGCAACGGTGCCTTCATCCGCCAATGGGGAGGCTGTTGCATCGGGGACGGCCAATTTTACCGGCCCCGGGACGTGGCGGTCCGGAACGGCTACGTCTATGTGGCGGATACGGACAACGACCGGATTCAGAAATTCGACACCGACGGAAATTTCATCGCGGCCTGGGGGGAATTTGGAGTCGGCCCCGGCCAGTTTTTCAACCCCACCGGTGTGGCGGTGGACGGCGACGGAAACATCTATGTGGCCGACAATGAGAACCACCGGATCCAGAAGCTGAGCCCCTCGGGGGAGGTGCTCTCGATCTTCGGGGCCTTCGGCTCCGGACCGGGCCAGATGAAACACCCGCGTGACGTGGCCGTGGCCGCCGATGGGACCGTCTTTGTGACCGACGGCGAGAACAACCGGATCCAGGCCTTCAAAAAGATCGACATCGGAGACGGGGTGAACAAGGCGATCCTCGTGGCCGGCGGGGGGCCGTATCCGGGGAACCATCTCTGGGACGCCACCCGGACCTGCGCCCATTTCGCCCACCGGACCCTATCCCACCAGGGGTTTTCCAAGGAGGAGATCCGGCTCTTTTCGGCCGATACCGCCGTCGATCTGGACGACAACGGAAGAACGGACGACGATGTGGAGGGGCCGCCCACCGAAGCGGCGCTCCGGTCGGCCATCTCGGACTGGGCCTCGGACGCGGACCAGCTCGTCCTCTATCTGGTGGACCACGGCGGTCAAGAGACCTTCCGCCTCGGCGCCACCGAGACCCTCGGGGCCGCGCAACTGGACGGGTGGCTGGACGACCTCCAGTCGGCGACCGGCTGCCGGGTCGTCCTGATATACGACGCCTGCGAGTCGGGGAGTTTCCTCCAGGCACTGACGCCGCCGGGGGATGCGGAGCGGATCGTCATCGGCGGCAGCGCGGCCGGGGAGGGGGCCTACTTCATCACCCAGGGGACCATCTCCTTCTCCAATCTCTTCTGGACCGGGATCTTCGGCGGCGGCAGCGTTTTGGACGCGTTCCAATCCGCCGCGGAGTCGATCTCCCGCACCACGGGGAACCAGCATCCGGTCCTGGACGACAACGGGGACGGGGTCTCCGACGGCGCGGACGGCGATCTGGCCCGGACCACCCATATCGGCGGCGGGATCCCCCTGGAGACCGGGGCGCCCCGGATCACAGCCGTCTCCGCCGAAGAGACCGGGCAGGGCACCGGCACCGTGACGGTGAAAGCCGAGGGCGTCACCGATCCGGACGGCGTGGCCCGGGTCTGGGCCGTGATCCGGCCGCCCGGCGGCCGGCCCCCGGACCCGGACAATCCGGTCCAGGAGCTTCCGGCGGTGGATCTGCTCCCCGTGGGCGTCGGCCGGTACCAGGCGGACCATGACGGGTTCCACGGCGAGGGGCTCTACGACATCGCCGTCTACGCACGGGACCGGCGGGGCAACACCTCCCTCCCGGAATTGACAACGGTTCAGGTGGGATCGTCCCTGCGCCGGATGGCCGCCATCGTGGCCGGCGGCCCTGAAACCGATCCCCTCTGGCCGGCGGTCCGCAACGGCGCGGGCGTCGCCCACGAGGCCCTTCGGTCCCAGGGTTACACGGACGAGGACATTTACTTCATGAGCCCGTCCACCTTCTCCGCCGGCGTGGACGGCCTGCCCACCCAGGCCAATCTCCAATACGCCCTGGGCGGCTGGTCAAAAGGAGAGGCCGCCGAACTGGTCCTCTTTCTGGCGGGCGCGGGCGACGGCGGCGGCTTCCGCCTCGACGGCGGCGAGACGCTGTCGGCCGCCGCCCTGGACCGTCTCCTGGACGATCTCCAGGCCACGGTCCCGGGCCCGGTGACGGTCGTCTGCGACTTCTCCTTCTCCGGCGGATTCGTCCCGTCCCTGACGCCGCCGGCCGGGGCCGAGCGGATCCTGATCACGAGCACCGGTCCGGGGGAGCCGGTCCGCCTCTCCGCCGACGGAGAGATCTCCTTCTCCCGGTTCTTCTGGGGCCAGGCCGCCAACGGCGCCGATTTTTTCACGGCCTACGTCCATGCCCGGAACGCCGTCCAGTATGCCACCGGACAACGGCCCGGCCTGGATGACGACGGCACCGGAGTTCCCAACCAGCCCTCCGACGGGCGGCTGGCCCGGGAGACGGCCCTGGGCGCCGGGGTCCGCCTGACGGGAAACGGCCCCCTGACATCGGGGGGGACCCCCGACACGATCCTGCACGGGGAGACCTCGGCGACCCTCCGCGTTGAGAGCGTGACCGCTACCGGCCGGATCGACCGGGTCTGGGCGGTGGTGTCTCCGCCGCGTTCGGGACTCCCGCCCGCCGGCGGGAACGCCGACCTGCCCACCGTTCCGCTTTATCCCGCCGCCGGCGGATACGAGGGGACCTGGAACGGTTTCGGGGCCTACGGCGACTATCGGGTGGCCGTCTACGCCCGGGATGCCGAAGGGGAGATCTCGACCCCGATCCAGATGACCATCCGCCAGGCATCCGGGCCGGATGTCTTTGAGGCGGACAACGGTCCCGCCGCCGCCGGGATCATCATCCCAAGCAGCCAGGGGGCCGACGCCCTCTTCGACGGGCTCGGGTCCCAGCGCCACAACTTCCACGTCTCCGGCGACGAGGACTGGGTACGATGGCACGCAATGGCGGGTCAGACCTACGAGATCCGGACCGACCATCCGGAGCCCGGGACCGACACCGTTCTATCGCTGGTGGACCGGGACGGCCGGACGGTCCTCCTGGAAGCGGACGACCGAAGGGACGGGACCGAGGGGATCGGGGAGATGATCTCCTGGCGATGCCCGGCGGACGGGATCTATTATATCCGGGTCTCCCCCGCCGATTCGGGCGTCTTCGGCGAGGGGACCGGGTACGACCTGAACCTCTATATCCCGATCCAGGGGATCCCCGGCATGATCCTCGGCCGGGTGTCGGAGACCCTGGGGAGCGCCGTGGCCGCCGCCGTCCTCACCTCGGAGACCGTGGGCGCGTCGGCCCTTTCCGACAATCGGGGATATTACCTCATGGTGCTCCCCTCCGGCCGCCACGCGGTCCGGGTGGATGCGGCCGGGTACACCCCCATTCTCGAAACCGGCATCGAGGTCCTGGCGGAGAGCGCCTCGTCCCGGGACTTCATCCTGGAGCGGCCCAACAATCCGCCGGTTGCCGACGCGGGCACGGATCTCGCGGCGGTTCCGGGCGAGACGGTTCCTCTGAGCGGCGCCGGGTCGTGGGACCCGGACGGGGATCCCCTCGGCTACCTCTGGGAGCAGTTGGCGGGGCCGTCGGTTGCGCTGTCCGATCCGAGGTCGGCGGAACCCGCCTTCGCCGCCCCCGCCATCGTGGACCTCCGTGCATCCCTGACCTTCCAACTGACCGTCACCGATCCCTTCGGCCTCTCTTCCACGGATACGGTCCGGGTCGACCTGACAAGGGAGAACGCGCCGCCGACGGCCGTGGCGGCGTGGCCTCCGCCGGCCGCCCCGGGGGATACGGTCACCTTGGACGGCTCGGCTTCCACCGATCCGGACGACGGGATCGCCGCCCATCTCTGGGAGCAGCTCGACGGGCCGCCGGTGGTCCTGTCCGACCCCACGGCGGCGGTGGCGACGTTCCTCGTCCCGATCGAGATCGACCGGAACACCTGGGCCCGTTTCCGGCTCACCGTCACCGACCACGTGGGGGCGAGCGACACCGTGACCTGTGCCGTGGGCATCGCCACGGTCCCGCCGGAATCACCGGTCTACCTGGTCGGCCGGATCGTCGATCCCCAGGGGAACGGGGTTCCGGGGGCCGAAATCACCTCCGGTCTCTTCGACGGGACCACCCGGACCGATGCGGAGGGGCATGTCATCGGCGTGCTGCCGGCCGGGGTCCAGGACCTCACGGTGCGGGCGGAGGGGTATCGGACCGCCGTGGCGGTCGGGGTATCCCTTTCCCTGGGCGAGCGGACCGAGATCACCATCACCCTTGAACCGCTGGGGGCACGGCCCGTGGCCCATGCCGGCGAAGACCAGGCCGTGGCGGAAGGTGAGCAGGTCCATCTGGACGGGACCGCGTCCCATGATCCCGACGGCGGGGCATTGTCCTACTTCTGGGAGCAGATTGAGGGGCCGGACGTGGCCCTTTCCGATCCCTCCTTCGACAGCCCGGACTTTCTCGCCCCCGATTTCGACCAGGATCGGATCGTCCTGGTCTTCCGCTTGACCGTGGAAGATCCCGAGGGGCTCCGGTCCACGGACACCTGCCGGGTGACCGTCCTCCGGAACACCGAGGCCCCTGTGGCCCCCGTTGCCGATGCCGGACCGAACCAGGAGGTCGACGAGGGGACCACGGTGGTCCTCGACGGAACCGGGTCCTTCGATCCCGACGGCGGGGACCTGGAATATCGGTGGACCCAGGTCGATGGTGCGCCGGTGACGCTCTCCGATCCCGAAAGCCCGTCCCCGACCTTTGTGACCCCTCCTGTATTGGAGGAATCCGAGACCCTGATCTTCGAGCTTACGGCGACCGATCCCGAGGGCCGTTCATCGGCGGACCGGGTGGCGATCACCGTGAGGGACAACGGCATCGACCGATTCCCGGAGGATACGCTCCCCTTCTTCAGCGCCACGGGAAGGCCCATGGCCATCCGCGTCGTCGAGGGCGGAGCCATGGTCGCCCTCTACACGACGGACACCGCCGGGATCGAGGAGACGGAGGACCGGCCCTGGAACCTGATGGTCCACGGCATGGTCGAGGTCCGGGTCCTGTTGGACGGGGCGGACCCGGTGGTCCTGGAGGTCCACCTGCCCGAGCCGGCCTGGTACGGGGATCGGGCGTACCAATGCTTTTCCTACGGCACGGACCAAGGGTGGCGGGAGTGCGCCGAGGCCCGGTTCAACGAGGCGCGGGACCGGATGACCCTTGTTTCGGTGGACGGGGGGATAGAGGACAACGACGGCGCGGTGGATGGGGCCGTCGACGTGCGGTTCGGTCTCGGTATCCGCTATGAGGATTCGACGGACGGGGGTGGCGGCGGCGGATGTTTCATGGAAACCGTGGGCCGATAGGTGAAACCGGAAGTGAGGGTGCGACGAGGCGGTCCCCGGTGCCGGATCCGATGGGATGCCCGGCGGAATAAGGGGACGCGGCGCCAACAAAAGGAGATAGAAAAGTGATGGGAAAGCAAGGGCGTGCCAAGGGCGGGCGAAACCGGATTCCGGCGGTTCTCGTCTTCATCCTGTTCATATTCGTCCACTCGGACGGATTCTGCCAGATCTCCCAGGTGCTCCGGTTCTCCGGCTCCCCGAACCCCGTCGGCTCCGGGGCCAGGGCCCTGGGGATGGGCGGTGCGTTCATCGGGATCGCCGACGATGCCACCGCCGCCTCGTGGAACCCCGGCGGACTGATGCAGCTCGATACCCCCGAGGTCTCCATGGTCCTCTCCTACGTCAAACGGGAGTCGGACCGGGGGGCCGCGTCGACGCCGGGCGCCTCCGGGACCGAATCGACGGACCTCTTCGACCTCAACTACCTCAGCGCCGCCTACCCCTTCCACGCCTGGAACCGGAACATGATCGTCTCCCTCAACTACCAGACCCTGTTCGATTTCAACCGGGAGATGGCCGTCTCCTATTTCCATCCCAACGATTACCCCGGCCCCATCGGCGACCGGTGGACCCGCCGGGAGACGGACGGCTACCTCAAGAGCCTCTCCCCCGCCTTCGCGGTTCAGATCACTCCGTTTCTCTCCATGGGCCTCACCCTCAACTGGTTCAACGAGGATCTGGGAAACCAATGGGAGACGGCCTACCGGGACCGGCTGGTGGGCTCCTTCGGCGACCTCCCCTACACCCATGATGTCCGCTACGACGAGGAGAACACCTTCGACGGGGTCAACTTCAACCTTGGGGTGCTCTGGAACGCAACACCGCGCCTCACCCTCGGGCTGGTCTTCAAATCCCCCTTCGACGCCGATGTCCACCACCGGGAGGTCTATTCCGTGGAGGGGACCAATCCGGTGCCGACAACCGTCATTCTTGACGAAGACCAGACCCTGGAGATGCCCGCCTCCTACGGCATCGGCCTCGCATACCGCTTCTCCGACGCCTTCAGCATGGACCTGGACCTCTACCGCACCGAGTGGGACGACTTCGGCCTCCGGCAGGCGGACGGAACGGAACTCAGCCTCTTCACCGGAACCGCGCGATCGGAGACGAGCACGGACCCCACCCACCAGGTCCGGCTGGGGGCCGAATACCTCCATATCTCCGAGTCGGACTACGCGATCCCCATCCGCGCCGGTCTCTTCTACGACCCGGAGCCCACCGCCGGGGAGCCGGACGACTTCTACGGCATGAGCCTGGGAACCGGCCTGGCCATGGGCTCGTTCATCTTCGACATCGCCTTCCAATACCGGTGGGGGAACGGCGTCCGGAGCGTACGGCTGCTCAACGAGCGCATCGATCAGGATGTAAAGGAGGCGACCGTCTATGGTTCGGTCATCTACCATTTTTAGCAATAGAGACGGGAACCTGAACGCCGGAAATCGAAACCAACCCGGTGTTGTACGTCTGCCTGCGCGGTCTGATGTAGGGAGGGATTAGCGCAAGGCCCAAAGCAAACGTCTCCCCCCGGGCCCGAGCGTGAACCCGCTCACTCCCGGATCCCCTCCACGCTGAAGGTCACCTCCGCCTCATCCCCCACCAGATCGAGCATCTTGTCCATGCCGTAGTCGCTCCGTTTGACGGTGAAGGTGCTGTGAAACCCCATTCGGTGGTTGTCCCAGGGGTCGTCGGCTTCGCCGGTCTTCTCCACCGTGAAGGTGACGGGCCGGGTGACGCCGAGGAGGGTCAGGTCCCCCGATACCCGGAGGGTGTTTCCCCCCGCCTTCTCGAAGGCGGTGCTCTTGAACGTGATGAGGGGGTGCTTCTCCGCGTGGAAGAAATCGGGGCTCCGGAGGTGGTCGTCCCGCTTTTTAACGGCGGTGTCGACGTTTGCCGCCTTCACCGTGATTTCGGCCGAGTTCTTGGCCGGGTCCTTCCCGTCGATGACGAAGGCGCCCTCCACCTGGTTGAACCGGCCGTGGACCCAGGCGATGTCCAGGTGCATGATCCGGAAGTAGAGGGAGGTGTGGACCGGGTCGATCTTGTAGGTGTCGGCGGCCAGAGCGGCCGGCGCGGCCATGAGGGCCAGGCCGAGGATAAGGACAGAAGACAGGCGCTTCATGGGGGCCTCCTTTCAGGGGATCACCGGCACAGGCGGCTTCCGGTTCTCCCGTCTGGGCGTATGGCGTGTCCGTCCCGGTGGGTGTCCGGCGCTCGGGGACGGGATGGAGCGGAAGATAACCCCGCCGGAGGCCGTCCGCAAACCGGCGCCGTTTCAGGTCGGCTCGATGCCGCTTTCGGCCCCGGCCGGGGGCTCCGCCTCCTCCCCGGCCACCTCCGGATCATGGAGGTCCACCTCGGCGGCCATCTCCGGGCTGGGCGCGGGGGACGTCTCCTCCTCGTCATGGAGGAGCCCCACCCGCCGGGCCCGCTTCTCCCACAGGGCCCGGGCCAGGGCCTGCATGTCCACGGTCCGGTCCGCCTCGTCCACGATCTCCAGGCCCAGGAGGGTCTCCACCACATCCTCCAGGGTGACGATCCCCTCCATACCGCCGTACTCGTCGAGCACCAGGGCGATGTGCTCCTTGTTGTCCAGGAGGAACTCGAAGAGCTGGGAGAGGGAGTTCTCCGCCGAGACCGCCTTGATCTCCCGGGAGAAGTCCTTGAGCCCGGCGTCCTTCTGGTCCCGGGCATGGGCGAGCAGGATTTCGTCCTTGAGGACGAAGCCGGTGATGTCGTCCCGGTCCTGATTGTAGATGGGGATCCGGGAGAAGGGCGTCTGCTGGTGGCGCTCCATGAACTCGTCCACCGTGGTCTCCTGCTGGAGGGCGAAGACCACCGTCCGGGGCGTCATGATGTTCCGGATGGTGGAGGAGCGGAACCGGAAGAGGTTTTTCAGGATTCGGGATTCCTTGGCCTCCAGCTCCCCCTCCTGAGCCCCCAGGTCGGCCATGGCCGCGAACTCCTCCCGGCTGAACCCCTTGAGTTCCGTGGTGTTGGCCATCCCCCGGGTGAGGGCCTCGGACAGGAGCACGAAGGGGTAGAGGACCCAGACCAGGTAGCGGAGGAGCGGGGCGAAGAAGGTGGCCATCGATCGCCAGTACCGGGCGCCCAGGGTTTTGGGGATGATCTCGGAGAAGATGAGGATCAAAAGCGTCAGGATGGCGGAGGCCGCTCCCAGGTATTGGCTGCCGAAGACGGTTGCCGCCTGGGCCCCGGCGCCGGCGGCCCCCACCGTGTGGGCGATGGTGTTGAGGGTGAGGATCGCCGCCAGGGGGCGGTTGACGTTGTCCTTCAGCTTCCGGAGGGTCTTGCCGGCGCGTTTGCCCCTCTTTTCCAGGGCCGCGATGTACGGCTTGCTGACGCTCAGGATGACCGCCTCCGAAATGGAGCAGAAAAAGGAAAACACCAGGGCGATGAGGACGTAGAGGATGAGTAATGTCATGGGTATTTTCGAATTGGGCTGAGTGCGCGGCGACGCCGGCGGTGGCCGCAGGTCTCCTTTCCGCGTCCGGGTTTCCTTTCGACGTTAGTCCATATCCGGTAAAGATTCAAGGGATTCTTCACGAAGATCCTCCATGGGATGGAAGGCCTCCAGCTCCAGGGCGCGCTCCTCGGCGGTCCGGGCCCCCTCCAGATCCCCGCGTTCCTGGCGGGAGCGGTAGATGAGGCGCCAGTTCTCGGCCTGGAGGTCCCGGTCCCCCTTGGCCAGCAGGTTCGACCGCTTGGCCAGTTGTTCGGCCTGGGCCGGATTGTCCCGCTCCAGCTGGATCCGGGCCAGGAGGTGCCACAGCTCCGGATCGGAGCCGTCGATGCGCAGGGCCCGCTCGGCCGTGGTGAAGGCGCCGTCCAGGTCTCCCGCGACCATCTGGTCCCGGACCTGCTCGGTGAGCCGGTCGATGACCGGCGTGGTCTGGGGCCCCGTCACCCCGGCGCGGGCCACCGATGTCCGAGAGCCGATCCGCGGGGGTTCCGCGGCCGGCGCCTCCCCCAGGTCCGTCTCCTCCAGGTCGATCTCCCCGGGGCGGCGCTCTTCGTCCCGGGCCGTTTGGAGGGGTCTCGGCTCCTCCCGGGGCGGGGGGGGCGGAACCAGCGAGGGGTCCTGGTAGGCGGTTCCGTCGGTGGCGATGTAGGCCTTGGGGCACCCGGTCAGCAGGGCGGCCAAGAGCAGGGGGATGAGGATGCGAAAGAGGGTCATCAAAAAATCTCCTTTAGCCATTTGAGAAACCGTGGATCCCGGTCCGGGGCCTCGGCCGGATCGGCGGGCGGGGCCGTATCCGGGATCTCCAGGGGGGCGCACGAGATCGCTTCCGCCGGTGCCGACCCCTCGATGAACGGAAAGGCCATGGCCCAGTCGCAGTCGGGGTCGGTGCGCATGCCCGTGACCGGATCGACCACCACCCAGGTGACCGTGTCGGGCTGGGGGAGGTCCAGGGGGCGGCTCTCGATGTTGTTCATGATGTCGGCCCAGATCCGCAGGGCCCCGGCGGAACCGGTGAGCCCGCAGGGTCGATTGTCGTCCCGGCCCACCCAGACGGCGGCCAGGCGGTCCCCGGTGAATCCGGCGAACCAGCTGTCCTTCAGGTCGTTGGTGGTGCCGGTCTTTCCGGCGGGAGCCAGATCCCGATCGAGGAGGGTATCCAGGGACCGGGCGGTCCCCTCCAGGGCCACCGCCTGGAGGACCTTGTCGAGCATATAGATGGGTCCGGGATCGAAGTTCTGCCGAACGGTGATGGGGTACCGCTGGAGCGGCGGCCCCTCGGGGGGGAGGACCGACCGGATCGATCGGATGGGGGTGTGGAATCCCCCGTCGGCCAGGCAGGCGTAGATCTGGGCCGCCTCCAGGGGGCTCATCTCCGTGACCCCCAGAAGCGAGGCGGGATACATGGGGATCTCCCGCTCGAACCCCATCCGGGTCAGGGTCTCCCGGACCCGGTCGAGGCCCAGGCCCATCCCGAGCCGGACCGCCGCGGAGTTGTAGGAGTGGACCAGGGCCTCGTAGAGGGGGACGATGCCGTGGTATTCCCGGTCGTAGTTCCGGGGGACCCAGGCCCCTTTTTCCTTGTCCGGGATCGTGATCATGCCGTCGTCCACCGGTGAGACCAGGGTGTAGATCTCGGGCCGCTCCAGGGCGGTGAGGTAGATGACCGGCTTGATCAGCGACCCGATGGGCCGCCGGGCGTCCAGGGCCCGGTTGAAGCCGTGGAACCGGGGGGATCGCCCCCCCACCAGGGCCAAAACCTCGTTGGCGCCGGTGGCCAGGACGATGGCCCCGGCCTCCAGCTCGTCCGGGGGCAGGTTCCGGTCCGATTCCAGGGCCGAAAGCCCCTGGGTGACCGCCGCCTCCGCGGCGAACTGGACCTGGGGGTCGAAGCTGGTGAAGATCCGCAGCCCCTCGGACCGCAGGTCCTCCTCCCGGTACGCCTCCAGGAGCTGGCGCCGGATCAGGTCGAGGAAGGCCGGAAACCGGGTGTCGGCGAGCTGGGAATCGGCGATGATCCCGAGGCCGCCGGCCTTGGCCGCCTCCGCCTCCTGGGCGTGGATCAGCTTGAGTTCCGCCATGATGTCGAGGACCAGGTTCCGGCGGGCCGTGGCCCGGTCCGGGAACCGCCGCGGATCGTAGTGGGAGGGTCCCTTGAGCATCCCCACCAAGAGGG
This sequence comes from uncultured Desulfobacteraceae bacterium, assembly GCA_964431545.1. Lineage (GTDB taxonomy): Bacteria > Desulfobacterota > Desulfobacteria > Desulfobacterales > JAABSP01 > CAYSLC01. Next base: position 9,756 of record CAYSLC010000084.1, on the reverse strand, counting down.
CCGTCTCGTTGGGACGCAGGTCCTCCAGGGGCCGGCCGAAGTAGAACCGGCTGGCCAGGCCGAACCCGTGGATGGCCCGGTCCCCCTGCTGGCCCAGGTAGACCTCGTTGAGGTACGCCTCCAGGATCTCGTCCTTGTCGTAGTTCATCTCGAGGATCAGGGCCATGATCGCCTCGTCGAATTTGCGCTTGAGGGTCCGCCGGTGGGTGAGGAAGAAATTTTTCACCAGCTGCTGGGTGAGGGTGGAGCCGCCCTGGACGGCCCGGAGCTGCTTGAGATTGGCGATGAACGCCCGAAGGATCGACAGGGGGGCGATGCCGTGGTGGCGGTAGAAGTTCCGGTCCTCCACCGCGATCAGCGTCTGGATCAGCAGGGGGGAGACCTCCTCCAGCTTCACCAGGATCCGGTCTTCGTTGTGGTCGGGATAGAAGCTGGCGATGAGGGCCGGATCGAGGCGGACCATCTCGGCCGGAGCCCCGGTCTCCACGTCGATGATCCGGTCGATGCGGCCGCCGGCCAAGGTCAGGCGGACCTTCCGGGCCGGCTCCGCGCCGTCCTCGTGACGGAACGACCGGGTGTAAAGGGTGATGGCCCCCTCGGTCCGGGAGAAGCTCCCCGGGCCGTCCACCCGGTCCGCCTCCCGGTACCGGAGAAGCGAGAGTTCCCGGGCCAGCATCCCGGGGCGGATCTCCCCGGAAGGGTAGAGTTCCAGGGGCCGGGCGTAGATCCGCGCCGGCAGTTCCCACCGTTTGCCCGCAAACTTCTCGTGGACGATGCTCCCCAGGTGGCGCGCATAAAAAAAGAGGCCCGTCCCGGCCAGGAGGACGGCCACGGCGGCGGCGGTTCCGGCGATGAGGAGCCTGCGTTTGGTGATCCGCTTCATCAAAAAGGATTTCAAGCCGTATTCGTTAGATCAAATAAAATATCACCATACTAGACACCGGGTTGACAATCAACACCATTTCTCGGCCGGTTCATCGGGCCTTGCCAGCTCGGCCCGGGCATGGTAGCTGTGGGGGAATCACGTCGAACCCCGAAACCCAGACGGCGGCCCCGTCGCCGGAAAGGAGTGGCGGATGAGCGAAGAGAGCGGACAGTTGGCGGCCGACATCGAGAAGGTCTTCCAGTCCATCGGCGGATTCACCTGGCGGGACGCCGAGACCTGGGCCGGATTCTGCAACGCGGTGGGCATGGATCCGCTGCCCTTTCTGCGGGTGATGCTGGAGAACGTCTGCCGGGTGGAGTGCGTCAAGGGGGGGGCCGGGGTGCCGCCGGCCATCCCCTCGGCCACCCTCTGGATCGACTTCAAGGGGGGCAAGACCCGGTTTCACGTGGCCGGGCCTTCCGCCTGAGGGGACGCTTCGGCCATGCCGGCGTCGGTGTAGACCTTCCGCCGCTTCTCGGCCGCCCACGCCAGGGGGCCCACCTGGGAGTCCACGTAGTCGAAGACCCGGGGCCTCGGCTTGCCCGGGCCGGGCCGGAGGATCCGGCCCAGGTACTGGATCACCCGCCCGCTGAACCGGATGGGGGTGGTGATGAAGAGGGTGGAAAGGTCGGGGCAGTCGAACCCCTCGCCGATGAGCTGGCCCGTGGCCACCAGGACCCGGACCTCGCCGGCGTTGATCCGGCCGAGGATCTCCCGGCGCCGGGCCAGGGGGACGTCGCCGGTCATGAGTTCCGACGGGACCCCGTGGCGGTGCTTGAGGATGGCCCGGAGCATCTCGCAGTGCTTCTTCCGGTCCGAGAGAACCAGGATCGTGCCCTGGCCCCCGGCCGCCTCCCTTGCCGCGTCGGCGGCGATGAGGTGATTCCGATCGTCGTCGGCGGTCAGCTCCGAGAGCATCTTGCTGTAGTCCCTGCTGGGGTCGTGGTACGGGACGAAGGCGGTCTCCCGGAAGATCACGTCGGCCCGGAGGATGTGCCCCTGGTCCACCAGCTCCTCGGGGGCCACCCGGTGGTGGAGGTCCCCCAGATGCCAGTAGATGAGCTGGGAGAGCTTGTCCCGGCGGAAGGGGGTGGCCGAAAGCCCCATCATGTACCGGCAGTCGAAGGCGGTCACCGCCTCGGTGAAGGTCCGGCTGGGGATCCGGTGGCACTCGTCCACGATGAGGTATCCCGTGTGGCGGGCGGCCTCCTCGGCGCACTTGTAGAGGGACTGGATCAGGGCGACGGTCACCCCGGCACCGAAGTCCTTCCGGCCCTCCCCGATCAATCCGATCTCCGCCTCCCCGATGCCCAGGAACCCCCCGACCCGGTCGATCCACTGATGGGCCAGGTCCCGGGTGTGGACCACGATGAGGGTCGGCTGGCGGCGCTTCGCCGCCAGATGGAGGGCCACCACCGTCTTCCCCGCGCCGGTGGGGGCGCAGAGGACCCCGAACTCCTTGGCCAGCATCGCCGTGGCCGCCGTTTCCTGGAAGGGCTTCAGGCCGCCGCGGAAGGCGAAGTCGACCTCCGGAAGGGTCCGGCGCCGGTCGGCGAGGGTGTGGGGGATCCCCATCTCCCGGCAGATGCGGATCAGGGGGCGGATGAACCCCCGGGGCAGGGAGAGTCCCCCGCCCCGGGTCTCGGTGAAAAACGTCAGCCGCCGGGGCACCCCCCGGTTCCACCGCCCCAGGCGTTCATTCTCCAGCCATTTGGGGTTTTCCACCGTCAGCTCCCGGACCAGGCGTTCCCGAAGGGCCGGCGGAACCCGGCAGAGGCGCAGCCGGCGGGCGATGGCGATCTCCAGGGGCGGTCCGGGGGCGTCGGTCATTCGGGCAGGAGGTCGTAGAAGTAGGTCATCACGTCCGACCGGGTGACGATGCCGATCATCCGGCCGTCCTCCACCACCGGCAGGCGTCCCACGTCGTGGCGGATCATGAGCCGGGCCGCCCCCATGGGGCTCTCCCCCGGCGCGATGGTCACCACCTCGCGGCTCATGAACGCCTTGACCGGCGCCGACAGCTTCGCGTTGTTCCGGACCTTCCGGAAGTCCCGCCGGGAGAGGATCCCCAGAAGACGCTCCCCCTCCACCACCGGCAGGCCGGTGCATCCCCGCTGGCGCAGGATGGCGGCGGCCTTCTCCATGGTGACCTCCGGGGCGATGGAGAAGACCGGGAAGGACATGACGTCGCTGATCTGGACCGATGCCTGCTGGTTGCCCCGGATAAGATCCCGGATCATCCCCTCCACCGTTCCGGCGTCCGCCGATTTGAGGACGGCGGAGCCGGCGGCCGGGTGGCCCCCGCCCCCCAGCGCCCGCATGATCGATCCCACGTCGAGTTCTTCGGCCCCGCTCCGGCCGATCACCATGCACCGGCCGTCCGCGTCGGTGAAGATCCCGAAGGCCGCGTCCACGTTGAGAATCTGCCGGTACATGTGGACCACCAGGGAGAGGTTGGCCACGTGCCCCTCCACCGGCTGCTTGGCGAAGCTCAGGTGATGGCCGTTGACGGACTCCCGTTCCGCCGATTCGAGCATTCGGAAGAGGATCTCCTTCTGTTTGACGCCGTAGGCCGGTCGCAGGAAAGAGGCGATGACGTTGAGGTCCGCGCCGGCTTCCAATAGGTGCGCCGCCGCGCGGGCGTCCTCGGCCCGGGTGGCGGGGAAGAGCAGGTTCCCCGTGTCCTCGTAGATGCCGGTGAGAAAGAGGGTCGCCTGGATGGGGGTCAGGGGGATGGATCGCCTCCGGATCTCCCGGACCATGAGGGTGGTGGTGGCGCCCATGGGTTCCGTGCATTGCCAGTCGGCGTCGATGTCGCCCTCCACCATGTGGTGGTCCCAGAGGTGGATCGAGAGTCCCTTCCGATCCCGGAGGGCCTGGATCCGCCCCAGGCGTCCCCACCGGTTGACATCCACCACGATGAGGCGCCGGATGTCAGCGTCGGCCACGTCGTCCCAGTTCCGGGTGTCGAGGACGTCCTTGTGGAGGGAGAGAAAGGCCCGGACGTTGGGGTTGACGGTATTGGGCGGGACCGCCGCGGCGCCGGGGTAGAGGAGGGTGGCGCAGACCGCGGCGGCCAGGGCGTCGAAATCGGTGTTCCTGTGGGTGGCGACGACCTCCATCAGCGGCCGGTTTTCGACCCGCCCTCCTCGGCCACTTCGCCGTCGATCACCTCGTCCTTCTCCCATCCCACCAGGGGTTTGGTCTCCTCCTCCCGGGGCTTGTGCTCCAGGGCCAGCTGCTGTTTGTGGTCGTACTCCAGCTTGACCCGGTACTTGGTCATCTCGGTCTGGCTCTCGATCGCCTTCTTGGCCAGGAGAAACCGCAGATAGATGATCCAGATGAAGATCAGCACCGCGACGGCCGCCGCCGCGATGAAGACCCATTTGTACCGGTGGAGGGTCTCCACCCCCACCTGCCCCAGGTAGGTGAAGGCATTGGGGATGACCCAATAGGCGACAAGCCCCACCAATATCAGAAAGCCGATGGTGAAGATGTTGAACCCGCTCACGGCGAAGACGATCTTCTCCAGGCTGGAGGCGTCCGCCGCGTCCGGATCCTCCCCCTCCTTTCCCCCCTTCCCGGAGGTCTCCTCGCCGTAGAAGAGGGAGACATACGCCTTCACCGTAAAGGCGAACATCAGGATGATCCCCATGGGGATGCCGATGGCGGCCACGAACCAGGCCCGGAAGGGGAACGGCTCCTCCTCCCGCTGGAGCCGGACCTTGTAGTTTTCGAAGGGGCCGAAGGTCTTTTCGAAGTAGTATTTGTTGAAATCGCTCAGGCTCCGGCCGCTGGTCTCATGGATCACGTTCCCCTCCTGGTCGAGGACCTGGAGCCACGACTTGCGTCCCGATTTCATCACCGCCACGGCGAAGATCTCCAGCTCGATCAAAAAGAGGGCCACGGCGATGATGATGAAGACCGTCTTGTTTTCACGAACGATTTCCGAGATGTTTTTCTTTGACATTTGGGTTTCCTTTTGATTACCTGACTCCCTTGGGGGAAGGGGTCGCCGGGAAGCCCCTGGGCGCGGGGTTTCCGGGCGGACCACTAACCCTTTCTTTTTACAGCGCTGTCTTTGCTTGTTACCATAACGGCCCGTCCTTGTTCAAGGCGGAAATGAGAGGAGCGACACCGAAATCCATGGAAGAGATTCGAAAAACGGCAAGAGAACGGATGAAGGGGCACTGCCGGGTCTGCCCCGTCTGTGACGGGCGGGCCTGCGCCGGGGAGGTCCCCGGAATGGGCGGACTGGGCACCGGATCATCCTTTCGGGCCAACATCGAGGCCCTGGCGGCCGTCCGGCTCAACATGCGGGTGATCCACGGGGCCGTGGCCCCGGACACCCGGACGACCCTTTTCGGAAAAACCCTCCAGCTCCCCGTGCTGGCCGCCCCCATCGGCGGGGTCTCCTTCAACATGGGGGGGGAGGTCACGGAACTCGATTACGTCCGGGCCGTCCTCGGCGGGTGCCGGGAGAAGGGGACGTTGGGATGCACCGGAGACGGGGCCCCCGACTTCATCCATGAGACCGGTTTTTCGGTGATCCGGGAACTCTCCGGGGAGGGGATCCCCTTCATCAAACCCTGGGAGGATGCGGAACTCTTCGCCAAGATGGAGAAGGCCGCCGACGCCGGCGCCGGGGTGGTGGGCATGGACATCGACGCCGCCGGCCTCGTCACCCTCTCCCTCATGGGCCGGCCGGTCTCCCCGAAGACGCCGGAGAAGCTCAAGGAGATCATCGGCCGGGTCCCTCTCCAGTTCATCCTCAAGGGGATTATGACGCCGGACGAGGCGCGCCTGGCCGTGGATGTCGGGGCGGCGGCCATCGTGGTCTCCAACCACGGCGGACGGGTCCTGGACGGCACGCCGGGCGTGGCGGAGATCCTCCCCGGCGTGGCCGACGCCGTGGCCGGCCAGATCGCGGTGCTGGCCGACGGCGGCGTCCGCACCGGCTGGGACGTCCTCAAGATGCTCGCCCTGGGGGCGGACGCCGTGATGATCGGCCGTCCCTTCTCCGTGGCCGCCGTGGGGGGCCTCCGGGAGGGCGTGGAAACATACCTGGACACCCTCCGGTCCCAGTTGACCCAGGCCATGATCCTCACCGGGTGCAAGAACGTGGCGTCGGCCGGCCGATCGATCCTCCACGGGTTCGAGGGGTGACGCCATGAGAGGGGTCCCATCCAAATCCTCCGAGGGGGTCCCGGGCCGGGAGGGGGCGCCATGGAGAAGGTGATCGTCTTCGTGGTGGGACAGGACCGGCCCGGCATCATCGCCGCCGTGTCCCGGATCCTTTTCGATCTGGGGTGCAACCTGGAGAACGTCAGCCAGACGATCCTCCAGTACCAGTTTTCCGGGATCTTCATCGCCGCCGTCCCCGGGGAGATCACCGTGGAATACCTGCGGGAACAGCTCTGGAAGGGGATCTCCCACCTCAACCTGTACATCCACGTCATGGGCTTTGCCGCCGGGCCCCAGGACCCCGTTTTCCAGGGCGCGGATTCTTTTATCATCACCACCAGGGGGCCGGACCGAAAGGGGCTGGTGGCCCGGATCACCGAGGTGATCGCCGGCCACGGCGTCAACGTCACCAACCTCCAGGCGGTCTTCAAGGGCGGGGATGATCCCAACCGGAACATCATGATCTATGAGGTGGATATCCCCGAAAGCGTCGATCAGGCGGCGCTTTCGGCCGACCTGCGCCGGACGGCGGAGGCGCTCCGGCTCAAGATCAGCATCCAGCACCGGAACGTCTTCGAGGCGATCAACCGGATCTGAAGATCCGTTCCGGGGCTCGGCGGCCGGGGCCTGCCGCTACCCCCGGTTGACGAACCAGTAAGTGACCCCCAGGGCCAGGATCACCCCGGCCGTGGCCCAGACGTAGTCGGGGGTGATCATCTTGAAGTCGAAGACGATCACCTTCCGGGCGATGGCCATCAGGGCCGTGGCGATGACGATCCGCACGTGGATGACGTCGTCTCTGAGGAAGAGGGTGATATTGAGGAAGATCTCCATGGCGATGAGCACCGCCAGGAAGGCGCCGAAGGTGGCCAGGATGTCGGTGATGGTCAGAAGCATGAACGGCGGCTTGATGAGCTGCTGGTAGAGGACCCAGATGATGTCTCCGATCCCCCACAGGATCACCAGGACCATCAGCACCGCCATCAAGCGTACCGCGATGCGGATGATGCGGTTGAGAAAGCAGATGAGCGGGTCACTGGTCTCCAGGGAACAGTCCGAATGGAGGCTTGTTGCTTTGTGGGTTCGGTCTTCCATTGGATCAACGCTATCCGTTTGGTTGTCTCCTTCGAACATCGGCCTCCGGCGGTGTAAATGGCTTGCATCCACGAGGATTTATACGATACAAAAGAAAAGTGTTCAACCCTTAAATCCGTTTTCCGCTGCCGTCGACCCGACGGCGCGGCCCCCGAAAGGAGGCTCCGGCGATGGAAAAAAAGCTTCTACTGGCCCTGGACGATTCCCTTCACTCCAAACATGCCCTCCAGTATGTGGTCATGATGTCGTCTTTCATGGAAGACCTGAAGTACACCCTCTTCATGGTCCAGCCGTCCATCTCCGGTTTTCTCCTGGACGAGGCCCAGAATGATCCCAAGGCCCGCAAGGCCCTGGAAAGGATGCGGACCCGGCACGAGGAGAAGGCCCTCGCCCGCCTCGACGGGTTCAAGACCCAGATGACGGACCTGGGCGTGCCCGGGGATCGGATCGAGGTGAAGACCCGGGCAAAGAAGCTGGGGCTGGCCCGGGACATCCTGGAGGAGGCCGAGGAGGGTCGGTACGACGCCATCGCCGTGGGACGGCGGGGCATCGGCAAGATGCAGGAGATGTTCATGGGCAGCGTCACCAAGAACCTGGTGGAGCACTCCCGGGTGATTCCCATCTGGGTGGTGGACGGAGAGGTCACCACCACCAAGCTGATGATCGCCGTGGACGGGTCCGAGAGCGCTCTCCGGGCCGTGGACCACGTCGCCTTCATGTTCGCCCGGAACGCCTCGGCCAAGATCACGCTGCTCCACGTGGTGCCCAAACTCAAGGCCTACTGCGGCATCGACATGGACGACGCCGAGGCCGCGGACCTGGAGGATGTGGTGGTGGCGGGGGACAAGCGGTGCGTGGAGAGCTTCCTGGTCCACGCCTACAACAAGTTCCGGGAGGCGGGCATCGAAAAGGAGCAGATCGAGATCCGCACGGTGGAGAAGACCCGGAACGTGGGCAAGGCGATCGTGGAGGAGCTGGAAAAGGGCGGATACGGTACCGTGGTCTTCGGCCGCCGGGGGCTCAGCAAGGCATTCTTCATGGGCAGCGTCTCCAACTACATCATCGGAAAGACGGAGGACCGCGCACTTTGGCTGGTCTCCTGACCCGGAATCAAGGTATCGGAAACCCACAACGAGCGGAAACCCTATTTCCATGCTGACCGAACGTGAAATTCTCTCCACCCTGGAGATGCTGGAATCCGAACATCTGGACGTGCGAACGGTGACCCTGGGGCTCAATCTCTTCGACTGCGCCTCGGACGACATCGGGCGGCTCCAGGAGAAGATCCGCGGACGGATCCGGGGCCTGGCCGGAAGACTGGTGCCGGTCTGCGACGCCGTGGGGGACAAGTACGGAATCCCCGTGGTCAACAAGCGGATCGCCGTCAGCCCGATGGCCGCCGTTGCCGCGCCCTTCCCCCCCGAGCAGCTGGTGACGGTGGCACAAACCCTCGACCAGGCCGCCCGGGAGGTGAACGTCGATTTCATCGGCGGGTTTTCGGCGCTGGTGGAAAAGGGGATGGCGGCGGGGGACCGATCCCTCATCGAGGCGATCCCGGAGGCGTTGGCCGAGACCGACCGGGTCTGCGCGTCGGTCAACGTCGCCTCCTCCAAGGCGGGGATCAACGTGGACGCCGTCTTTCTGATGGGACAGACCATCAAGCGGGCCGCGGAGCGGACCGCCGGGCGCGACGGCATCGGCTGCGCCAAGCTCTGCGTCTTCGCCAACATCCCCCAGGACGTCCCGTTCATGGCCGGGGCCTACCTGGGCGTGGGGGAGCCCGCCGCCGTGATCAACGTGGGGGTCAGCGGCCCCGGGGTGGTGAAGAAGGCGATCGATCGGGCCCTGGCCGCCCATCCGGACATGGATCTCGGTGACCTGTCGGAGCTGATCAAGCGGACCGCCTACAAGGTGACCCGGGTGGGGGAACTCATCGGCCGGGAGGTGGCCGACCGGTTGGGGATCGAATTCGGCGTGGTGGACCTCTCCCTGGCGCCCACCCCCAACGTGGGGGATTCGGTGGGGGAGATCTTCCAGAGCCTGGGGCTGCTGAGCATCGGGGTGCCCGGGACCACGGCGGCCCTGGCCCTGCTCAACGACGCGGTCAAGAAGGGCGGGGCCTTCGCCTCCTCCCACGTGGGGGGCTTGAGCGGGGCCTTCGTCCCCGTGAGCGAGGATCTCAACATCTCGGAGTCGGCCGCGGCCGGCCACCTCTCCCTGGAGAAGCTGGAGGCGATCACCAGCGTGTGCAGCGTGGGGCTCGACATGGTGGCCCTGCCGGGGGACACCTCCGCCGAGACCCTGGCGGCGATCATCGCCGACGAGATGGCCATCGGCGTCATCAACAAGAAGACCACGGCGACGCGGCTGATCCCGGTGCCCGGAAAAAAGGCCGGGGAGAACGCCTACTTCGGCGGCCTCCTGGGCCAATCGGTGATCCTGCCGGTCAACAACGGCGCCGGCGCCAACCGGTTCATCCGCCTCGGCGGCCGGATCCCGGCGCCGATCCACAGCCTCAACAACTGAGGAGAGTCGAGGGATGCCCCGCCCCC
>CAYSLC010000083.1:8646-21020 GCA_964431545.1 uncultured Desulfobacteraceae bacterium | reverse complement strand
CCATTTTCACAAGAAGGTTGTTCCGGACCCTCCGTGAGCCCTTCGATCGATCCGCGTACTTCCGCCTCGGAAAATTCCGGAGTCTTTCACGCATGAATGCGTTGAGCCCCACGGTTGTCGATTTACAGGCCCTGTTCATGGTTGTCAATAAGGGATCAAGGATCTACCCTCGACGGCGCCGAAAGAAACGGACGGATCCTCTTCGGCTTCTGGAATTGGGACAACGCCTCGGTTCCGGCGATCGACGCCGCGGCCGGGTTTGCTCCGGCGCGGTCGGCGGATTTGCACCCCTGAAAAGGGTTTACAACCAGGCCGTGACCCCCGTTTTCGCATGGAAAAAGGTCCCCCTCCGTGGTATGGTTTCCCGAAAGCTGACGGGGCGCCGCTTTATGGCGGGACGAAGCGCTCCCGTCCGAGAGCGGCGCCCGACATACGGACCCCTCCCGAGAAAGGACGACCCCATGGAAAAACCCCAATGGCACCCCGGCACCCTGCTGGAGACCTCCGGCTACTTCTGGAAAACCTGCACTCTCCACGCGGGGGTCTCCCTGGATGTCTTCACCGCCCTGGGCGGGAACGAACGGACCGCCGAACAGGTGGCCGAATCCATCGACGCCGATCCCCGGGCCACGGGCATGCTCCTGAACGCCCTCTCCGCCATGGGCCTGCTGGTCAAGTCGGGGAAGACGTACGCCAACACGCCCGAAAGCGCCCGCTGGCTCTCCAAGGCGTCCCCCGAGTACATCGGCTTCATGATCATGCACCACTACCACCTGGTCGATTCGTGGTCGAACCTCGACCAAGGGGTTCGCACCGGCCGGCCGGTGCGAACCCGGGCCTCCTTCACCGACGAGTCGCGCAGGGAGAGCTTCCTCATGGGGATGTTCAACATCGCCATGGCCATCGCCCCAACCGTCTCCAAGATCATCGACCTGGAGGACCGCCGGACCCTCCTCGACCTGGGGGGCGGACCCGGCACCTACGCCATCCACTTCTGTCTCGAAAACCCCCGGCTCCGGGCCACCGTCTACGACCTGCCCACAACCCGGCCCTTTGCCGAGAAGACCATCGAACGGTTCGGGGTGTCGGACCGGGTGGCGTTCATGGACGGGGATTTCATCGAGGAGCCGGTGCCGGGAGAATATGATGCGGCGTGGCTCTCCCACATCCTCCACGGCGAAGGCCCGGAGGACTGCCGGAAGATCATCGAAAAAGCCGTCTCGGCCCTGACGCCGGGCGGGCTGATCATGATCCACGAGTTCATCCTGGAGGACACCCTGGACCGGCCCCTGTTTCCGGCCCTCTTCTCCCTCAACATGCTCCTGGGGACCGAATCGGGCCAGGCCTATTCCGAAAGCCACCTCACGGAGATGCTCTCGTCCGCCGGCGTCGTGGACATCCACCGGCTCCCCTTCCGGGGGCCCACCGACTCCAGCATCCTCATGGGCCGGCTCCGGTAGCCGGATGACGACCGGTCAGTCGTTCTTTTCGTTCCGCTTCAGGATCTCGATGATCTTGCCGATGGTCTCGTCGGCGGAGGCGGGATCGAGGGTGCAGGACCCGGCGCCGGCGTGGCCGCCGCCGTTGAACCGGGAGAGCATCAGCCCCACGTTGACCCGGCAGGTCCGGTTGAAGATGCTGTGGCCCACGTTGACGATCACCTTGTCCGCCTCCCGATCGTGCCGGATCCGGGCATGGACGGCAGCCTCCGGGAACATGGAATAGACCAGGAACCGGTTCCCGGAGGGGGCCTCGTCGAAGGACCGGAAATCGGTGACGGCGACGCCCTCCTCCACCCGGGTGTTCTCCCGCAAATGGACCTCGTAGGCCCGGTTCCGCGCGATCACCCCCCGGCACCGCGCCTCGACCTCGGGATCTTCGAGGACCCGATCGATGCCGTGCCGGCCCAGAAGGTCCACCAGCCGGTTCCAGTACGGCTCGTCCGAGGGGTCGCTGCTGGAGATGGTCATGGAGAGCAGGATATGGGGGTGGTCCTCCGGCCGGCGGACTTCCTCCTGGGTCAGTTCGGCGGCGTCGATCTTGTCGGCCTGGCGGACGAGTTCGCCGTAGTCCCTCCGGAACCGGTTCCGGTAATAGTCATGGATGATCCCGGCGGCCGAGGGGGCGATCCGGAAATCCCCCGAAAACGGGACTTCGGGCCGATTGGTGTAGTGGTGGTCGAACCAGAGGGAACAGTCGGGATGGAACGGCAGGTTGGCCACGATATCCCCCTTCCGGATCGCCACTTCCCCCCGCTGCATCTGGTTGGGCTCCACCCATTTCACGGGGTCGTCCACCGCCTCCGCCTCCTTGAGCAGCACCGCGCAAACCACCCCGTCGAAGTCCGCTCGCGTCACGATTCTCATGTACCCACCTCCGGAAAAGATTTTGATCTGCGGATCTGTTGCGCTATGATGAACAGATGGTCCGGGGCGTCGAGGAACCCTCGACGCCCCGGGAAGATCCGTTGCGCCTCCATGGACAAAAAAAAGGGCGCAGTATATAGAGGAACGGAACAAATTTCAAGTAAGGAGGAGAAGATGGCATTGTATCTGGTACAACACGGAAAGAACCTCCCCAAGGACGTCGATCCGGACAAGAGCCTCTCCGACGAGGGGAGATCGGAAGTGGAGCGCATCGCCACCGTGGCCAAGGGGTACAACGTCCCGGTGTCATCGATCCGCCACAGCGGCAAGAAGCGGGCGGAGGAGACGGCACGGATCTTCGCCGACGCCCTGGAGCCCGCCCAGGGGGTCTCGTCCGTCGAAGGGATCGGACCCATGGACGACGTGGCCGCCTTTGCGGGGACCATCGACCCCGAAGGCAACGGCATGGTGGTGGGGCACCTCCCCTTCATGGAAAAGCTGACCGGGTTCCTGATCACCGGCGACGCGGACAAGCCGGTCTTCAAGTTCCAGAACGGCGGGATCCTCTGCCTCGACCGGGACGAGGACGCCGACGGTTGGGTGATCCGCTGGAGCCTGATGCCCCATATCGGGTAGGCCGCCCCGTCCGTGGACTCCCGGCGTGATGATCGGTGATATACTCCTTGAGAACCGATCCGCACCTGTGGTAGAGAACCTTTCCGTTGATTGAGAAGCATTCCGTCATGAACACCATCCGACCCCGATCCGGAGATTGATGAATCCCATGCGACACCCTTTTGCCTCAACACTCGTCCTCACGCTGCTGGCGGCCCTGATTCCGGCGACGGCCGCTGCCCAGGAGACCGTCCAGATCCCCGAACCGGCCCTCTTTCCCCAGCTCATCTCCGTGATTCGGGTGACGGGGCCCCTCGACTTCTGCGGAGAGCGGGTGCCCCTGGAGGAGCGGGAAGTACGCGAACGGCTGGAGAAGGAGCTTCTTCTCTACATCTGGGACCGGGCCCAGGTGATCCTGTGGCTCAAGCGGTGCGGCCGGTACATGCCGTACATCGAAAAGATGCTCCGGGAGAACCGGATGCCCGAGGACCTCAAGTACGTGGCCGTGGTGGAGAGCGCGCTGCTGCCCCACATCGGTTCGTCCAAGGGGGCCGTGGGGTACTGGCAGTTCATCCGGCCCACTGGCCGCAAGTTCGGGCTCGACATCAACGGAGAGGTGGACGAACGGCGGAACATCTTCACCTCCACCCTGGCCGCGGTCCGGTACTTCAAATCCCTGTACGCCGAGTTCGGCTCCTGGACCCTTTCGGCGGCCGCGTACAACATGGGGGAGGCGGGCCTCCGGCGGCGGATCCAGGCACAGAAGACCGACGACTTCTACCACCTTTACCTTCCGCTGGAGACCCAGCGGTACATTCTGAGGATCGTCGCGGCGAAACAGATCCTCTCGGATCCGGCCAAATACGGCTTCCATCTCACCGAGGACGACCTCTACGCGCCGATCCCCGTCCAGCGGGTGGAGGTGGCCTGTCCCCGGGAGACCCCCATCCGAATCATCGCCGAAGCGGCGGGGACCTACTTCAAAGAGATCAAGGACCTCAACCCCGAGATCCGGGGGAGCACCCTCCCCCGGGGCAACCACTACATCTCGATACCGCCGGAAGGGGCGGAGGGGTTCCAGGCCCGGTACCGGAGCCTGCTCAACCAGTGGCGGGCCGAGGAGACCCGGAAAAACAATCCCCCCGGGGCCCAGCGGGTGGTCTATACGGTCCGGAGGGGGGACAGCCTCGGCGCCATCGCCCAGCGGTTCGGGGTGGGGCTCGACGACCTGCTCCGGTGGAACCGGATCTCCCGCCACCGGCCCATCCATCCCGGCCAGCGGCTGGTGATCTTCCAGTCCCGCTAGACGGAAAGAACGACCATTCCCCCTCAACCGGAGAAAAAAAAGATGGACTTCGAATGCATCATCTATGAAAAATCGGAAGGGATCGCCACCATCCGGCTCAACCGGCCCCGGGTCCTCAACGCCATGAACAAGACCCTCTGGGTGGAGTTCCAGAAGGCCCTGGCCGACGCCGGGGCCGACCCGGAGATCGGCGTGCTCATCGTCACCGGCGAGGGCCGGGCCTTCTCCACCGGCGCCGATCTCAAGGAGTCGAAGACCCGGAGCATCGAGGCGTACCGGGAGTATCTCACCGAACTCCAGGAGGCCTCCCGGAAGATCCTCCGTTTCGAGAAGCCGACCATCGCCGCCGTCAACGGCTACGCCCTGGGATCCGGATACGAGCTGGCCCTGGCCTGCGACATCCGCATCGCCGCCGAGGACGCCCGGATCGGATCCCCCGAGGCCCGGGTGACCTCCTCGGTCACCGGCGGGGCCATGCGACTCATCCAGGACCTCATCGGCCCCGGCAAGGCCAAGGAACTCCTCTTCACGGCCGAGAACATCGACGGCCGGGAGGCCGAACGGATCGGCCTGGTCAACCGGGCGGTGCCGGCCGACCGGCTCATGGAGACGGCAAGGGAGATGGCCGGCAAGATCGCCGCCAACTCCTCTTTTTCCATCAAGATGATCAAACGGGGGCTCCACATGGCCGCCGAGGGGACCGGCCTCGACGCCCTCATGGACTACGAGGTGGAGGCCTGCCTCGCCTGTGTCTCCACCAAGGAGCGGCGGGAATCCTTGAAGGAATTCGAGGAGAGAAAACGAACCTGATCGAAGGGATTGTCGAATGTCTCTTGAAAGTGTATTGAACGCCGCTTCGGTGGCCGTCGTGGGGGCCTCCAAAAACGAAACCAAGCGTGGATACCAGGCGATCCGCACCCTGCTGGACGAGCGGTACGAGGGGCGGATCTACCCGGTCAACCCCAAGGAGGCGATGGTCCTGGGGCTCAAGTGCCACAAGAAGGTCTCCGAGATCGAGGGAGCGGTGGACATCGCCCTGATCACCACCCCGGCCAGGACGATCCCGGCCGTGCTCCGGGACTGCGGGAAGAAGGGGGTCTCCGGCGCGGTGATCATCGCCGGGGGCTTCGGGGAGTCCGGCCAGGACGGACTGACCCTGGAACGGGAGATGGTGGAGGTGGCCCGGCAGAACAACATCCGGATCATCGGACCCAACACGTCGGGGATGATGAACCTCCACACCCACCTCAACCTGGTGGGCCTCCACGAAGCCCCGCCGGGCAACATCGCCCTGCTCTCCCAGAGCGGCAACATGGCCCTCACCCTGATCACCGAGGCGAAGCTCAAGAGCCAGAAGGGGTTCTCCTATTACGTGGGCATCGGCAACGAGGCCGACCTCAAGTTCCACGAGTACCTCGATTTCTTCCGAAGGGACAAGAACACCCGGGCGATCCTCATGTACGTGGAGGGGATGCGGGACGGGCGCAAGTTTCTCCAGCAGGCGTACCAGACGACCCTGGTCAAGCCGGTGGTCCTTTTGAAAAGCGGCCGGTCGGCCACGGGAAAGAAGTCGGCCGGCTCCCATACCGGGGCCCTGGCCGGGATCAGCGAGGTGGCCCGGACCGCCTTCAAGCGGGCGGGCATCATCGTCATCGAACGATCCGACCAGCTCTTTCCGGCGGCGGAGACCCTCTCCAGCCTGCCGCCGGTCAAGAACAACAACATCGCCATCCTGGCCGACGGCGGGGGCCACGCCACCATCGCCGCCGACCTGCTCACCGACTTCGCGGTGACCATCCCCGAGCTGGGGGAAAAGACCCAGAACCGGCTCCGGAAGATCCTCCCCTCCGCGGCGGCGGTCCGGAACCCGGTGGACGTGGCCGGAGGGACCGACGCCGACCCCACCATCTTCGCCGACTGCGCCGATATTATCCTCAAGGACCCCAACATCGGAGGGCTGCTTCTGGTGGGACTGTTCGGCGGATACGGCATCCGATTCGCCAAAAGCCTCTCCCTGAAGGAGGAGGACGCGTCCCACAGGATGGGCAAGATGGTTCGGGACCGGAAGAAGCCGATCGTCGTCCACAGCCTCTACAGCTCGGAAAAGCCCCATCCCCTGCACCTGCTCCGCTACTACAACATCCCCGTCTACGACTCCCTCGACGTGGCCTGCAAGTCGATGGGGGTCCTGGCCGAGTACGGCCTGTTCCTCAAGAGCTACCACGCCAAGGCCAACTTCGTCTTCCACTGGCGGGCCAAGGCCAAGGCCGAAGGGGAGCGGATCATCCAGGAGGCCCGGGACGAGGGGCGGCGGGTCCTCCTGGAGCCCGAGGCGAAGAAGCTGGTGGCCCTCCACGGTCCGAACAACTTCACCGACGTCCTCGTCCGGACGGTCGACGAGGCGGTGGCCGCCGCCCAAAAGATGGGGGGGCCGGTGGTCCTCAAGATCGTCTCCCCGGACATCCTCCACAAGAGCGACGCCGGCGGGGTCCGGGTGAATCTGTCCACCCCCGAGGCGGTGGGCGCGGCCTTCGACGAAATCCTGAAAAACGCCGAAGCCTTCAACCCCGAGGCCGATATCCGGGGGGTCCTGGTCTGCCCCATGGCCGACAAGGGCCTGGAGGTGATCATCGGCACCAAGATCGACGACCAGTTCGGCCCGGTGATCATGTTCGGACTGGGGGGCATCATGGTGGAGATTCTCAAGGACGTGGCCTTCCGGGTGCTGCCCATCTCCGAGAGATCGGCCCGGAAGATGATGGAGGACATCAAGTCCCAGGCGATCCTGGACGGCATCCGGGGGGAGCCCCCCTACGACAAGAAGGCGATCAAGAACCTGCTGCTCACCTGCTCGGAACTCATCGAGTCCTATCCGGAGATCCAGGAGATGGACCTCAACCCGGTGATCGTCCACCCCAAGGGGATCGCCGTGGTGGACGCCCGGATCATCCTGAAGGAGGCGGCCGAACCATGAACGCGGAGATTCTGGCCACCGGCGACGAGATCCGGTGCGGGGCCCTGGCGGACACCAATTCGGCCCACATCGCCGAGCGGCTGGAGGCGCTGGGCCTCTCCGTCGTCCGCCACACCGCCGTCGGCGACGAACTCAGCGGCCTGGTGGCCGTCCTCCGGGAGATCGCCGGCCGCTCCACGGTGGCGGTGGTCACCGGCGGCCTCGGCCCCACCACCGACGACCGGTCCGCCGAGGCGGCCGCCGCAGCCGCGGGGGTCGGCCGGGAGACGGACGTCCGGGCCATGGCCGAAATCGAAGCCTTCTTCCGGGACCGGGGGCGGCGCCCGGCCGCGTCGAACCGGAAGCAGGCCCTGCTGCCGGTCGGGGCCGAGACCCTCTACAACCCCGTGGGTACCGCGCCGGGGTTCGCCATGGAGATCGGGGGGTGCCGGTTCTTCTTCCTGCCGGGGGTTCCCCACGAGATGGAGCGGATGCTTCGGGAGGACGTCCTGCCCCGGATCGAATCGACCCTGGGGCCGGATCGGGAGGTCCACCGGATCCGGACCCTCTCCACCTTCGGCCTGCCCGAGTCGACGGTGGGGGACCGGACAGCCGAAGTGGAAGGCCGTTTCCCCGGGGTCCGGCTCGGGCTCCGGGCGAAGTTTCCGGAGATCCAGGTCAAGCTCTATGCCGGGGGCCGGGACCCGGCGGCCCTGGAGGCCCTGCTGGACGAGGCCGAGACATGGGTCCGGGGGCGACTGGGCAGCCGGATCTTCGGCGGGGAGAACGATACCCTCGCCTCGGCGGTGGGGGATCTCCTGCGCCGGAGGGGGGCGACCCTGGCCCTTGCCGAGAGCTGCACCGGCGGCCTCATCGCCCACCAGCTGACCGAGGTGCCCGGCAGCTCCGAATACTTCCTCTTCTCCGGCGTGACCTATTCCAACGCGGCCAAGGGGGCGGTCCTGGGGGTCTGCGCCGAGACCTTGAAACGCCGCGGCGCCGTCAGCGAGGAGACGGCCCGGGAGATGGCGGAAGGGGCCAGACGGACGGCCGGGGCCGACTACGGGCTCTCCACCACGGGGATCGCCGGCCCCGACGGAGGCTCTCCGGAAAAACCGGTGGGAACGGTCTGCATCGGTATCGCCGGCCCCCGGGGATCGACGGGACGGCGGCTCCAACTCGGGTTCCCCCGACGGTGGATGAACAAAACCATCTTCGCCGCGGCGGCCCTCGATCTGCTGCGGCGGGAGCTGCTGGAGAATGGTCCCTAGAGCCCTCCTGCGACTCCTGGTCCGATACCAGATGGTCCTCATCGGAATCGGGCTGGCCGCCTTCTCGTGGGTCCTGGAACTCCTGGTCGACTTCTTCCTCCTCGAAAACGACCAGTTCCTGCAGCAGATGGTGGGGCTTCAGTCCAACGACCTCTGGATGCGGGTGATCATCCTGTGCCTCTTTGTCATCTTCGGCTCCCACGCCCAGTACATCATGGATGCCAGCCGCAGGGCCGAGGCGGCCCTGCGGCGGAGCGAAACATCGAAACTGGCCGCGGAAGCGGCCAGCCGCGCCAAGAGCGAGTTTCTGGCCAACATGAGCCACGAGATCCGGACACCGCTCAACGGGGTCATCGGCATGACCCATCTGCTCCTCGACACCCCCGTGGACGACACCCAGAGGAGCTATCTGGAGACCGTCCACTCCAGCGGCCAGGCCCTCCTGCAGATCATCAACGGCATCCTCGACCTCTCCAAGATCGAGGCGGGCAAGCTGGAGATCGAATCGATCGACTTCGACCTGCAATCGCTTCTGGGGGAGATCACCCCCATCCTCACCCCCCAGGCCCGGGAGAAAGGACTCACCCTCTCCTGCGTGATCAACCCGGACGTCCCCACGGTCCTGCGGGGAGATCCCATGCGGATCCGCCAGATCCTGGTCAACCTCATGGTCAACGCCGTCAAGTTCACGGAGAACGGGAGCGTCACCGTGCGCGTATCCCTCAAAAGCCGAATCCGACCGGAGGTTGTCCTCCACTTCGCGGTGACCGACACGGGGATCGGGATCCCCCAGGAGCACATGGACCGCCTCTTCAAACCCTTTTCCCAGGTGGACGCCTCCACCACCCGCAGGTACGGCGGGACCGGCCTGGGGCTCTCCATCTGCAAGGAACTGACCCGGCGGATGGGCGGGGAGATCGGCGTGATGAGTTCCCCCGGCCGGGGCTCCACCTTCTGGTTCACCGCCCGGTTCTCCGAGGCCCCGGAGGCCGAACCCGAACCGACCGAGCCGCCGCCGGCGCCGGTCACGGAAAACCTCCGGATCCTGGTGGTGGAGGACAATGACGTCAACCGCCTGCTGGCCGTCCGGGTGCTGGAGAAGGCCGGATACCGGACGGAGATCGCCGTTGATGGAAAAACGGCCCTCGACGCCCTGGAAAAAAACCGCTATGACGTGGTGCTCATGGACGTCAACATGCCGGACATGGACGGATTCGAGGTGACCCGGATCATCCGGGGGGACCGGTTCCGGGAAAGCCCCAACCATGGGGTCCCGATCATCGCCGTCACCGCGCACTCCCTGGACGAAGACCTGGCCCGGTGCCTGGCCGCCGGCATGAACGATTACGTCTCCAAGCCGTTCCAGGCCCGGACCCTCATCACCGCCATCGAAAACAACGCGTCGGGCGCCGCCGGAGGAATCGAGCGTCCATCGGCCCCCGAACCGGCAGAACCCTCCAAACCGGCCAACGCCGATCCGGACCGGGCCCCCTTCGACCGTCAAAAACTTCTGGAGAGCCTGGACGGCGACCTGGACTTCCTGGAGACC
Organism: uncultured Desulfobacteraceae bacterium; assembly: GCA_964431545.1. Lineage (GTDB taxonomy): Bacteria > Desulfobacterota > Desulfobacteria > Desulfobacterales > JAABSP01 > CAYSLC01. The sequence goes on along the minus strand of CAYSLC010000083.1, from coordinate 10,960 downwards.
CTCCTCGCCGTCTACATGGAGGACGTGCCGATCCAGCTGGCGGAGATGGCCGGGGCCCTGGAGCGGGAGGACGCCGACGCCCTCGCCAAGCAGGCCCACGCCGTCAAAGGGGCTTCGGCGAACGTCCACGCCGGTACCCTGGAGGACCTGGCCCGGCGGGCGGAACAGGCCGCCAAGGCCGGGGATCTCGCCGGGGTCCGCGCCCTGGCCGACCGGCTGGACCGGGAATTTACGAAATTTCAGGAGGTCGCGTCATCACAACGAACCGATTCCGGATAAAGGGGAGGTACCCCACCATGGCGGGCAAGCCCCATGCACAGGTCCTGGTGGCCGAGGACAATCGGACCACACGAACGTTTCTGCGCTACAAGCTGGAGAAGGCCGGCTACGAGGTGGTCACGGCCCAGAACGGAAAAGAGGCCCTCGATCTGCTCACCGACCGGATCGGGGCGGTCCTGTTGGACCTCCAGATGCCGGAAATGGACGGCATGGCCTGTCTCGGCCACATCCACCGGTCCTACAGCGACATCCAGCCCATCATCATCACCGCCAACGAGGACGTCTCCATGGCGGTGGAGGCGATGAAGTTCGGGGCCTTCGACTACCTGACCAAGCCCCTCAACCCCGAGGAGCTGGTGACCATCGTCAACAAGGCGGTCCAATCCCATGAGCAGTCCCGGCGGCTGCGGCAGGTGGAGTCGGAGCTGGCCCGGGCCCGGGAACACGAGGCCTTCATCGCGGCCAAGATCCAGCAGACCCTGCTGATCGGCCGCCCCCCGTCCGATTTCGAAGGGCTGCGGATCGCCGAGCTGACCATCCCCTCCCTGAAGATCGACGGGGACTTCTACGACTTCTTCCGGGTCAACGACCGGTGCATCGACCTGGTGGTGGGCGACGTCATGGGCAAGGGGATCCCCGCGGCCCTCCTGGGGGCCGCCGCCAAGAACCACTTCCTGCGGATCCTCTATGAACTCGTGGGCGAGTGCGGCGACCGGCATCCGACCCCGGCGGCCATTGTGGCGGCCGTCCAGCGGAAGCTGATCGACCGCCTGGAGGAACTCCAGAATTTCATCACCCTCTGCTACGCCCGGTTCGACCTGGAAGAGCGCCGGTTGATCTACGTGGACTGCGGCCATGTCCGGACCATCCATTACCATCGGGAGAGCGGCGATTGCCGGCTGGTCCACGGGGGGAACATGCCCATCGGGTTCCCCGAGACCGAACCCTATATCCAGAAGGAGTACCCCCTCTCTCCGGGGGACCTCTTCTTCTTCTACTCGGACGGCCTCACGGAGGCCCGGAACCCGGACGGCGAATTCTATGGGGAATCCCGGGTGGCCGCGGACGTCCGGCAGTTCCGGGACGCCCTGCCCGGGGCGATCATCGAAGGGGTGCGACACAACATCGTCTCCTTCACCGGCACCGAGGTTTTCAGCGACGACTTCACCTGCGTCGTGGTAAGGATCGACGATGAATAGGAATGCACAACACCGCGCCCCGACCCCCGGGGATCCGCTCAAGGAGTGGGAACTCCGGCTGGAGAGCCGGTTGACCGAGCTGCCCAAGCTGCGAAGCTTCGTCCAGCGGTTCTGCGAGGTCGCGCCCCCCCCGCCGCCGGATTCCCGCGCGGTCCAGAACATGCTCCTGGCGGTCACCGAGGTGACCAGCAACATCATCCGCCATGGATACGGCGAAGCCCAGGCCGGCGACCCCATCGAGGTCCTCGCCTCCCGGCGGGAGGACCGGATCGATATCCGGATCTGCGACTGGGCCCGAAACACCTTCCACCCGGAGGCCGAGGCCTTCGACCGGCCCGCCGGGGACGAGGAGGGACTTCCCCCCGTGGAGTGCATGGGCCTTTTCCTCATCAAAAGCTGCGTGGACCAGGTGGAATATTTCTGCGATGAAGCGGACCGAAAGAACTGCGTGCGTCTCACCATTCAGACCAAAGGAGCGGATTAAATGGATTTCGGAGTGGAACGAATCGGTGGGATCACCATCGTCGAACTGCCCATGGAGGAACTCGACGCGGGCAACAGCGAGATCTTCAAGGAGAGCGTCCTGGCGGAACTCGCGGAAGACGGGAAGGTCGTCTTCGACCTTCGGCGGGTCCGGTTCGTGGACAGCTCCGGGTGCGGCGCCCTGCTCTCCTGCCTCAAGGAACTCAACGACCGGGGCGGGGACCTGAAGTTCTGCAACGTCCGGGACCCGGTTCGAATGGTCTTCGAGCTGATCCGCCTCAACCGTCTGATCTCCTTCCACGACAGCCACGAGGCGGCCATGGCCGCGTTTGTGAAGGGGAGCGGGTAGTCCG
>CAYSLC010000083.1:0-8546 GCA_964431545.1 uncultured Desulfobacteraceae bacterium | reverse complement strand
CACGACAGCCACGAGGCGGCCATGGCCGCGTTTGTGAAGGGGAGCGGGTAGTCCGGGCCATGGGCGGGCGCGACGTGGAGAAAGCAATGCGCGGAATGGGCCTGGCCATCGCCGTGATCCTCCTGGGATGGATGGTCTCCCCGGCGGATCCGGCCCTGGCCGGAGAATGCCTCGACAGCCCCCGTGAATACCTGGAACGACTCGAACGGCGAATCCCGGCGGAGGGGGAAGACGGCCGGGGGACGATCCTCTTCAACCTCTACTGCCTCCGGTCGAAGGTCGACTACCTCGCCATGGGGTACGAGTATTTCGCCTCCCCCACCGCCATCGACAAGATCCACGGGGAGAACCGGGAGACGCGACCGGCGGCATACCGGATCCTGCCGCCGCTGCTCCGAAGCAAAGACCCGGAGATCCGATGTTCCGCCGCCCGGACCCTGGCGTTCTACGGCTGGCCCGAAAGCTATCCCTCCCTCCGCGCCTGCGAGGACGGGGATCTTGCAAAGACGGACGCCATCCTCCACGCCATTCTCGGTGACAAGCGGGCGATCCCGTGGATCATCGAACGGTACCGGGCCGTGGAGAAGAAGTACAGGACCAAACCGATGTTCAGCTACCCCGAGAAGATGACCTACCTCAACGCCCTCTACCACCTGGCGGATCCGGAATCGCTGCCGTTCATCGAAGGCGTTATCGAGCACCCGAAGCCGGAGAAGATCCGGGAGCGGGCGATCAAAGTAAAAGAGAGAATCGAGCAACCCGCGGCCGGATAACCTCAACCTTTCGACCCCATGCCGTTCACCTTCTCCCATCCCGCGGCCGTCATCCCGCTGGCCAAAAATCGCGGGCTCGTCCTCTCGGCCCTGGTCATCGGCAGCATGGCGCCCGATGTCGAGTCCTTTCTCCATCTGTCCACCGACGTGGCGTTCGCCCATTCCCCCCGGGGATTGTTCCTGTTCTGCATCCCCGCCGGCGCCGCCATCTTCCTGCTCTTCCACCTGCTGCTGAGACGCCCGCTCCTCTCCCTGCTGCCCGTCGCCCACCAACGGCGTCTCCACCGGGTGGAGACGCCGCCGCTGGACACGATCTCCCGGTGGGGGATCATCCTCCTCTCCATCTGGATCGGCGCCGTCACCCATGTTCTCTGGGATGCCGCCACCCACGAATACGGCTGGTTCGTTCAGCGGTGGCCGGCTTTGCAGGCCCCGGTGGTCGCCGTCCAAGACCACCGGATCCGGCTCTATACCCTCCTGCAGCACGGGGGCACCCTGGCGGGCGGGATCTTCCTGATCCATTGGTACCGCCGCTGGTACCGGAGAACGCATCCCTCTCCGTCTCCCCCCGTCCAGCGGTTCTCCGAACCGATGAAATACACCATCATCGCCGGGATCGCGGGGTCGGGCGTTTTCATCGGAATGATTTACGGCGCCGTCGAAGTCCGGGCGCTTCCGGGCGGCTTCGCCAAAGGGTATCTCTTCGTCAAAAACAGCGTGCTCATGGGGGTTCCGGGAATCCTTGCGGCGGCGGTCCTCTTCAGCCTCCATTGGCGCTTGACGATCGGCCGGACGGATCGATCCGAAGGGATCCCTCCTTGAAAAAATGGACCTCCCCAAAATTCGATACCAGGATAAAAAAAAAATCGCGGTGACCCGTCGGAATTTTTTTTGAATTTTGTACTGGTATGGTACAATGCAATGGCTTGGCGGCTGCGGAACGCCGGAACCGTCTTCCATGGGTAGGATATAGAAAAGGTTTTCCCCAAACCGTTCCATTCAGGAGGACACACCATGGCCAATCCATCCAAGAAAACCCTCCTTCACGGCCGGCACACCGCCCTCGGGGCCACCATGGCCGACTTCGGCGGATATGAGATGCCCCTGTGGTACGCCTCGGCCAAGAACGAACACCTGGCCGTCCTGACCCGCGCCGGGATCTTCGACACCAGCCACATGGCCACGGTTCTGGCCGACGGCCCGGGCGCCCGGGACCTCCTCCAGCGCTGCTTCACCAACGACCTGGACCGGTGCATCGGCAAGGACGGCAAACCGCTCTTCCCCGGCCGGTGCGTCTACGGGGCCTTCCTCGACGAGGGGGGCCACGTCATCGACGACGCCATCGTCTTCCAGATCGCCAATGACCGTTACATGGTGGTGGTCAACGCCGGCATGGGACCGACGATCGCCGGCCACATCGAGGCCCACCGGGACGGGGCCGACGTCCGGATCACCGATCTCACCGACAACCTGGGGAAGATGGACATCCAGGGCCCCCTGTCCGCCAAGATCCTGCGGACGATCCTGGCCTCCCCGGAGACGGTCTTCGACAAGATGCCCTACTTCTCCTTCAAGGGCCACTTCGACCCGGCGGGGCCCGGGGCCGACGCGGTCCGGCTGACCGACGGCACCCCGATCCTCCTCTCCCGGACCGGCTACACCGGCGAGTTCGGGTTCGAGATCTTCGTCGCGCCGGAGCACTTCCCCCCTCTCTGGGACGCGGTCCTGTCGGCCGGAGAGGCGTCCGGTCTCATCCCCTGCGGGCTGGCGGCCCGGGACTCCCTGCGGGCCGGGGCCGTGCTCCCCCTCTCCCACCAGGACATCGGGGGCTGGCCCTTCATCCGGAATCCCTGGCCCTTCGCCCTGCCCTACACGCCGGACCAGACCGGCTTCACCAAGTCCTTCATCGGCGACCAGGCCCTGCGCGACGCCGGGGACGCGCCCTACACCTTCCCCTTTGCCGGCTCGGACCTCCGGAAGGTCTCCCTTCCCGCGACGGTCCAGGACGCCGAGGGCCGGGAGATCGGCACCGTCCTCACCTGCGCCACCGACATGGGGATCGGCCGGTGCGACGGCCGGATCTACAGCGTCGCCAGCCCGGATCGACCCGAAACCTGCAAGATCAAGGGCCTGTGCTGCGGGTTCGTCAAGGTGGAAGGCCCCCTCTCCCCCGGCGGGGAGGTGGAACTCGCCGACGCCCGCCGGCGGATCCGGGTCCGGATCGAGGCGGACGTCCGTCCGGACCGCACCGCGCGAAAACCATTGAAAGAGATGGTCTGACCGAAGCGAAAACCAACCAAACCACGGAGGAGGGACCATGGCAAAAGAGATCAGCGAACTGACGTTGAAGGAGGACATCCGGTACGCCAAGGACCACGAATGGGCGAGGAAGGAGGGCGGGAAGGTCAAGATCGGCATCACCGACTACGCCCAGGACCAGCTCGGGGACATCGTCTTCGTGGAGCTGCCCGAGCTGGGCGACGAGTTCGACAAGGAGGAGGCCTTCGGCTCCCTGGAGTCGACCAAGGCGGTCTCGGAACTCTTCATGCCCCTGGGCGGGAAGGTGGTGGACATCAACGAGGCCCTGTCGGACGAACCGGAGCGGGTCAACAACGATCCCTACGACGCCGGATGGATCATCGAGATCGAACCGGCGGATCCGACGGAATACGACGCCCTGATGGACAAAGGGGCCTACCTGGAGATGCTGAAAGGACTGTAGAGATGAGATACCTGCCCCATACCGACGCCGACGTGGCCCAGATGCTCCGGGCGGTGGGCGCGGCAAGTCTCGACGACCTCTTCGCCGCCATCCCCGGAGACTGCCGTTTCCAGGGGGAACTCGACCTTCCCCCGGCCAAGACCGAATGGGAGCTGGGCGCGCACATGGCGGCCCTGGCCTCCACCATGACCGTGCCGCCCGATGCCAAAGTCTTCGTGGGGGCCGGCAGCTACCCCCACCACATCCCGGCCACCGTGCCCTACCTGATCAGCCGGTCGGAGTTCTGCACCGCCTACACCCCCTACCAGCCGGAGATCAGCCAGGGGACCCTCCAGGCGATCTTCGAGTACCAGACGCTGGCCACCCGGCTGCTGGGCATGGAGGTGGCCAACGCCTCCATGTACGACGGGGCGTCGGCCCTGGCCGAGGCCCTGCTCATGGCCATCCGGATCGCCAAGGGGAAACGGACCACCGTGGCCGTCTCCCGGCTGATCCACCCCCATTACCGGCGGGTGGTCCGGACCTACTTCGGCCCCACCGGCTACCGGATCATCGAACTGCCCCTGCTGTCCGACGGGTCCACCGACCTCTCCGGCCTGGAGGGGATCGACGGCCTGGCGGCGGTGGGGATCCAGTCCCCCAACTACTTCGGGTGCGTGGAGGACCTCAAGGCCGCCGCCGACGCGGCCCACGGGCTTGGGGCCCTCCTGGTGGCCGGCTTTACCGAGCCCCTCGCCTTCGGGCTCCTCAAGAACCCCGGCAGCCAGGGGGCGGACATCGCCTGCGGCGAGGGGCAGAGCCTGGGGATCCCCCAGTCCTTCGGCGGCCCCGGCCTGGGGATGTTCACGGCCCTCAACAAGTACGTCCGGAACATGCCGGGGCGGCTCATCGGCCAGACCACGGACCGGGACGGGAAACGGGGGTTCGTGCTCACCCTGGCCACCCGGGAGCAGCACATCCGCCGGGAGAAGGCGACCTCCAACATCTGCTCCAACCAGGGGCTGTGCGCCACCATGTCGACCATGTACATGGCCTCCCTGGGGGGCACCGGGATCCGGAAGCTCGCCCGGCTCAACCGGGACAAGGCCGAATACCTCAAGGCGGCCCTGACCGACGCCGGCGTGGAGATCCCCTTCTCCCGGCCCACCTTCAACGAGTTCGTGGCCCGGTTCCCCAAGGGATTCGGGGCCGCCCACCAGAAGCTGGCGGCCCGGGGGATCGTGGCCGGCCACCCCGTGGAATGCGACTACCCGGAGCTGGCCGACCATTACGTCTTCTGCGCCACCGAGATCCACGCAAAGGCCGACCTGGACGCCCTGGTCAAGGAGGTGACGACATGACCGAGACCGCCGGAACCACCGGATTGATCCTCAACGAACCCCTGCTCTGGGAGAAGAGCCGGCCGGGCCGGTGCGGCATCTCCCTGCCCGATCCGGACGTGCCGCCGGCCCCGCCCGCCCCGGAGGTGGAGGGGGACGGCCCCGACTTTCCGGACCTGAGCGAAGTGGACGTGGTCCGCCACTTCACCCGTCTGTCCCAATGGAACTTCGGGGTGGACACGGGGATGTACCCCCTGGGCTCCTGCACCATGAAGTACAACCCCAAGATCAACGAGAAGCTCTCGTCCCTGCCGGGTTTCGCCGGGGCCCACCCCCTGCTGCCCCCGGAACTCGCCCAGGGGACCCTCCGGCTGATGTTCGAGCTGGAGGGGTTCCTCAACGAGGTGACCGGCATGGACGCCACCACCCTCCAGCCGGCCGCCGGGGCCCACGGCGAGCTGACCGCCATGCTCCTCTTCCACGCCTTCCATGCCAGCAAGGGGGAGACCCGGTCGAAGATCCTGATCCCGGACACGGCCCACGGCACCAACCCGGCCAGCGCCACCCTTTGCGGGTACGCCTCGGTCCCGGTCGCGTCGGGCCCGGACGGGGTCCTCACCGAATCGGCCGTGGACCAGCTCATGGACACGGACACCGCCGGCATCATGGTGACCAACCCCAACACCCTGGGGCTCTTCGAGGAGAACATCAAGGGGATCGCCCGGATCGTCCACGACCGGGGCGGCCTGGTCTACTGCGACGGGGCCAACCTCAACGCGGTGATGGGGGCGGTCAAGATGGGGGCGGTGGGCATCGACGCCGTCCACCTCAACCTCCACAAGACCTTCTCCACCCCCCACGGCGGCGGCGGTCCGGGGGCGGGCCCGGTCTGCGTCCGGGAGCACCTGGCGCCCTTTTTGCCGGTCCCCCGGATCATCGAGGAGAACGGCCGGTACCGCTTCGACTACGACCGGCCCCAGTCCATCGGAAAGATCCACGCCTTCCACGGCAACTTCGCCATCCTGATCCGGGCGTACTGCTACATCCTCTCCATGGGCCGGGACCTGAAGCGGGTCAGCCAGCACGCGGTGCTCGCCGCCAACTACATCAAGGAGCGGCTCAAGGACGTCCTCCACCTGCCCTTTGACCGGCCGTGCATGCACGAATGCGTCTTCACCGACAAGTACCAGGAGCCCCACAAGATCACCACCCTCGACATGGCCAAGCGGCTGATGGACTACGGGTTCCACCCGCCCACCGTCTACTTTCCCCTGGTGGTCCACGGGTCGATCATGGTGGAGCCCACCGAGACGGAGCCCAAGGAGAGCCTCGACCAGTTCATCGAGGCGTTCCGGAACATCGCCCGGGAGGCCGAGACGGACCCCGACGTGCTCCGGGAGGCCCCCACCAGCCCCAAGGTCCGCCGGCTGGACGAGACCGCGGCGGCCCGAAAGCCCCAGTTGTGCGGTTTGGCGTGACGGACGGCGCCCGCCCCGCGTCATGAGCCCCTGGCTCTGGATCGATCTCCCGCTCACCGACTACGGGGAGGCCCTGGACCTCCAGCGGGAGATCGTGGGGGCCCGGAAGGCGGGGCGATTGAAGGATGACGTGGTGGTGGCCCTGGAACACCCCCCGGTCTTCACCCTGGGGAGAAACGGCGGCCGGGAGAACCTGGCCGCCACCGAGGCGTTTCTGGCGGAACGGTCCGTCCGGGTGGTCCAGATCGACCGGGGGGGGAACATCACCTTCCACGGCCCGGGGCAGTTGGTGGCCTATCCGCTCCTCGACCTGACCGCCCTGGGCCTGTCGGTGAAGGGGTACGTGGCCGGCCTGGAACGCGCCATGGCGGAGACCGCCGCCGACCAGGGGATCGCCGCCGCCGGGGACGAGAGAAACCGGGGGGTCTGGGTGGGGGACCGGAAACTGGGGTCCATCGGCATCACCGTGAGCCGGGGGATCACCTGCCACGGCCTGGCCCTCAACGTCAACACCGATCTGACCCCCTTCACCTGGATCAACCCCTGCGGGCTCCGGAACGTCCGGATGACTTCCATGGCCGCGGAACTCGGCCGGGAATTGGAGATGGGAGGGGTTCGGAAGGACCTCAAACGCCACCTGGCGGCGCTGCTGGGCCGGGAGGGGGTTCCCATCGGCCTCGACGACCTCCGGGAGCGGATCGGGTGACGGGCTGAGAGCGAAGCCCCGCGCCGAAAGGGACGCGGCCCATGGAGCCGGTGAAATGGACGATGGAAAGGGCAATGGATTCCATATGGAAGATGGACGGGAGGGGGTGACAACGAGCGGCGGCCCCGGCCCCCGGGTCCGCAAGCCCCGCTGGCTGACCCGGCGGCTGCCCACGGCCGCCGAGTACGGGATGGTCCGGTCCCTGATCCGGGAGGGGGGGCTCCACACCGTCTGCCAGGAGGCCAAGTGCCCCAACCAGTTCGAGTGCTTCTCCAACCGGACCGCCACCTTCCTGATCCTGGGGTCGCGGTGTACCCGGGACTGCCGGTTCTGCAACGTGAAACCCGGCCCGGAGGGGCTTCCCGACCCCGAGGAACCCCGGCGGGTGGCCGAGGCGGCCGAACGGATGGGCCTCCGGTACGTGGTGGTCACCTCGGTGACCCGGGACGACCTGCCCGACGGCGGGGCCGGCCATTTCGCCGGGACCATCCGCCGGATCCGGGACCGGATCCCCGGGGCCCTGGTGGAGGTCCTGATCCCCGACTTCCAGGGGGATGAGGCGGCCCTGGAGACCGTGCTGTCGGCCCGGCCCGACGTCCTCAACCACAACATCGAGACCGTCCCCCGGCTCTACCCCGTGGCGAGGCCCCGGGCCGACTACCGGCGATCCCTGGAACTGTTGCGGCGGGCGGGGGCATGGACGCCCCGGATCCCGGCCAAGTCGGGGATGATGCTCGGCCTGGGGGAGACCGACGACGAGATCCGGCGGACCCTGGGGGCACTCCTGGAGGCCGGCTGCCGGTACCTGACCCTCGGGCAATACCTCCAGCCGAGCCGGGACCACCTGCCGGTGGCCCGGTACATCTCCCCGGAGGCCTTCGATCAATGGCGGAAGGAGGCCCTGGAGATGGGGTTCGCCGAGGCGGCGTGCGGCCCCTTCGTGCGAAGCTCCTACCGTGCCGGGGAGATGCACGCGGCCGGGCGGTAAGGGCCGATTCCCCTCCGGGCCCGGCCGACGGGGATCACTTCTCCACGGGCCGGTACTTGATCACGTAGGTCTCCTCCTTCTCCAGCTCGTGGCTCAAGGTGATGGTGCCGCTCTCCTTGTCATAGGTGACGGTGATGAAGAAAAGGAGATTCTCGTAGAGCCCCCCCTTATGGGCCAGCCACTCCCGGAACCCGCTGTAGACCCCCTCGTCCTCGTCGTAGGTGGCGAAGGCGACCCAATCCTCCCCGGATTCGATCTGGATGATATGGGGGGTCACCTGCTCCACCGTGACGGTGCAGGTGGGGCATGTTCCCCGGCTCTCCGGGATCACGTCCACCTGTTTGTAGGTCCCCGGCGGGATGATCCCGGCGGCGGCCGGCGAGGCCAGCAAGCCGAGGCAGAGAGTCAGCGAAATACAGATCCTTCCCATCGATCCCTCCTTGTTCGTTAACGAAACCGATCCCCCAACCGGCGTCGGAGCGCGGGGGGGGGGGGGGGGGGGGGTGGGGGGGGGGGGGGGGGGGGGGGGAGGGGGGGGGGGGGGGGGGGGGGGGGGGGGG
>CAYSLC010000082.1:0-21176 GCA_964431545.1 uncultured Desulfobacteraceae bacterium | reverse complement strand
CTCACGGAGGGTCCGGAACAACCTTCTTGTGAAAATGGGGTTGTGCCAGTTCGGTCGATCGGCTGCTTTGCAACGGATATTTTGGAATGCGTTGGATGTGATCGAATTACCATTTTTATCAATAGAACCGTACAGGGGAGGGATAAATTGACATACAAAGAGATACTGTTTTCAACAGAAGGTCCAATTGCGACGCTTACGTTAAATCGTCCAAAAACAATAAATGCTCTTTCACAGAGAATGATTCGTGAGATGATCGATGCATTAACAAAGGTTTCAGTTGATGAATCAGTGAAAGTAATAATCATAAAAGCCACTGGCAAAAACTTCTGCGCAGGGCATAATTTATCGGAAATGGTAGATTCCGGAGTTAAGGAATATAAATTCATTTTTGATCAATGCACTAAAATGATGCAGTTAATTCACGAAATTCCGCAGCCGGTTATTGCTCAGGTACAAGGGATTGCTACTGCTGCCGGATGTCAGCTTGCGGCATGGTGTGATTTGGTTATTGCAAGCGAGGATGCGAAATTTTCAACACCTGGGGTTAAAATCGGGCTTTTTTGCTCCACTCCCATGGTGGCAATATCGAGAGCAATTGGACGAAAAATGGCTTTGGAAATGCTTCTGACCGGGCGAGATTTTCCAGCGCGGGAAGCAAAGGAACTCGGTTTGGTAAATAGAGTTGTGTCACGGGAAAAACTTGATTCCACAACAGAGGAATTGGCAAAAAAAATCAGCGAAGCCAGCCGATTTGCCCTCGGTATTGGCAAACAAGGTTTTTATGCGCAAGTTGATCAAACGGATGATAAAGCATTTCATTTTGCAAAACATACCATCGTATTGAATAATCTATCAGAAGACGCTCAAAGTGGAATAAAGGGTTTTTTAGAAAAGAGAACATCGGTAAAGTGGAAAGATCGATAACGATTTCAACTTGAGCAATCGAATATGGATGTTGCAATATGATTGCCTTCGACATCTTGGATAAGATAAGAAAACAAAGAGAAAATAACTCAATGTTTCACAGAATGAATTTGCACTTATGGTTGGTGTCGATGTTGCACAAAGTGGTTGACATCATCGCCGGACTGTTATAGAAGTCCTTGCGAAAATTTGTTCGGGCGCTCCCTGCAAAAAGGGGGCTGAAAAGGGAATCCCGTGAAAGACGGGAACGGGCCCGCCGCTGTGATCGGGGACGAAAGCCGCATTCGGCCACTGTAACTTCATCAAAGGTTATGGGAAGGCGCGGCGAGTAGGAGGATCCGAGAGTCAGAAAACCTGCCCGGGCAACCATAAGGCGTCGCGTTTCGTGGATCCGGACGCGCGCCACCCGGTTTCAGGGATATAGACAAGGGAAATCCCCGGATCGATTCATTCGATCCGGGGATTTTTTTTTGCCTCGGGGGGAGACGCCCATGCTACAAGTTGTCCGTATTGTGTTTTTTTTGGCGATGGTGCTCGGGCCGGCCTTCGGCCTCGCCCAGGAGGAATCCGAACCCGTCCGCCTCGACGCCATCGTGGTGACCGCCGAAGGCGGCGCCGATCTCCGAACCGGGGATGTGGACGCGGAGGGCCTTCCCTCCTTCACCAGCGTCATCCGACGGGAAACCTTCGAGGGGAAGACCGAGAGCCTGGCCGAGGTGATCGAAAAGGAGGCGGCGGTCCAGGTTCGTCAATCGGGGGCCATGGGCTCCTTTTCCACGGTCTCCCTCCGGGGCTCCTCCTCGGACCAGGTCCTCGTCTTTCTCGACGGGGTGCTCTTAAACGACGCCTCTGGCGGTGGGGTCGACCTGAGCAACATCGCCCTCTCCGACGTGGCCGCTGTGGAGATCTACCGGGGGGGTTCGCCCATCCAGTTCGGCCGCTCCTCCATCGGCGGAGCCGTCAACATCCGGACCCTTCGGGCCGGTGAGGACTTCGGGGCCAGCGCCACCGCCGGGTACGGCTCCTTCGACACCCGCCGGCTGGCCGGCCTCGTCAATCACAGGGCCGGCCTCTGGGACTACCTGATCTCCGCCGACTATCTGGGCGCCGAGAACGACTACGAGATGCGAAACGACAATGGCACCCCCTTCAATGCGGCCGACGATCGATGGGAGGGCCGGCGCAACGCCCAATTTGACCGGTTCAACCTGCTGGGAAAGGTCGGGATCGACCTCACCGGTTCCCTCCGGATCGACCTGGTGGACCAGTATTTCTCCAAGGAACAGGGGCTCCCGTCGTGGAACAACAGCGAGGCGGCCCGGGCCGAACTGGAGACCGAGCGCAACATCACCACCCTTCAAATGACCGCCGACGATCTCACCCGACGCCACCTCGACGTTAGGGCCCGGATCTCCCACAACTGGAAGGCCGAGACGTACGACGACCGGGGCGGCCATATCGGACTGGAGACCCAGCACAACCGGTACACCACGACCCGGCTGGGGGGCGATCTCTTCGTGGCATGGCTCACCGGGATCCACGATGTGGGGGCCGTCGTCGACGTCTACCAGGAGACCTATGAGAACGAGGATCTCCGGGGCCGGACCCACACCACCGAGAGCCGCCGGGATGTCCTCACCTTCGGTCTCCAGGACACCATGATCCTGATGGACGAGCGTCTGATCCTCAACCCGGCGATCCGGTACACCCACCTCCGGGACGACCTGGAGAGCGCCACCAGCGTCTATGGCGGCGCGCCGTTGCCCGGCCGAAGCCGAAGCGAGGACTATTGGAACCCGCAGATGGGGGCCTCCTACCGGGCACGGGAGTGGCTGGCGGTCAAGTCGAACCTGGCCCGCTACGTCCGGGAGCCCGCCTTTTTCGAACTCTTCGGGGACCGGGGCTTTCTCATGGGCAACCCCGATCTGGAGGCGGAGACCGGGGTCAACTTCGACCTGGGATTCGAAGTCGATATACCCCGGCCGGTTCCTCCGATAGGGGGAGTTTCGATCCGGGCCGCCTACTTCCGCGGTGACGTGGATGACCTGATCACCCAGGTCTACGACGCCCGGGGCATCGGCCGGTCGGTGAACATCAACGAGGCGGTGATCCAGGGGGTCGAATCGAGTCTGAGCGTCGATCTTTTCGACCATTTCACCTTCACCGCCAACGCCACCTGGCAGGACCCGGAGAACCGGAGCGACATCGCCGCCTTCGACGGCAAGAACCTGCCCGGCCGGTTTGAAACCGCGTGGCTGGCCCGGCTCGAAGGCCGATACGCGGGGGTCAAGGCCCATGTCGAATACCGGGAGGAGTCCGGCCTCTTCTACGACACCGCCAATCTCCTGCCGGCGGAGGACAAGGAGGAGATCAACGCCGGGATCTCCTGGCTGTACAAAACGGTATTGATCACGCTGACCGGCAAGAACCTGGGGGATGATCGATACGAGGACTTCAACGGGTACCCCCTGCCCGGCACCTCCTATTTCCTGTCCCTGAAACATGAGTGGTAACCCGGGTCGGAACAGACCGTAAACAGAAAGGAGCGTCGAGATGAAACAAGGATGGAACGGTTCAAGTTTGGTTGTGGCGATGGTGGTCTTCTCCGTGCTGGCCACGGCGCCGTTCGGGGTCATGGCGGCGGATCAGACCGCCGTTGTCGCCACGGTGGCGGCGGATTACTCCAGCGGAGCCCATTCGGTGATCTCGGTGGACCCGGAGGGAGGGCCCCGGACGGTCCGGAACAACCTGCTGCCCACCGCGGTCTCGGACATCACCGTCGCGGCCCACGGCGATTTCTTTTACCGGATCGAGCGGTTCCAGGCGGACAATGTCACCAAATTCAGCGTGGATGCCCCGGCCACCCCCGTCTGGCAGTTTTCCACCATGGATAGCGGGGAAGAGGGCTCCAGCAACCCCCATGACCTGCTCTTCGTGGACGACCGGAAGGCCTATCTGCTCCGGTACGGCAAGAGCACGGCCTGGATCGTCAATCCCTCCGCCACCGACGAGGCCGGGTTCAAGATCGGCGAACTGGATCTTGGCGCATACGCCGATTCGGACGGCATTCCGGAGATGAACACCGGCGTGGTCGCCGACGGCAAACTGTTCATCGCCATGCAGCGATTGGATCGGGACAACGGCTGGATCCCCTCCAATGACGGGTATGTAACCGTGTTCGACACCGCCACCGATACCGAGATCGACACCGGCACGGCGAATGCCGAAGGTCTGTTGGGCATCCGGCTGCCCATCCGAAATCTCGGCGCCATCCAATATCTGGAGGAAAACGGCGGCGTATATGTTCAGGGCGTGGGGGATTACGGAAGCGCATGGACCGGACGGGACCCGGAGTATACCGGCGGCATCGTCCGCATCGATTCCGATACGTACGATACGTCCCTGGTGGTGGATGACGGGGATGCCGCGGACCACCCCTACGGCAACATCTCCGGCATGGGGATCGTTTCGGCGGATAAGGGGTACTTCGTCGGCTACGCCGGATTCGGAGACAACACCCTCTACGCCTTCGACCCGACCTCCGGCACGGTCTTCGGCGCCGCCAACGACCAGCTGACCGGCAAGGATATCACCGGCATGGAGGCCGGAGCCTACCCCGACGCCAACGGTATGATCTGGGTCAGCAACGCCACCGACGCACAGGTGGTCATCATCGATCCGGCCGACGACACCATCGACGAGATCATCGGAACCGACCTGAATCCGACCCGGATCGTCTTTGCCGGCGGGGAAACCCCGACGGACGACGGGGATTCGGACGGCGGCGGGGGCGGCGGATGTTTCATCGCCACCGCAACGGGCCCGGCCGGAGGGGCTCCCCCGCTTCTGGTCGTTCTGGGGGTTCTGGGCTGGCTGGCCGGCCGCCGGATCCAACGCGGCGGGATCTCCTGATCGACCCCGAAGGCGGGGACCACCGGGTCTCCGCCAAACCGATTTCCCAACAGGACGTTTATCATGCAACATCAACGAGCCGGCAACCGGTTTCCGCTTTTTGTGACGGGCCTTCTGGTCCTTTTCCTCCTGAAGCCGACGGAGGTTCGATCGGAACCGTCCGTCCGGTTTGAAGACGCCGGCGGCGGCGCCGTCGCAATGGACGCCGTCCCCGGAAGCATCGTCTCCCTGGTCCCGTCCGTTACGGAAATCCTCTTTCGCATCGGGGCCGGAGAGGCGGTGGCCGGGGTCACCCACCACGACATCTATCCGCCGGAGGCGGCGACAAGACCGATCGTCGGCGGCTTCTTCTTTCCGTCCGTCGAGCGCATCGAATCCCTCGAACCCGATCTGGTCTTTGTGTCGGATCTCCATCAACCGATCGTGGACGCATGGGACGGGGAGGACCGCCCCGTGTTCCTCCGACTTCCCCTCGACACCCTCGACGACCTCTACGCCACCATCGGCCGCCTCGGCCGCCTCATGGCCCGGGAGGCGGCGGCCACGGAACTGGCGGAGGAAATCCGGGCCGAACTGGGGCATACCGCGCGCAAGGTCGCCACCGTTCCGGCCTCCCAAAGAAAGCGGGTCCTGCGATTCATGGGACGGGACCGGGTCATGACACCGGGGTCGGACGGTTTCCAGAACGAGATGATCCGCCTGGCCGGAGGAGTTCCGCCCGATTTCGACAAAAGGGGCAAAGTCGTTCCGGTCACCCTGGAGGAGTGGCAACGGTTCAACCCCCAGGTGATCTATGGGTGCGACGGGGACCGGAAGGCGGCCCGCACCCTGCTCCACCGGCCCGGATGGCGGGATGTGGACGCCGTCCGAAACGGGGCGATCCGCTATTTCCCCTGCGACCTCACCTGCCGGTTGTCCACCCGGACCGGGCACTTCGTCTCCTGCCTGGCCGCGGAGATCCACGCGGATATCTTCGCCCAGGGCCCCCCGGTCGCGGCCGACGGCGTGACCGGATCCCGTCCCGTCCCCCTGGATCTTCCCTATGTCGAAGCTTCCGAAATCGTGGAGAGCACCGTCAACGATTACACCCACAAGACCCTGCTCCTCCACCTGGCGACCCCCATGGCCGTCTCCTCGACCCTGGAAGGGTTCCGCCGGAACATCCGCCACGTGGGCAACAGCTACTCGCCGCCCCAGTGCTGGGCGCTCTACCACCGGATCGGCCTGGAGACCTCCCGAAAACAGCTCCTCCGGGCCATCGGCCGGGATGGCGCCGACACCAGCCTGCTCTTCACCGGCGCCGACATGGACAACCTGTCGGTTCAGCGGCGACGGTTCAAGGAGATGACCGTCTACGCCCTGGTGACGGCCGGGGTGCGGTCCAACGCCGTTCGCATGGCCGAGGACGTCGGCGCCTTCTACGAGCCGGGCACCATCAACATGATCCTTTTGTCCAACCTGCGGCTCACCCCGAGGGCCATGAACCGGGCCATTATCTCGGCCACCGAGGCCAAGACCGCGGCCCTGTGGGACCTGGACATCCGTTCCGCCTACACCCCGTCCACCAACCCGGCCACCGGCACGGGGACGGACAACATCATCGTGGTGGCGGGGGAAGGGGAGCCCATCGACAACGCCGGAGGCCATTCCAAAATGGGGGAGCTGATCGCCAGAGCGGTCTACGCCGGGGTCCGGGAGGCGATTTTCAGACAGAACGGCATCCCGGCCGGACGGAATGTGTTCCAGCGGCTCCGGGATCGCCGCATCAGCCTCTTCGGCCTGGTGTCGGACTGCGCCTGCGGCCTGGAAAAGACCGAGCTGACCCAGGGGCTGGAGCGGTTGCTTCTGGACCCCCGATATGCGGCGTTCATCGAGGCCGCCCTGGCCGTCAGCGACCGGTACGAGAGGGGTCTTGTCACGGATATCGGCCCGTTCCGGTCCTGGTGCCGCCGGATTGCCGGGGATATCGCCGGGCAGGAGATCCCTTCCCTGCAAGCGTTCACGTTCCGGGAACCCCTGCCGCCGGTGGTGGAGGCCGCCTTTGAAGCCCTTCTGACCGGCATCGCCGCGCGGACGGAACCGAAAGCCCCATAACCAGGATTTACGAAACATCGGAAAGGAAAGCGAGAAAATGGTCGGCAACTACCTGATACGAAAACGGAATCTCATTATGCTCCTGGTCCTGTTCACCATGCTCCCCCGCACCGCCCCCGCCGAGGAGCCGGTTTCCCACCTGGAGACGATGACGGTCACGGCGGAACGCTTCCCCGTCAGGGAGACGGAGACCCCCCGGTTCGTGACGGTGGTCTCCGCCGCCGAACTCGAGGAGACCGGCGCCAACAACCTGAGCGATGCCCTGCAGCGCATCGGAGGGTTCTCCTACAAAGCGTTCGCCCCTTTGGGGGTCTCCCACGGCGGCATGAACAGCACTCTGACCATCCGGGGCATCAAGGACGGCGAACTCATTTTGATCAACGGCTCGCCGATCCAGGGGGCCGCCGGCCACGCCTATGACCTGAATACCATCCCCCTGGACCAGATCGAACGGGTGGAGATCCTCAAGGGCGCGGCCTCCACCCTCTACGGGGCGGACGCCATGAGCGGCGTCATCAACATCATCACCAAGAAGACCCGGTCCGAGACCGCGTTCAAGGTCTCCGTGGAGGTGGGAAATGAAGCGTACCACAACCACGGCATCTCGGCGGCCCTGCCGGGCGTGAATCTCGGCTTCAACTACCAGCATCTCGGCTCCCAGAAGGAGATCTCCCGGAGCTTCTCCAAGGAATACCGGTACGACCTGGACCAGACGGACAAGTACGCCTTCAACGCCAACGCCGAACTCTTCGACGGCCTGTATTTCGATTACATCGGCTCCTACTACGAAACCGGCTTCGAGAAGCATTTCGACGAGGCCGGCAAACCGTATGAGGGGACCCATCAGGAGTATTACAAGAACTTCGCCGATCTCCGGTATGAGACCGCCAGCTTCCGGGCCAAGGCCTTCGGCACCTATGATGAGATGCACCGGGAGGAATACACGGACCCGGAGGAGCCGGAGGACAAGAACAAGAATTACAACTACGGCCTGGAGGGCGACTACCGATACGAACTGGCGGATTGGGATTTCAACGTCGGCGCCGACTGGATCCGCCGGGAGGCCGACTACAACAACCAGTACGGGCAGCAGCACCGGAACGACTATGCGATCTTCGCCCAGGTCAAGAAGACCTTCGCCGAACGGGTGACCGCCACCGTCGGGGCCCGGGAGCAGTTGATCGACGGGGCCTCCGGCGCCGCCGACTACGACCGCTTCCTGCCCAGCCTCGGGCTGACCTATACGGCCACGGACCCCATCACGCTCTTCGGGAACGCCGCCAAGGCGTTCCGGGCCCCCACCTTCAACAACCTCTACTACGACAGCTCCTTTCTGAAGGGGAATCCGGACCTGGGGCCGGAGGAGGGATGGACCTACGAAGCGGGCCTCAAATTCGACACCGACACGGTCCGGCTCCGCTGCTCCGCGTTTTTCATGGCCTACGAGGACAAGATCGAGATCGACCGCTCCCAGGGGTATCCGCTCACCTATTTCAACGCCGGTGACTACGAAAGCCGGGGGATCGAATGGGAGATCGACCTCTTCCCGTTCATCCGGGGGACCGGCTGGGCCCGGGATCTTTCCGTCTACACCAGCGGGTACTGGGCCGATCCCAGTGCCGAGGACACCGACGGCAACGAGTATCAGACCGGCCCCAAATTCCAGACCACGGTGGGGGTGAGCTACCTTGCCGCGCCGTTCCTTCTCGATCTCAACTCCCAGACGCTCGCCTCCCGGGAGCGGGATCTCGACAGCTACACGGTCCTCAACTTCCACGGCAAGTACAGGCTCTGGAAGGGCCGTCTGACCGTGGGCGTGGACAATCTCTTCGACGAGGAGGTCCAGGTGTCGGGGGATCTGTCCGAGGACGCCAGCAACCGGTACCTCTATTACGAGGTGGGCCGCCTGGTGAAGGTCGGGTATGAACTCTCCTTCTAGATTCCGGAGATTCGCCGGAACCCGACGGCCCCGGGCGCCCCTCGGGCTCGTCTGCGGCCTCCTGCTCCTGTGCGCCGTCGGGCCGGTTCACGCCGGGGCCATCGGCCTCTTCGTGGGGGACTCCGACGCCTACACCTGCCACCGGGCTCTGGACCGCCTCGATCTGCCGGGGGTCGAGGTGCGGATCTTCACGGAGGCGGAGATGGGCCGGTCCGACTTTCCGGTCTTTGTGGAACGGATGGACGCGGCCGTGGTGGACATCATGCAGCGGGAGCCGGCACAATGGCTGCTGGAGAACCGGGAGAGGATGGGGGCGGATGTCCGCCTCTACGCGGTGCGCGGCTCCAGCCACACCCGGGACTTCCTCGACGCCGGTTTCCGGATGGACCGGGAGGTCCGGGCCTATTACGACTACACCTCGGCCCCGAACATCGCCAACCTGGTCCGGTTTCTGGCCCGCCGGGACCTGGGCGTCGACGCGGCCCATGATCCGCCCGTCGTTCCGCCGGAAAACGGGCTCTACCACCCGGATGCGCCGGTTATCTTCCCGACCCTCGCCGACTACGTCCAATGGTACCGTGATTCGGGCCGTTTCCGGGAAGAAGGGCTCTGGGACCTGACGATCATCTTCCCCACCTTCACCATCGACGGCAAGAAGGCTGCGGTGGACGGGCTGATCCGGGCCTATGAAGCGGCGGGGATCAACACCGTGACCTGGATGCGGGAGATGAAGGGGTGGGACGAGACCCTGGACCGGTTGATCTCCGCTCCGCCCCTGGCCGGCGGCCTGGGGTCGATCACCGGCTTCGCCTTCAAGTTCAGCTCCATGTTCACGGTGGATCTGCTCTCCGTCCTCGAAAAGGCGAATGTTCCGGTGTTCAACACCCAGAACCTCTTTTTCGGGAGCCGGGAGGAGTGGCTCAAAGACCCCCGGGGAATTTCGCCGGTGGGGCTCGCCTACCAGTTCGGAAACCCGGAGATCAGCGGCCTGGTGGAGCCGACGGTCATCGGGGTGAAGGAGAAGGCCGCCACCCCGGGCCGCGCGATCCAGGCCTACCGCTACGTGACGGTTCAGCGGCATGCGGCCAAGCTGGCCCGGCGGGCGGCCCGCTGGCACGCGTTGAAGCGCAAACCCAACCGGGACAAAAAGCTGCTGCTGCTCTACTACAACCACGGGGCCGGCAAGCAGAACATCGGCGCCAGCTACCTCAACGTGTTCCGCAGCATCCGCCGGATTATCGGACGCCTCAAGGCCGAGGGGTACGACGTGGCGGGCGACATCTCCGAGGCCCGGGTCAAGGACCTGCTTCTCAAATCCGGCAGAAACATCGGCTCCTGGGCCCCGAACGAGCTGGATGCCCTGCTCCGGGCCGGGGACGCGGTCCGCATCGACATGGCCGACTACCGGAGGTGGCTCGACGCCGCGCCGGAGCCGTTCCGGGAGAACGTCCTTCGGGACTGGGGGCCGCCCGAAAAGAGCGACATCATGATCAAGGACGGGCGGTTCATCATCCCCTGCGTCCGCCTCGGCAACCTGATCCTCGCGCCCCAGCCGGTGCGGGGGTTCGGCGATGATCCCGATAAGCTCTACCACAGCACCACCCTCTATCCCCACCACCAGTACAACGCCTTCTATTTCTGGCTCCAGGAGAAGGTCCGGCCCGACGCCATGATCAGCCTGGGCACCCACGGCACCCATGAATGGCTGCCGGGCAAGCAGGCGGGGTTGACCTGGGCATGCCCCCCCGAGGTTCTCATCGGCGACATCCCCAACCTCTACCCCTACATCGTGGACGATGTGGGGGAGGGGATCCAGGCCAAGCGGCGGGGCCGGGGCGTGGTCATCGACCACGCGACCCCGCCGTTTCAACAAGGCGGGCTCTATGAGGAGTACGCGACCCTGACGGCCCTGATCGGGGAGTACGAAACCGCCTCGTCCCCGCGGATCCGGGCCGCCCGCCTGGCGCGCATCGAAGCGGCCGTCGTCGAGCTGGGGCTCGACAAGGATCTCTCCCTGGCCCGGGTGGACGAGGCGTCCCTGGAACGGATCGAACATTACCTCCTGGAACTCAAGACGGAGATGGTCCCCTACGGCCTCCACACCTTCGGCGCCTCCCCGTCCGAGGCGGCCGCGGCGGAGACCGCCCAGGCCATGGCCCGGCGCGGGGAGGAGTCCCCGGACCACTACATGGCGAAGATCCGGGCCTGCGGCCCCTCGGAGATGGACGCCCTGATCCGGGGCCTATCCGGCGGATACGTGCCGCCGGGATCGGGCAACGACCCGATCCGCAACCCGGAAAGCCTGCCCACCGGCCGGAATTTCTACGCCTTCGATCCGGAGAAAGTGCCCTCCAGGGAGGCGTGGGCGGCGGGGAGCGACGCGGCCCGGGAGATCATCGACGCCTATCGGGCCGATCACGACGGGGCCTATCCCGAACAGGTGGGCGTGGTGCTCTGGTCGGTGGAGACCATCCGGGACGAGGGGATCAACGTGGCCACAGCCCTCTGCCTCATGGGCATGCGGCCGGTCTGGGACCACCGGGACAAGGTGACGGACGCGGTCCCCATCCCGGCCCCGGAGCTGAACCGGCCCCGCATCGACGTGCTCCTCCAGATGTCCGGGCTGTTCCGGGATACCTTCCCCCTGGTGGCGCTGATGCTCGACGACGCCGTGAAGACGGCGGCGGGGCTCACCGATCTGGAGAACTTCATCCGAAAGCACTCCCAGGCCGTGGAGGCGGCCCTCATCGACCGGGGGCACGACCCGGAGGCGGCAAAGCAGATGTCCCTGGTGCGCCTCTACAGCGCCCCGCCCGGGGCCTACGGGACCAAGGTGGCCGAAATGGCCGGCAACAGCGGGATGTGGGAAGAGGACGACATCGTGGCCGAGCAGGGCTTTGTGGGCATGCAGTCTTATGGATACGGCGCCGGGATCTGGGGCCGTTCCATGCCCGACACCTACCGGGATCACCTCAAATCGATGGATGCCGCCGTCCACACCATCTCCTCGAGCCTCTACGGCACCATGGACAACGATGACATGTTCCAGTACCTCGGCGGCCTGAGCATGGCCGCCCGCAAGGCGTCGGGAAAGGACGTGGCGGTCTTCGTCTCCATGCGGCGGGCAACCGGCGACGGCCGGGTGGAGCCCCTCTCCGCCACCCTGGGCCGGGAGATGCGGAGCCGGTACCTCAATCCCAGGTGGATCGAGGGGATGAAGAAGGAGAACTACGCCGGGGCGCGGGAGATGGCCGACTTTCTGGAAAACATGTGGGGCTGGCAGGTCACCAACCCCGACGCGGTGGACGAGCGCCTCTGGGAGCAGAGCTACGAGGTCTATGTGGAGGACAAGTACGGCCGGGAGATCAAGGCGTTCTTCGACCGGGAGAACCCCTGGGCCTACCAGTCTCTGACCGCCCGGATGCTGGAGGCCGTTCGCAAGGAGTACTGGGCGGCCGACGAAGCGGTCACGAAAAAGCTGGCGGCGGAATACGCCCTCAACGTGGTGGAGAAGGGGGTCGCCTGCTGCGACCACACCTGCAACAATCCCCTGCTCAACCGAATGGTGGTGAACATCATCTCCCTGCCGGGGGTCCTGTCGCCGGAACTGGTGGACCGATTCAAACTGGCCGTCGAACAGATGGCGAAAAAGCCGCTGGCCGATCAGGTGGCGGAACGGGAGGCCCTGCTGGAGTCCCTGCGGCGAAGCGTCGACACGGCGGCGGCCGGGGCGCCTTCCGAAACCCAGGCGGCGGGCCGGCCGCCGGCGGCCCCGGACGGGCCGGCCGGCGCGGCGGCGGAATCCGTCGAGGGGTATAAAATGGAGGAGATGGACCGCGGGGACGACGCCACCGAACTCACCTCGTCGGGGGTCCAGTGGGCCGCCTCCCTGTTCATCCTGATGATCGTCGGGGTCTTTGTCTGGGGGTCCCGGCGCGGACGGCGGCCCTGATGGAAACGCCGCGTTTCCCGCATAACCGGAGGCATGAATATGGCTTGTAAAACCTTGATCCTGGGGGTGCTCTTCAGCATCGGCATCTTTGCCGTCAAAAGCGGCGTGGGGCTCCACTACTTTCTTTCGG
The DNA here is from genome assembly GCA_964431545.1 of uncultured Desulfobacteraceae bacterium. GTDB lineage: Bacteria > Desulfobacterota > Desulfobacteria > Desulfobacterales > JAABSP01 > CAYSLC01. The sequence continues at coordinate 8,222 of CAYSLC010000082.1, read as the reverse complement.
TACCGGCGTCCACGCGCCGGAAGGCCTGGGGCGCGGCCCTTTTCGCCGCCCTCTATCTGGCCCTTTTCATAATTTTTCAGCGGCTGGTGGGGGGCATGGAGATCGCCCGGCATCTGACCACGCTCCAGGCGTTCATCCGGCACGGCATGGCCGTCCATCTGCTGATGGCCGGGTTGATGGCCCTGTGGGGCCTGCGTCTGCTGCGGCGGGGGGACCGGTCGGCCGGGGCCAGCCGGGGCTGGCTGCTCCTGGTCCTTCCCTGTCCGGTCTGCGCCACGGTGATCTTCCTCTCCCTCGGGTTCCTGAACGCCTGTTATCCCGGCGCGGGGATTTCCGTGGCCCTGCTTTTGTTCTGCGGCTTCGCGCTGATCCACCTCCTCGCGGTCCTGACCCTGGCCGCCGGCCGGCGGGGGAGAGGAACGCCGCCCGAGCCCTTTTTGGGGGGCGCCATGCTCCTGATCGCCGTCTATTTCCTCCTGTCGGTCACCGTCATGCCCCAGTTCGCCGACGTGGACAAGATCTACCGCATGGCCCTGGCGTCGTCCAAGGCCCCGCCCCAGCCGCTCCTGATGGTGGTCTTTTTCATCTTCAGCGCCTCGGCGGCCTTTACCGCCGGGTTCGCCGCCAAACACCGGGCCATCCGGAGACGATCATGACCGATATCGGGGCACTGCTCAAAACCTTCATTTACCTGGTCTCCGCCTCCCTGCTCTACCCGGTGCTCTTTCTCCTGTCGGCGCTGACCATCCTCACCATCGCCCACGCGGGCGCCTTTTTCGCCGAATGGCTGGAACGGGCCCGGCTGGGAAAATGTCCGCCCCAGATGCTGCCGGAACTGCTGAAAACCGAGGATGCCCACGGCGTGGTCTCCCATCGGGTGACCGCCTATGTCGGGACCCTTCGCGGGGTGATCCGGGGGGCGTCGGGCAGGGAGTTGGAGGCGGCGGTGGAAAACCTCCTCCAGACCGCCACACTGGAACACTGGAAATCGATGGACCGGATGCGCATCCTGGTCCGGGCGGCGCCCTCCCTGGGGCTCATCGGCACCCTCATCCCCATGGGCACGGGGCTGGCGGCTTTGGGGCAGGGCGACATGACCCGCCTCTCCTCGGATCTTGTCATCGCCTTCACCACCACGGTGACCGGGCTGGCCATCGGCACCCTCGCCTTCTTCTTCTATACGATCCGCAGGCGGTGGATCGAAGAGGACATCAAGAACATGGAGCTGGCGACGGAGGTCATCGTCCCGCTGACGAAGGAGATCGACCATGCGGTACATGAGCAGGCGCCGAATTAGAAGGACCCGGAAAGGGTTCGGAGACCAGGCCTTCCGGGACGACGACCCCATGGGCGGCGTGGCCAATCTGTTCGACATCGGCCTGGTCTTCATCGTGGGGCTGATCCTGACCCTCTTCAGCGTCTACCATCTCCAGGATCTCTTCAACGAAGAATCCTCCTTCACCCTGGTCAAGCAGAACGACGGGACCCGGGAGATGGAGATCATCACCAAACAGGGCAAGAAGATCAAGGCCATGAAGGTGACCAAGGAAAGCATACAGGGCCGGGGCCATCGTCTCGGCGTGGCCTACCGGCTCCAGGACGGCACCATGGTCTACGTCCCGGAATAACCGATGGAAAAGGAAAGAAACCGAATGTCCAGAATCGGAAAAACCGCCCTCCAGGCGGCGTTCGCCCTCTGTTTCGGCATTTGTACCGCCTCGGCCCAGCACCACGGCGCCGGCCACGGCCACGGACACGGTTCGGCATCTCCGGCGGTTCTCGATCCCATCACGGTGAAGGCCGAGAAGATCGACGCCTACATCCGCAACAATCCCCATCAGGTGACGGTGGTGGACCGGACGGAGATCCTCCATCGGAATTTCCTGAGCGTGGAGGAGACCCTCGACAGCATGCCCGGCGTCGAGGTGCGGCCGTCGGCGGGCATCGGATCCCGGATCTCCATCCGCGGGTCCGGAAAATCGGGGGGGGTTCTGGTGCTCATCAACGGCCGGCCCCTCAACTCCAGCCAATACGGCGGCGCCGACCTCTCCACCATCCCCATCGAGATCGTCAAATCGGTGACGGTCTTCAAACCGCCCGTGCCGGTCTGGTTGGGGCCGGGGGCCAGCGGCGGGGCCATCAGCATCGTCACCCATGATCTTCCGGAGGACGGCGGGGCCGAAACGCCGGCGGCGGAAAGGAATCCGAACATCCGGGTCAAGTTGAGCGGGGGCTCTTACGGGCTGGCCGAGGGGAGCATCGGCTACAACCAACCTCTTTCCGGGGGAAACTTCATGGCCACGGCCGCCGGCGGACACCGGGACGGGAAACGGACCAACAACGACCGGGACAAGGGGATCTTCAGCCTCCACTGGGACCGGCGGACCCAACGCCCGCTCCAATACGAGGTCAACGGACGGTACTACATCTCGGAATACGGCTCTCCCGGCCCCGAGGACAATCCGACCCCCGATGCCCGCCAGCGGTACGGCAAGGGCTCGCTCGATCTCCAGGCCAAGGGGTTTGCCGGGGAATCGGGCGAGTACGCCCTCAAGGGGTATGCCGACCACGTGGATCTGAGGGACGAATCCCAGTTCGGGACCACCGCCGACCTGACGGACCTGAAGGTCGGGGTCAAGGCCGACGCCGACTGGTCCGGCCCGGAAGGGCTCTGGGCCCTGCGGCTGGGCGGGATCCTGGAGCGGGACGACGTGGATCACACCATCACCGGCGAGCACCACCGGGTCACCTCGGGGGTCCACGCCCAGTACGACCGCCATTTCGCCCCGGTGACCGCCACCATCGGGGTCCGGGGGGACCATACCGGCGATTTCGGGCTCCACCCGGGGGTCAAGGGGGGCCTGAGCTACGCGCCCTTCGAAAACGGGCTGATCAAGGCCAACGCCGGATACAGCGTCAATGTTCCCACCTTCGGCCAGCTCTACCAGCCCAGCCACGGCTCCTACGATCAGGTCCGGGGGAACCCGGATCTTGACGAGGAGCGCATCTGGAACTATACCCTGGGCACGGAATACCGTTTTCGGAAGGACCGGGTGGTGGAAGCCACCCTCTTTCGGGCCGATACCCGGGACCTCATCGTCCACCGGCGGGGGGAGGACCGGATCTACCGGCCGGTCAACGCGGACCGGGCCTGGCGCCACGGCATGGAGCTGTCCGTCCGGTACGCCTGGGACAACGGCCTGGCCGTGGACGTGAACTACATCCTTCAGGATTCCGAGAATCGGGAGACCGGCAAGGCGCTGGCCTACACGCCGACCCACAAGTTCAAGACGGCCCTGACCTATCCGCTGCCCAAGTGGGGCACCCGGCTGGAGGCGTCCCTTCGGTATCAGGCCGACCGTTTCAGCGAGGCCGAAGGGCGGTCGTCCCAGAAGCTCGACGATTTTGTCACCATCGACCTGAAGGCGGTCCACCCCTTGACCTTTCGGGGGATGCCGCTGGAGGTCTTCGCCAACATCCACAACCTGTTCGATACCGATTTTGAGTTCCACCACGGGTATCCGGACGACGGCGTCCGCCTGGTCGCCGGGATCCATCTCACGTTGTAGCGGAGCGACCCCCATGTCCATTCCCATCGTCCTGGCTGCTTTCGGCACCACCACAAGGGCCCTGGAGACCTACACCGCCATCGACGGCGTCTTCCGGGAGCGATACCCCGAAACCGACATCCGCTGGGCCTACTCCTCCCGCATGGTGCGGGATTTTATCAAGGCCCGCAAGAACATCGACCTCCGCCACCCCCACGAGGTGCTGGCGGATCTCGCCGGGGAGGGCCATCCCTGGGCCGTGGTCCAATCCGTCCACCTTTTGTGCGGCCACGAGTTCTACAGGCTGGTGGCGGAGGTGCGGGAATGCGACATCCGGACCACCGTGGGCCTTCCCCTGCTCTCCTGTCCGCCGGACTACATCCGGGTGGCCCGGATCCTGCGCGGGGTCCATCGGCCGGAGAAGGGGGAGGCCCTGGTCCTGGTGGGCCACGGCACCGACCATCCGGCCTGGGCCGCCTACATGGCCATGAACCAGGTGTTTCGGGAAGTCCACGGTCCCGGCGTCCATGTGGGGATGATCGAGGGGGAGCACCTCACCCCGGAACAGATCCGGGACAAGCTCCTGATAGACGGGTTCCGGCGCGCCCGGCTGGTCCCTTTCATGATGGTGGCCGGCGTCCATTTCAGGCAGGACATGGACGGGGCGTCCGACTCCTGGCGGTCCGTTTTCGAGGCGGCGGGGATCCGGGTCGATGTGGAGGGCCGCGGGCTGGGGCTCCTTCCGGAGATCGGGTCCCTGCTCGCCGATCACGCGGGCGAGGCGGCCGATGTGACGCCTTTGCGAAGGAGGGAAAATGGCCGCGCGGCGTGAGACGGCCCTTCTCCTTGCCCTGCTGCTGGCGACCTTGGTCGCCACGACGGCGGCGGCCGGGGAGCGGCGCCTGGCCGATCAGGCGGGCCGGATCATCCGGGTCCCCGACGACCCCGGGCGGGTGGTGGCCATGGCCCCCAGCATCACCGAGATCGTCTTCGCCCTGGGCCGGGAGGACCGGCTGGTCGGGGCGACGCTGTTCAGCGACTATCCGGAGGCGGCGGGGGACCTGCCCAAGGTCGGCTCCTACGTCCATCTCGACCTGGAGCGGATCGTGGCCCTCGGCCCGGACCTGTGCATCGCGGTCAAGGACGGCAACCCCATCGAGGTGGTCCGGCGCCTGGAGGGGCTGGGGATCCCCGTCTACGCCGTCGATCCCCGGGACCTGGAGACGGTGTTGAGGGCCATCGGACGCATCGGGGAACTCCTCAACGCCCCGGACCGGGCCGGGGAGCTGGTCCGGGACATGGGCCGCCGGATCGACCGGGTCCGCCGCCGGGCCGCCCGCGCACCCCGCCGCCCGGGCGTCTTCTTCCAGATCGGGATCCAGCCCATCGTCTCGGTGGGGACCGAAACCTTCATCCACGAGCTGATCGAGACCGCCGGGGGCCGGAACCTCACCGCCGGCGACGTCCCCTATCCGAGGCTGAGCCGGGAGCAGGTGCTCGCCCTGGCCCCGGAGGTGATCCTCATCACCTCCATGGCGCGGGGGCGGAGTTTCGAGAAGATGAAGGCGGAATGGGAGCGGTGGTCCGATCTGCCGGCGGTCAAAGGGGGCCGGGTCCACCTGATCGATTCCAACCTCTTCGACCGGCCCACCCCCCGGATGGTGGAGGGGCTGGAGGTTCTCTTCCGGCTGATCCACCCCGGGGTCGCCCTGGAGGGGGAGTAGCCCATGGCGCCGCTCTACCGGAAGCTGGGGGGGATCCTGGCGATCCTGTCCGGGACCCTGGTCCTGGCCGCCTTCCTGGGGCTGGGGGCCGGCTCCAGCGCCTTGGGCGGGTTCGGCGACCTTCTCGCCGTCCTCTCGGGCCGGGAGGCGGCAAGCCCCATGGCGGCGGACATCATCTGGCGGATCCGCTTTCCCCGGGTGCTCCTGGCCGCCCTGGTGGGATCGAGCCTCTCCCTGGGCGGGCTGGTCTTCCAGGCCCTGCTGCGCAATCCCCTGGCCGAGCCGTACATCCTGGGGATATCGGGGGGCGCGGCGGTGGGGGCCATCATCGGCATCCTCCTGGGGTTCGCCCGGTTCCCCGGCGTCTGCCTGTGCGCCTTCGCCGGGAGCATGACCACCCTGGCCCTGGTCCTGGTCATGGCCACGGGCGCGGACCGGCTTCAGAAGGACGCCCTCCTCCTTTCGGGGGTCATGCTCAACGCCTTCTGCTCGGCGGGGATCATGTTCCTGGTCTCCCTTACCCAGGACGCCCGGCTCCACAACATCCTCTTCTGGCTCATGGGCGACCTGTCGCTGGCGAGCCTCGGGGAGGCGGGGCTGCTGGCCGCCATGGTCCTGCCCTGCTTCGGCGTGATCCTCGGGCTCTCCCATGCCATGAACCTGCTGCTCATGGGCCGGGAGATGGCCCAGACCATGGGGGTCAACACCACGGCCGCGACCCTGACGCTGCTGGCGGTCACCTCCTTCATGGTCAGCGCCACCGTCTCCTACTGCGGGCTGGTGGGGTTCGTGGGGCTGGTCATGCCCCACCTGCTGCGGCTGGTCCTGGGGCCGGACCACCGGACCCTGGCCCCGGCCTGCATCCTGGCCGGCGGGGCCTATCTGATCGTCTGCGACCTGCTGGCCCGGACCCTCCCCGAACAGGGGGAGATGCCCACCGGCGTCATCACCGCCATGGTCGGGGCGCCGCTTTTTATCCTCCTGCTGAGGCGGTCCCGGTCATGAGCGCCGTGGAGGTCCTGGACCTGACCTACGGGTACAACGGTCGGGCCGTGCTGGACGGGCTCAGCTTTTCGGTGGACCGGGGGGACTTCTTCATCGTCATCGGCCCCAACGGATCGGGGAAGACCACCCTGATGCGGCTTCTGGCCGGCGTGATGCAGGCCCAAAGCGGCAGGATTTCAATGCTGGAGAGATCGATCCGGACCTACCGGCGGCGGGTCCTGGCCCGCCATCTGGCCTATGTGCCCCAGCTTCCGCCGGATCCCCTGCCCTTCACGGTCCGGGAAGTGGTGCTCATGGGCCGGTCCCCATACCTGGGGCTTCTGGGCGTGGAGGGCGAGGCGGACATGGAGATCGCCGGATCGGCCATGCGGTTCACCGGGGTGGAGCACCTGGCGGACCGCCGCATGGGCTGGATCAGCGGGGGGGAACGGCAGCGTGTGCTCATCGCCCGGGCGATCTGCCAGCAGCCGGACGTGCTGCTCCTGGACGAACCCACCGCCTTCCTCGACCTGGCCCACCAGATCCAGGCCATGGACCTTCTGGAGCGCCTCAAAACCGAGCAGGGGGTGACGGTGGTGATGGTCTCCCACGACCTCAATCTGGCGGCCATGTACGGGGACCGCCTGTTGCTCCTGAAGGAGGGCCGGGCCGTGGGCGTGGGCGCCCCAGGCGAAGTGCTCGACTATGCCGCCCTGGAAGACGCCTACGGATGCGTGTTGATGGTCGACCGGAATCCCCTGGGGGACTTTCCCCGGGTGACGCCTGTGCCGAAGCGGTTGATGAAAATCGGGGGTAGTGCGTAAGGCTCGGAGGGTCAACCGGATGCCCTGCCAGCGGCCGGGGCCTTTTCCACCCCCCATGCAGCTTCCGGTGGCGATAAACACAAGGCCAAAGGGGGTGGAACGGAAAAAGAATATCCCGGGGATCGGTCACGGGGACGGATCTGCGGATTTCGGAAAAATGTCCAGCGGAAATGGAGGTAGCGCATGTTGAGAAGAAGGGGTTTTGTTTCGATTCTGGCGGGTTGTATTCTGTTTTGGAGCGCGGCGGCGATGGCGGGGGCCCACCACGACATGGACCACCAGGGGGCTTCGGAAAAGGGTCCGGCGATCCTCCTGGTGACCTTCGGCACGAGCATTCCCGAGGCCCAAAAGGCGTTCGCCAACATCGAAGAGGAGGTGAAGACGGCGTTTCCGGACGTGCCGGTGAAATGGGCCTATACGTCCTACATCATCCGGGAGAAACTGGCCAAGTCGGGGCGGCATCTCGACTCGCCGGAGGTGGCCCTGGCCAAGCTGATGGACGAGGGGTACACCCGGGTGGCGGTCCAGTCCCTCCACATGATCCCCGGCGCGGAATTCCATGACCTTCGGATCAACGCCGGCGCTTTCAAAAAAATGAAAGACGGCTTCCAGTCGCTCATGGTGGGGTGGCCGGCCCTCTCCACGTCCGAGGATTTTACAAAGGCGGTGGACGCCGTTTTCAGCATCATTCCCAAGGACCGGAAAAAAGACGAGGCCGTGGTGCTCATGGGCCACGGCACCCACCACCCGGCCAACGCCGTCTACGAGGCGTTGATGTACCGGCTCCAGCGTCGGGACCCCAACGTCTTCATGGGCACCGTGGAAGGCAGCCCGACCCTGGACGAGATCAAGGGGATGCTGCTGGAACGGGGCGTGAAGAAGGCCTGGCTGATGCCCTTCATGTCCGTTGCCGGGGACCACACCGTCAACGACCTGGCCGGGGGGGAGGACGACTCCTGGATGAGCGTCCTGACGAAGGCGGGCATCACGTGCGTGCCGGTGATCAAGGGAATGGCCGAATACGACGGCTTTGTCGCCCTCTGGATCGATCATCTCAAGACGGTCATGGGCCATTTGAAGTAGGATTCCGGACGGGGATCCGTCCACCGACGGCCGGAGGCCGGCCGGGCCGGCCTCCGGCA
>CAYSLC010000081.1:0-21286 GCA_964431545.1 uncultured Desulfobacteraceae bacterium | reverse complement strand
CGGGTCCGTTCGTGGCGGGGGTTGTTGAAGAAATCGTCCGGGGTGTTCTCCTCCAGGACCTTGCCGAAATCCATGAAGAGGACCCGGTGTGCCACGCTCTTGGCAAAGCCCATCTCGTGGGTCACCACGATCATGGTCATCCCCTCCTCGGCAAGGCTGATCATCACGTCGAGCACCTCCTTGACCATCTCCGGGTCGAGGGCCGAGGTGGGCTCGTCGAAGAGCATCACCTTCGGCTTCATGCACAGGCTCCGGGCGATGGCCACCCGCTGCTGCTGTCCGCCGGAGAGCTGCCCGGGGTACTTGTCCGCCTGCTCGGCGATCTTGACCTTCTCCAGGTAGTACATGGCGATCTCCTCGGCCTCGGTCTTGGGGACCTTCCGGACCCAGATGGGGCCCAGGGTGAGGTTCTCCACGATGGTCAGGTGGGGGAAGAGGTTGAAGTGCTGGAAGACCATCCCCACTTCGGTCCGGATCTTCTCGATGTTCTTGATGTTGTTGGTCAGCTCGATATCGTCGACGATGATCCGGCCCCGCTGGTGCTCCTCCAGCCGGTTGATGCACCGGATCAGGGTCGACTTCCCGGAGCCGGAGGGGCCGCAGATCACGATCCGTTCCTGGCGCCTGACGGTGAGGTTGATCTCCTGGAGGACGTGGAAATCGCCGAACCACTTGTGCATGTCGATGATTCGGATGATCGGCGCATCGAGTTCGGCTTCCGGTACGTCGGGGGTGTCGGCTGTCGGGTCGTTCATGGGTCTCCTAATGTTCGCCGGCGCCCAGCTCCTTCTCCAGGCGTCGGCTGTAGTTGGACATGCCGTAGCAGCAGATGAAGTAGATCAGGGCGATGAAGATGTAGGCCTCGGGCGCGAAGGCCATCCACTTGGGGTTGGAAAGGACCGATTGGGTGGTCTTGAGCAGGTCGTAGAGGGCGATGATCACCACCAGGGAGGTGTCCTTGAAGGCGGAGATCAGGATCCCCACCGTGGGCGGGATGACGATCTTCAGGGCCTGGGGCAGGATCACCAGCCGCATCTTCTGGTAATAGTTGAGCCCCAGGGACTCCGCCGCTTCGTACTGGCCCCGGGAGATGGCCTGGAGGCCGCCCCGGACCACCTCGGCGATGTAGGCGGCGGTGAACAGGATGATGGCCGCCTGGGCCCGGAGGATCTTGTTGATGGTGATCCCCTCGGGAAGAAAGAGGGGGAACATCACCGAGGACATGAAGAGCAGGCTGATGAGCGGCACCCCCCGGATCATCTCGATGTAGATCACACAGAGACTCTTGATGGCCGGCAGGCGGGACCGCCGCCCCAGGGCCAGCACCACCCCCAGGGGATAGGCGGCCACCATCCCGAAGACCGAGAGCATCAGGGTCAGGGGAAGGCCGCTCCAGCGGGTGCTCTCCACCGGTTCGAGCCCGAAGAGCCCCCCCTTCATGAGCAGCCCCATGGCAAAGAGGGCCCCGGCCCAGGCGTATCCCAGGGACCGCCGCCAGTGGGCTCGATTCCGGCTGTAGAGGAGCATGGCCACCAGGATGATCATGGCCGTGAGGGGGCGCCACTGGAGTTCATGGGGGTAGAGGCCGAAGAGGATGAACCGGATGTTGGCGGTGATGATGGACCAGCAGGCCCCCCCGGCCTGGTGGCACGCCTCGGCCGCCGAGTTCCAGAGGCTCTCCACGAAGAACCAGTCGATGAGGGGGGGCGCCACCTTCCAGAGGAAAAAGAGGGTGACCAGGGTCAGCAGGGAGTTTACGGGGCCGTTGAACAGGTTGGTCCGGGCCCATCCGATGGGGCCCACCTGGCCCGCAGGCGGCTTCACCTCCTTCTGGTTTCCGGTCTGTGCGCTCATCGTTCCACCAAGGCCATCTTCTTGTTGTACCAGTTCATAAAAAGCGATGTCAGCAGGCTGAAGCAGAGATAGACCAGCATGATGAGCAGCACCCCTTCGATGGCCTGGCCGGTCTGGTTGATGGTGGTGTTGGCCACCGAAACGAAGTCGGGATAGCCGATGGCGATGGCCAGGGAGCTGTTCTTGGTGAGGTTGAGCATCTGGCTGGTGAGGGGCGGGATGATCACCCGCAGGGCCTGGGGCAGGATCACCAGGTTGAGGATCTGCCCGGACCGCAGCCCCAGGGAGAGGGCCGCCTCGGTCTGCCCCCGGCTCACCGACTGGATGCCGGCCCGGACGATCTCCGCCACAAAGGCGGCGGTATACAGGATCAGCCCCAGCAGGAGGGCGCCGAACTCGGGGCTGACGGTGACGCCGCCGTCGAAGTTGAATCCCGAGAGCACCGGCACGTCCATGGCCATGGGGGCGCCGAAGGCGAGCCAGACCGCCGTGGGCAGGCCCAGAAGGATGGCGATGGCGGCCCGGATCACCGGGAACGGTTTGCCGGTCCTCTCCTGGCGGCGCTTGGCCCAGCGCCGGAGGAGCCAGACGGCCGCCGCCGCTACGGCCAGGGAGATCAGTAGGTACCGGTGGGCGGGGTGGGACTCGGGGACCGCGAACATGAACCCCCGGTTGCTCAAGAAGACCCCGGGAATCGGGTGGACCGCCTGCCGGGGGGAGGGAAGGGTCTGATAGAAGATGGCGTACCAGAAGAAGAGCTGCAACAGGACCGGGATGTCCTGGAGCACCTCGATGTAGACGGCGGCCATCTTGGAGACCAGCCAGTTGGTGGAGAGCCGGGCGACGCCGATGATGGTCCCCAGCACCACGGTGACGATGATCCCGATGAAGGAGACCTTCAGGGTGTTGAGCACGCCCACCCAGAGGGCCCGGGCATAGGTGTCCGAAGCCGAGTACGGGATGAGAGACTCCCCGATCTCGAAGGAGGACTCCTTGTCGAGGAAGCCGAACCCGGTGGCGATGGACTGGCGCTCCAGGTTGGCCAGGGTATTGGTGATCAGGTAATATCCCACCAGGCCGGCCGCGCAGACGGTCAGGATCTGGAAGAGGACGGCCCGCTTGTCCGGATCGAGCCAGAAGGGGACGGCCCCGGGTCCGGGGCCGTCTTCGGTCTTGTCTTTCATGGTCTAGGGCTTCGAGCGTCGTCGGGGCGGGGGCGCCGCCCCGACCGGGAGGTTACTTGAAGGGGGGAGAGTACATCAGACCGCCGTCGGTCCACAGGGCATTGAGGCCCCGTTCCAGCTTCAAGGGGGTGTCGACCCCCACGTTCCGGGCAAAGACCTCGCCGTAGTTGCCCACCTGCTTGATGATGTTGTAGGCCCACTTCTCGTCGAGGCCCAGGGCCTTGCCGTTGCCGGGGGAGACCCCCAGGAACCGCTGGATCTTCGGATCGTTGCTCTTCATCATCTCGTCGACGTTTTTGGACGTGATCCCCAGCTCCTCGGCGTTGATCATGGCCAACACCGCGTAGTCGACGATGTCCCGCCATTCGGGATCACCGTGCCGGACCGCCGGGGCGAGGGGCTCCTTGGAGATGACTTCCGGCAGAATCATGTAGTCGTCCGGATTGGGGGCCACGGCCCGGACCCCGGCCAGCTGGGAGATGTCCGAGGTCATGCAGTCGCACCGGCCGGCGAAGAAGGCCTTGTTGAGTTCCGGGGTCGATTCGATGACCACCGGCTTCCACTTCATGCCGTTGGTGCGGAAGAAGTCGGCGGCGTTGAGTTCGGTGGTGGTGCCCGGCAGGACGCAGACGGTGGCGCCGTCCAGCTCCTTGGCGCTCTTGACGCCCAGCTTCTTGGGAATCAGAAATCCCTGGCCGTCATAGTAGTTGACCTGGACGAAATCGAGCCCCAATGCCGTGTCCCGGCCCAGGGTTCGGGTGGCGTTCCGGCAGAGGACGTCGATCTCCCCCGACTGGAGGGCGGTGAACCGCTGCACAGCGGTCAGCGGCGTGAACTTGACCTTGGAGGCGTCGCCGAACACGGCGGCGGCGATGGCCCGGCCGGTGTCCACGTCGAGCCCTTTCCACTCCCCTTTTTCATCGGCGATGCCGAATCCGAACAGCCCCTGGTTGACGCCCACCTGAATGAACCCCTTGGCCTCGACCGCGTCGAGGGTCTCGCCCGCGGCCGCCAAACCCGGGGCCATCAGGGCAACCGCCAGCACCGCAATCGCCATAAACTTGATTCGATCCATCTCTTGTTACCTCCTCGTCAGTATCTATGGGTTTACCGAATCTCGACCCATCGGATCGCCCTCTGCGACCCGAAATTGAACGCGAACTTCCCCGGCCGCCGCCCGCTGAACGGGTCTTCAATCATTGAAGGCGCGGCCAATAAATGCATCCTGTTACCATGATCGGGGCGGATTTGCAAGCGCCGGGTTCGCCGCCGCCCGCGCCGCCGGTCCCTGATCCGCCCGCCGGGGGGAGGCGGGCGTCCCCGGAAAAGACTCTGGAGGGAAGGGGCGGAAAATCCCATTTGTGGTATCGACCCGGAACTGGTATCCTAGAAAATTTTGGACAGGCCTTTTTGATGGAACAATCGGACCGGAAAATCTTCGTCACCCTCTTCTTCTCGCTGTTCGCCACGGTGACCGGCGTGGGGATCGTGGTCCCCCTGCTGCCGGTCTACGCCCGTGATCTGGGCGCCGGCGGGCTCTATATCGGACTGATCTTCGGGGCCTTCTCCCTCTCCCGGACGATCTTTCTGCCCTATTTCGGCCGGAAATCGGACGAGCGGGGGCGCAAACCCTTCATCCTCGCCGGCCTCCTCTCCTACGCCGTCATCTCCGGCCTCTTCGCCCTCTCCCGAAGCGTGGAGACCCTGATCCTCCTCCGCCTGGTCCAGGGGGTCGCCTCGGCCATGCTCATGCCGGTGATCCAGGCTTACGTGGGGGATATCACAACGCCGGACCGGGAGGGGGTCACCATGGGGCTGTTCAACATGTCGATCTTTTTGGGGTTGAGCATCGGACCCGTGCTGGGGGGGACCATCAACGACCGGTTCAGCATGGCGGCCGCCTTCCTGGGCATGGGGGGGCTGGCCCTGGCGGGATTCTTCATGAGCCTCTGTTTCCTCCCCCCCATCGGCCGGGAGCGGGTCACCTCCCGGAGCCGTAACCATTCCGCCTGGAAGGGGCTCCTCACCGACCGGCAGATGGCGGGGCTCTTTTTTTTTCGGCTCGCCTACACCGCCTGCATCGGCATGATCTGGGGGTTTCTCCCGGTCTTCGCCGACGCGGCGTTCCACCTGTCGAGTTCGGCCATCGGCGTGGTGGTGATGCTGGGGGTGCTGGTGAGCGGCGCCATCCAGACCCCCATGGGGTACCTGGCCGACCGGTTCAACAGACGGGTCATGGCCGCGGCCGGCGGTCTGATCACCGTCTACGCCGTCTCTTCGTTCTCCTGGGCCGCAAATCCCTCCGACCTCTTCGTCTCCAACATCATTTTCGGCATGGGGGGCGGGGTCTCCATGGCGCCCCTCATGGCCATGGCCGTCCGCAAGGGCAACCGGGTCAACGCCATGGGGTCGGTCATGGCCCTGATGACCATGGGCCACTCCCTGGGCATGATGGGGGGATCGCTCTTCGCCGGGCTGATGATGGACCTCTTCGAACTGCGCGACGCCTTCGCCTTCGGCGCGGCCATCATGCTGATCGGCGTGGGCCTGTTCTTCGTCCTCACCCTTCCCGGCCGTTCCGGAGTGGGCGGGGCGGCCCGGGCCGGCGGCGTCGAATAACCGGGCACGGTCCGGCTCATTCCCCCTGCCCGGCCTCCCCCCGGCCCCGGAGTTCCTCCTCCAGCGCGGACCGGGCCCATCGATACTCCTCTTCCAGGCGGGTCGTCCACCGGGAACCGGGCACAAGGGTGCCGGCTTCCCCCGCCATTTCCACCTCGCGCAGCAGGGCCGCGAACCGGGCGGCACCGATATTGCCGCTGCTCGACTTCAGGGAGTGCGCCGCCTTCCGGGTCCCCTCCGGATCCCCCTCCCGAATGCACGCCAGAAGCCGCTCCATCTGGGCCGGGGCGTTCTCCAGATAGAGCCGGACGACACGGGAGAGAAGATCCTTGTCCGACCCCTTCTGGAGGGCCTCGATGGTGGCGAGGACCTTCCGGTCGAGGATCTCCTCCCCCAGGGGGCGGACGGCCTCCCCGGCCGGAGGGGACGGTTCGCCGGGGTCGGCCCTCCCCGCCCCCGTCCACCGGGCCAGGACCGACGCCAGGGCTTCGATGCCGAAGGGTTTGCAAAGGTAGTCGTCCATTCCCGCGTCGAGGCATCGCTGGTGGTCGCCCTCCATGGCGTGGGCGGTGACGGCGACCACGGGAACGCGGCTCCCCACCGGGCTCCGGGCCTCCCGTTCCCGCAGGGTCCGGACCGCCGTGTAGCCGTCCATCCCCGGCATCTGACAGTCCAAGAGGATGATATCGAACCGGTCCCGGGAGAGGGCGGACAGGGCCTCCCGGCCGTCGGCGGCCGTCTCCACCACGCAGCCGAGCCCTTCGAGCATGGTCCGGGCCACCTCCTGATTGACCGGATGGTCCTCGGCCAACAGCACCCGAAGCCCCTGGGGGATCTTTTCGGATCCCGGAGACGGGCCGCCGGCCCGGGCCGCGTCACCGGCGTCCCCCCCCGCCAGGGCGGTCAAAGACCGCTTCAGCCGGGCGGATCGCACCGGTTTGGTGAGGGTTCCCTGGATGTCATGGGGAAGGACCGCCCCCGATTTCACCAGGAAGCGGGGCGGGACCAGGAGCAGCAGCTTCATTGATCCGAAGCGGTCGTCGCCCCGGATCCGTTCGGCCAGGGAGGCGCCGGTCCCCTCCCCCATCTCCACATCCAGCAGGAGGCCGTCCACCGGTTCTCCCCCCCCCATCGACGCCTCCAGGGAGGGGAGGAGTTCCTCCGGATCGAAAACGGCCGCCGCATCCGCCCCCCATCGGCCGATCCGTTCGGCCAGGGTCCGCGCCAGGGTCGGGTTGCCATCGGCCACCATGATCCGGATACCGGAAAGATCCGGCGGCGGATCCCCCTCGGGGGGATGGGCCGACGCGGGCTCCAGGGCCGCCGTGAACCGGAAGACGGACCCCTCGCCGGGCCGGCTGTCCACATCGATCTCCCCCCCCATCATCGCCACGATCTCCCGGGTGATGCTCAGGCCGAGCCCGCTGCCCCCCACGGGGCGGGCGGCGGAGCCGTCCGCCTGGGCAAAGGGGTCGAAGATCTCCTCCAGCCGCTCGGCCGGAATCCCCGATCCGGTGTCCCGGACCTCGAACCGGAGGCGGATCAGTCCGTCGAGGAATCCCGATTCGCGGACGGAGACGGCCACTTGTCCGTCGTCCGTGAACTTCACGGCGTTGCCGACGAGGTTGATCATCACCTGCCGCAGCCGTCCCGGGTCCCCCCGGACCCACTCCGGGACCCCTTCCTCCGCTCGCAGGATCAGTTCGATCCGCTTTTCCGAGGCGGCCTCCCCCAGGGTCTCCAGGGCGTCCTCCAAGGTTTCCATCAGGTTGAAGTCGACCTCGGCCAGGCGGAGCTTTCCCGCCTCGATGCGGGAGAACTCGAGGATATCGTTGATGATCTCCAGAAGCGTCGACGCAGATCGGTGGACGGTCTCCGCGAACCGCTGCTGGAGGTCGGTGAGCGGGGTCCGGAGGAGGAGTTCGCTCATGCCGATGACCCCGTTCATGGGGGTCCGGATCTCGTGGCTCATGTTGGCCAGGAAGATCGATTTGGCCGCGTTGGCCGCCTCGGCGCTCTCCTTGGCCGACTGGAGTTCCTCCACCGCCTCCCCCAGCTTCCGGTCCCGGTCCTGGATCTGACCCAGCATCTCGTTGAACCCCGCAATGAGGGTCCCCACCTCGTCCTCCCCCATCTGTTGCGCCCGGAGGGCGTAATTCCGGTCCCGGGAGACGGCCCGCATGGTCTCCACCAGGGAGGAGAGCGGGGTCGAAATGGCCCGTTGGAGCCTGGCGGAGGTGAGACAGGCCAGGGCGAAGGCGGCGGCCATGACGGCCGCGGAGAGGGCCGCCAGCCATTTCAGATCGGCGTGGAGGCGCTTCAAGTCCCACCGGATGCGGATCTCGCCGATGGGTCGGTCGTTCACCCGAATGGGGCGGGAAAAATCCATGTGGGAGGGGAAGATCGCCTTTTCCGACCCATCGGCGTCGCGGCAGAAGGGGACGGGTTCCCCGTCGGCGGTATCCGGCCGGCCGCCGCTCGCCCTCCGGTAGCTGGCGAAGGCGCGGCCGTCATGGGTGAGGATGCAGGCCGCGATGATATCGGGCTCCACGGCCAGCGCCCCCAGCAGCTCCCGGGCCGCCTCGGGATCCCGGAACGCCAGGGCCGCCGTGGCGTTGACCCCGATCACCCGGACCAGAGAGGAGGCGTTGTGGATGAGGCTGTTTCGGAAGGTGATGTACTCGTGGACGATGAAGACCGGGGCGGTGAACAGGAGCGTCAATGCCGCGGTGACCATCACCATGGCGTTGAGTTTGTGGCGGATGGGGAGGCGGTTGAATCGGAACACCTCTTGGCTCCCGTCTGTTGGTCGCCCCGGGCCGTCCGTCTACCGGCCGGCCGGGTCGACCACCGTGGCGATCCGCAGCAGTTTCGAGCTGACCTGGAGTCCGGCCGCGCGCACCGCGTCGATGTTGATGTTCAGGTGGATCCGGTCCCCTTTCCGGACCAACTCGACCATTCCGCCGCGGGCGGCGAACCCCGCCGCGTCGCTCACCGTGAGGATCGGCCGTCCGCCGGCCGGCGTCGGGTCCCAGACGGCCTCCGACGCCTCCTCGGCGCCGAAAAAAACGATGTGGCAAGCCGGGAACCCCGCGGGCGCGTCCGCCGGGTCCACCCGGACGGGTCTCCCTTTCACCCGCTCCCCCTGGACCACCCGCTCCACCAGCCGGCGGAAGGCCTCCGATCCCGAGACGCAGATCCGGTAGGGATCGTCCGGCGGCCCGATGGCGGATGGAGGCCAGGAGACGAAACTGAGAAAGTGGTAGAGGAAGACCGCCTTGACCTGCTGCTCGGAGACGGGTGGGGGCGAATTCTCCACGGCCCCGGCGGGTCGCGCCAGGAGGAACCAGACGGCGAAGAGGAGGGGACCGAGCCTATCCATCCGATGATGCGGTGCCGTGGATCGTTTCCCGCAGGGCCCGGCCCAGTTCGCCGATCCGGAACGGTTTTCCCAGGCAGGCCCGGAATCCGTACTCCCTGTAGTTGGCCAGGACCGGATCATTGCTGTAGCCGCTGGCCACGATCGCCCTGACCTCCGGATCGGACTTGATCAGTTCGGCCATGGCCTCCCGTCCCCCCATGCCGTCGGGGACGGTCAAGTCCATGATCACCGCGTCGAAGGGGCGTCCCTCGGCCTTGGCCCGGCGGTAGAGATCGATGGCCGCCCTCCCCTCCCGGGCCGTCTCGGCCTGGTATCCGAGCCGATTCAAAAACGCCTCCATCAGCTCGAGGATCATGGCTTCGTCGTCCATCACCAGCACGGTGCCTTTGCCGACGGGCGCTTCCATTTCCCGGGGATCCGCCGTCTCTTCCGGGGCGTTTTCCGAGGCGGGGAGGAGGATGGTGAGGGTTGCGCCGGATCCTGGAGGCGATTTTGCGGTGATCAGCCCCCCATGCTTGCGGACCACCGAGAAGGCGACGGAGAGCCCCAGTCCGCGACCGTCCGGCCGGGTGGTGTAGAAAGGGTCGAAGATCTTCTCCAGGGCCTCGGCCGGAATCCCCGGACCCGTGTCCGTGAAGCAAAGACGCACGTACCTGCCCGGCGGTATGGGAATCCCTTCCGCCGGCCCCACGTGGACGTTCTCCAGGGTCACCGCCAGGGTCCCCGCCCCCTCCATGGCCTGGGCCGCGTTGAGGGCCAGATTGGAGAAGACCTGGCGCATCTGTTCCGGGTCGATCTCCGCCGGCCACGGGTCCGGCGGGCCGGTGATGGAGATCTTGACCCCGGTCCCGGACAGGGCCGGTTCCACCGCCTCCCTCACCGATTCCGCCACCGGCAGGGTCCGTTTCACCGGATCTCCCCCCCGGGAGAAGGTCAGGAGCTGGTGGGTGAGGGCCCTGGCCCGGCCCAGGGCCTCCTCGGCCTTTTCCAGATGGCGGGCGGGAGGTTCGGACGGGGGGACGGACATCCGGGCCAGGGAGACATTGCCCAGGATCCCCATGAGCATGTTGTTGAAGTCGTGGGCGATGCCGCCGGCCAGTTCGGAGACGGAGGAGAGCTTCTGGCTCTTCCGGATCTCTTCTTCCAGCCGTTCCTGGTCGGTGATATCCCGGAGGATCACCAGGGCCTCGTCCGGCCCGGAGCGGACGGTCCGGATCTCGAAAAGGCCGCTCTCCCCCGGCCCCTGGGGCCGCCAGCGGAGCGTCATGATCTTGGACTCCGCCAACGCCTCGGCCACGGCCTTTCGGACCGCGTCGGCGGTCTCCGGGGGGAAGATCCGCTCCAGCGGGCTTCCGGGCTCCGGTCTCGGGCCGCCGGGGAAATTTCGATCCCCGGCCGGCCGGTAGTCGAGCAGGAGACCGTCTCCGGAGATCCGGAGGATCACGTCGGGCAGCGCGTCGAGGAGGGCCCGGTTCCGGGCCTCGCTCCGCTCCAGCGCCTCCACCGCGTCCCGGGCCCGGAGGACGAACCGGACGTGGTGGCCCAGGGCCGGCCAGTTGATCGGCTTGGTGATGAAGTCGGTGGCCCCCAGATCATAGGCCTGGTTGATGGAACGGATATCGTCCAGGGCGGTCATGATGATCACGGATACCCCTTCGGCGCCCTCGGTGTCGGGGAGACCCCGGAGGAATCCGAAACCGCTCATTTCCGGCATCATGACGTCCAGGAGGACCGCCTCGGGCCGATGCCTTTCGATCACGGCCAGCCCCTCCCGGCCGTCACCGGCCTCCGCGACGGAGAAGCCCGACTGCTCCAGGGCCTCCCGGGCCAGGACCCGCACCGTCGGGTCGTCGTCCACCACCAGGACCCGTCTGGGGGTCGTTTCGGGACGCTCCCCGGATCCCCTCACGGTGGGCACCTCAGAATCGCCATACCACCTCCCCGTAGAGGCTCTGTTCGATCTCCGCGGCCACCGTCCCCTCCAGGGTGCCGAACTCCGGATGGCGGTCGTCCAGGAGGTTCTCCCCTTTGAGGGAGAAGGAGAGCCGTTCCGAGGGGTGCCAGCCCAGTCGCAGATCGAGCCGGGTGTGCGCCGACAGATGGAAATCGGGCAGACCATCGACGAAGAACAGGGCCGTGTCCATCTCCAGATCATGGGGCAGATCCAGATAGGAGCGGAGCTGGGCCGTGTGGCCGGGGCTCCGGTCCGCCTGGGCCTCCGATCGGATGTCGCCGCTGTCCGGATCGAGGTCGAGATCGATCTCGGTCCACGCATACCCCGCGAACAGGGACCACCACGGCCGGGGTTGGAAGTGGACCGCCATCTCCGCCCCGTAGATCTCCCCCGACATCCGGTTGTCGATCCACAGCGGGGTGACCAGCCTCCCGGCCGGCGCCGCCGGATCGGGGAAGGGCGCGCCGGGCTCGATGGTCCGCAGGTCGTCGTACCGGTTGAAGAAGGCGGCCATGTCCACCGAGAGCCAGTCCCGGGGCTGGATCCGATACCCCGCCTCCCAGGCGGTCAGGTCCTCGGAGGTGAAATCATCATCCCCGAGAACGGTGATCCGGTTGATCCCGCCCTCTGGCAGGGGAATCCGGACCAGATTGGCCTGGAGCCCGTGATCGGACCGGGACGGGGTCCGCACCGCCCGGGAGACCGCCGCCCAGAGGGTGTGACGGTCCTCCCCCGATCCGCCGGGCTTCCAGAGAAGGCGAAGGTTGGGCTGGGCCTCCAGTCCGGTGAACTCGTTGTGTTCGAAGCGGGCCCCCAGGATCAATCGCAGCCGGTCCGGCATCAGCGAGAAGGTATCCTGGAAAAAGAGGGTAAACAGGTCGTCCTCGGTGGATTCGGGGTGGATCTCCACGAAGAAGGTCCCGTCCACATCGTCGCGGTACCGGCGGTAGCCGATCCCCCAGACGATCTCCTGGCGCTCCCCCAGGCTGAATCGATGGCGGAGTTCCAGATCGATGGTGTCGGTGGACTGGCCCAGGAGGATATCCTCCCGGCGGGCGGCGTCGTAGTAGGCCAGGAGGGTGAGGTCGGCGTCGTCCGAGAAGGTCCGGCTCCATCGCCCCAGGAGATGCCCTCCTTCGGCGTCCGCGATGGTGTCGACTTTCCGTTCAAAAGGCGGGGTCGTGAAGCCGCTGAGGAACAACCGCTCCCCGATGTCCGCCCCGTAGATCTCGCCCGAGATTGTCGCCTTGTCCCTTCCATCCGGACGCCAGTCCAACCGGAAGCCGCCCCGGAGGGCGTCCGAATCATCGGCCCCCTCCCCGCCGCCGAGGTTGACCATCCCGTCCCGCTCCGTATACTTGGCGAAGATCCGGTAATGGGCGCCGTCCCCCATGGCGCCGCCGTACCGGGCCGCGCCCACGGCGCGATCCTCGGTGCCGGTCCCCGACTTGACCAGTCCCCCCTGGGTCTGGCCGGCGGGCCTGGTGATGATGTTGACGACCCCGTTGACCGCGTTGGCCCCCCAGATGGCGGCCCCCGGCCCCCGGATCACCTCGATGCGGTCCACATCGTCCAGGAGCAGGTCCTGGACCTCCCAGTAGACGCCGGAATAGAGGGGTGTGTAGATGCTCCGGCCGTCGATGAGCACCAGAAGCTTATTGGCGAAGATCATGTTGAAGCCCCGGATGGTGACCGCCCATTTGTTGGCGTCGATGCGGGCCGCCTCCACGCCGGGGACCAGGCGCAGGGCCTCGGGGATGCTCCGGGCCCCGGAGCGGCGGATATCCTCCCTTGTCACGACGAAGACGGCCGCCGGCGCGTCCGAGAGCTTCTGGGGGATCTTGGAGACCGAGACCACCTGGGTCTCGGCCAGATCCTCCAGGCTGAGCGCTTTCAGGTACCGGATCGATCGCTCCTCCATGGCGATGCCGGCCGCGGAAGCGTGTAATGCCGCGGAAGCCATCAGAAGCAGACAGATGCCCAAGGCCCGGCGCGATGGGGCCGGAGACGGCCTCATGGGGGAACCATCGCTTTTCGACATCGGTTTTCCTGTAAGAAAACAGTCGATTCCATGGGTCTTTTCTTACCATACAACCGGGCGGGGAGCAAAAGGAATATTGGCTGTTCGACAGGGAGGGCGTGGTCCATCGACGACGGACGATCCGAATGCCGGAGGAGATCGCCCCGGCCGGCGGCGCCGTGGGCAGGCGGTTCGAAAGGGCAATTTATGAACACGCCATGTACATAAAATGCCGATATTTTGGGCGCGCAATGTGGGGGATAGCTGGTATTTAAGCAGTCGTCAAGGCAGTCGGCGCATCCGGATGCGATTGGTTTCGATCACTGAAAAATGGCCCGTCCAGTCCGTTCGACCTGTTAAAACCGTCACAATTACACGGGCAATCTGTTCCGATGAACGCATCGGAATACGAAAAAGGGCAATCCCACACTCGGAAGAGAGTCTTTCGCGAAAAGCAAGTTCACCAAAGTCTTTGTCGAATGTGAGAAGTATCCGTTTTTCTTCGTTTGATCGGCGTAAAACATCCTCATCCGAACTTCCAGGGTTGTCGGTTCGAACCCACGCAACATCATGGCCGGTTTCCCTCAGCGCCGAAATTGCGTCATAGGGAAAGTTTTCATTGGCAAGAAACCGCATACACCTTTTCCGAGCGCATTAATTCACATGCATATTCTAAGCATGCCAGAATATCTTCCCGCGCCAATCCCGGATAATTCCGTAATACTTCGGCTTCACTCCAACCCTGAGCCAACAGTTCAAGGATAAAATCCACACTCAATCGTGTACCCTTAACAACAGGTTTGCCGACCAAAATTTTTGGATCGATGATAATCCTATCTGCATGGACATTCATGTCGTGTATGCCTCCGATTTATTCTCCCGCCCTCCATATTCCCTTTTCCCTGAATGGAATCAGGGTGATCCGCCAAACATGGTTTCCACTCTCGAAATAGAGAATACCATTTCGGCGTTTCATATGCAAAGCTGGAAAGAGATTTGAGCCTGGCATTTTTTTTGCTGTAACCTCGGGGCAAGGGAGATTGACGCCCCGCATGAAGATTTCGCGGAAATTCATCTTCGGCTCGGACTTGTCCCTTTACCCGTTTCCACAGGAGCCTTTGGAGAAATGTCCACCCAGGAGTCCCCCATGCTTCGACTGCTGCTGATCCTGCCCGACGCCCGGATCCACCGGCTGAGACTCGGTCCGGTGACCGCCTCCTTCCGGGAGGCGCCCCTGACCCTGACGACCCTGGCGGCCCTGGTGCCCGGGGAGATCCCCGCGGAGATCACCCTGGCCGACGAGAGCGTCCAGCCGATTCCCATGGACGGCCCCTTCGACCTGGTGGGGATCAGCTGCCTGACGGGCACGGCGGAGCGGGCCTATCGGATCGCCGACCGGTTCCGGGAAAAGGGGACCCCCGTGGTCCTGGGGGGCGTCCACGTCACCCTGATGCCCGAGGAGGCCGCCGGACACGCCGACGCCGTGGTGGTCGGCTTCGCCGAGAAGACCTGGCCCCGGCTCCTTCGGGATTTCGTCGGGGGAAAGATGCGGCCCGTCTATCGCCAGAACGGAACCGATCTGAAAAAGCTGCCCCAGCCCCGCCGGGACCTCCAGAAGTCCCTGGGCTACCTCATGCCCCAGACCGTCTTCGCCACAAGGGGGTGCCGTGGCGGGTGCCGCTTCTGCACCGTCCCGGCGGTCCCCTTTGGATGGCACACCCGCCCCGTGGGGGAGGTGATCTCCGAGATCCGCGCCCTTCCGGGAAGACGGTTCGCCTTCAACGACGTCAACCTCATCGACGACCGGGAGTACGCCCTGGAACTCTTCCACGGCCTGATCCCCCTCCAAAAGATTTGGGGCGGGCTGGCCACCATTCGGATCGCCGACGATCCCGAACTGTTGAAGGCCATGGCCGACAGCGGGTGCCAATACCTGCTGGTGGGGTTCGAATCCATCGATCCGGCCTCCCTCAAGGAGGTCCGGAAGGGGATCAACGGGGCCGGGTCGTACCGCCGGGTCGTGGAGGCCCTCCATCGCCACGGCATCGCCGTCCAGGGCTGCTTCGTCTTCGGCATGGACGCGGACCCGCCGGAGATCTTCGACGCCACCGTGGCGGCGGTGAACGAGCTTCGGATCGACATCCCCCGGTACGCCCTGTTCACCCCCTATCCCGGCACCGACGCCCACGACCGGCTCCGGTCCCAGGGCCGCCTCCTCCACCGGCGCTG
Organism: uncultured Desulfobacteraceae bacterium; assembly: GCA_964431545.1. GTDB lineage: Bacteria > Desulfobacterota > Desulfobacteria > Desulfobacterales > JAABSP01 > CAYSLC01. The sequence goes on along the minus strand of CAYSLC010000081.1, from coordinate 6,044 downwards.
GCGCCACTACGACACCCAGCACGTGGTCTTCCGGCCGGCGCGCATGAGTCCGGAGGCCCTCGACCATGGCTTCATCCGGGCCTACGAACGGACGTTCACCATCAAGAACATCCTGCGGCGGACCCTGGGGTCCCCCCGGCCTCCGGTGACCCTGGCGGGAAATCTGGCCTACCGCCTCTATGTCCGCCGGCTGAGGGACGAACGAAACCGGATCCTGACACAATGAAGGAGACCAGACGATGAAGCTCATCTTCATCCTTCCCCGGGTGGGGGGCGAAAACGGGAAGCCGTACCCCCGTGGATGGCTCATGGAGCCCCTCTCCATGGCCGTCCTCTCCGCCCTGACGCCGGAGATCCACGAACGGGTCTTTTACGATGACCGGCTGGAGGCGATCCCCTGCGACGAGCCCGCGGATCTCGTCTGCATCAACGCGGAGACCTACACGGCCCGCAGGGCCTACCAGATCGCCGACCGGTTCCGGAAACGGAGACAACGGGTGATCCTGGGGGGATTCCACCCCACCCTCCACCCCGTGGAGGCGGCCCGCCACGCCGACGCATTGCTGGTGGGCGACGCCGAGGAGGTCTGGCCGACGGTGCTGGCGGACTTGGGCGCCGGGCGCTTGAAACCCCTCTACCGATCCCTACGCCGGCCGTGCCCGAACGGCGTTCTCCCGGATCGGGCCGTCTATGCGGGCAGGAACTACCTCAAAATTTCGCTGATGGAGACCTCCCGGGGCTGCCGGTTCGGGTGCGATTTCTGTTCGGTCACGCGCTTTTTCCAGGGCCGGCACCGCCGACGGCCCATGGACGCGGTCCTCCGGGAGGTGGAGACCCTCCCCCACCGGAACCTCTTTTTCGTGGACGACAACATCGGCATGGACCGGGAGCGGTTCAAGGCCTTCCTCCGGGCCCTGATCCCCCTGAAGATCCGCTGGGCCGCCCAGGTGAGCCTCCACATCGCCGAGGACGAGGCGCTTCTGTCGCTGATGGCCAAAAGCGGGTGCCTGCTGGTCCTCGTCGGGTTCGAGTCCCTCGACCCCCGGGTCCTGCGGGCCATGGGAAAAGGGGTCAACGGCGGGGGGCGACGGTACGGGGAGCGGCTGGCGCGGTTCCGGGACCACGGCATCGGGATCTACGCCACCTTCGTCTTCGGATACGACGGGGACACCGAGGAGAGCTTCCAGCGGACCCTCGACTTCGCCCTGGGCCATCGGGTCTTCTTCGCGGCCTTCAACCACCTGGTGCCGTTTCCGGGAACGCCCCTCTACGGCAGGCTGAAATCCGAGGGGCGGCTCTTGGACGATCCCTGGTGGCTCTCCCCCGGGCATCGGTTCGGGCGGGTCGCCTTCCAACCCCGGCCCCTCTCGCCGGAGCGATTGTCCGAGCTGTGCTATACATACCGGCGAAAGTTCTACGCCTGGTCGAGCATCCTCCGGCGGGGGATGGACCTCCGGGGCAACTGCGGCGATCCCTTCAAGGCCTTCCTTTACCTCAACGGCAACATCGGGAGCCGGTTCGAGGTACAACGGCGCCAGGATCTGCCCCTGGGAGCGGCGGATGCGGATCCGACTGGCTGATCAACGGGATGATAGTAGGCTTCGGGAACTCCTCCGCCGGTCCCCCATGCCGGGGTGGGTCCGGATGGCCTATACCCGGGAGCCCGACTTCTTCCACGCACTCGGCGTGGAGGGCCGGTTCGGACAGGCGATCGTGGCGGAGAAAAACGGCGTGGTCGTAGGCATGGGGACCCGGAGCGTCAAAACGGTCTTCGTCAACGGCGATCCGGGGCGGATCGGCTACCTGGGGAGCCTGCGCCTGGCCCCCGAAGCCCGGTCCGGGCTGGGCCTCTTCCGAGGATATCGGTTCCTGGCCCGTCTCCACCGGGACGGCCGGGTTCCGGCCTACCTGACGACCATCGTCGAGAGCAACGAAACGGCCCGGCATCTGCTGACCTCCGGCCGGGCCGGGCTTCCCCGGTACATCGAGCTGGGGCGTCTCGTCACCACCGCCCTCCACACGGGGCGGCTTCCCCGGATCGCGTCGAACCAACGCCTGTCGTTCCACCGGGGAGATCCGGAGACCATCGAGGAGATCTTCGCCTTCCTGCGTCGCCAAGGGGCGAAGCGGCGGTTCTTTCCGGTCCTCGGGCCGGATGACCTCGGAACCCCCTGCTTGAGGGACCTGACGCCGGCGGACTTCCATGTGGCGCGGCGGGGGGGCGCCATCGTCGGCGCCGCCGCCTGGTGGGACCAGACCGCCTTCAAGCAGCACCGGGTGACCGGGTACGCCCGGCCCCTGGGGGCCCTGCGGCCCCTGATCAACCCCGTCCTGGCCCTGACGGGGTATCCCCGGCTTCCCAGGCCGGGGGATACCCTGAAGACGGCGTATGTCTCGTTTCCCTGCGTCCGGGACGACGACCCCGCCGTCTTCGCGGCCCTTCTCCGATCGATGATCGTCGACCGGCGGGGGCCGGGAAACCCGCTGGTCGTGGTCGGGTTCCACGAGGCCGACCCCCTCCTCCGGGCCCTGGCCCCCTTCCCCGGGTTCCGGTACCTCAGCCGCCTCTATCTGGTCTGTCATCCGGAAGGGGAGCGGTTCCACCGATCCCTGGATCAACCCCGCATCCCCCACCTGGACGTGGGGACGGTATAGGAGCGCCATGCCATTGCGAACCGAGATCCGACCGGCCGCCGGCCTTCCGGAGGCCGTCTCCCGACAGATGCTGTCGCTGCTGCGCCGGTACTTCGCCAATGTCCGTCCGGAGACCTTCTTTTCGGACCTGGCCGGGAAGGACCGGGTGATCCTCCTTTACGACGACCACGGCCGCCTGACCGGGTTCACCACCCTGGCGTACATCCCCCTGACCGTCGACGGCAGGGACTGCCTCTTCCTCTTCAGCGGCGATACCATCGTCGACCGCGGGGTCCGGTCCCGGAGCCCCCTGGCCGGCGCCTTCGGCCGGATCCTGGTGGAGATGATCGACGAAAACCCGTCCCGGGCCTGCTACTGGTTCCTCATCTCCAAGGGGTACCGTACCTACCGGTTTCTGCCGGTCTTCTTCCACCGGTACCACCCCTCCCCCGACCGCCCCGGCGATCCGGAAATCCGGGAGACCCTCGACGCGGTGGCCGCCCACAAGTTCGGGGCCGCCTACGGCCGGGAGCATGGGATCATCCAATGGAACGGCGGGCGGGAGCGGCTTCGGCCCTGCCACTGCTCCGTCGGCGGCCGCGGGTCCCGAGATCCCCACGTCGCCTTCTTCCTGCGGAAAAACCCGGGGTGGCGCGAGGGCGCGGAGCTGGCCTGCATCGCCGAGGTCTCCCGGGAGAACCTCAACCGGAAAGCCTGGCGGGTGATCGGCCGATCCCAGGGAGGGGGAATCGATGGACCGGCCGGCTAAGCTGCCCATCCTCCTGTGCAACCTTCTCTGGTTCCTCTCCTGCCTGCCGGGGCTGGCCCTGTTCATCGTTGCCGCCTGTTTTCCACGGTTCTTCCAGATGCGCCGGCTGCGGTGTCTGCTGGCCCGAAACGCCGGCACGAGTTTCGGCAGGCGGCACGGCTTCGGGGGGGCGGACCCCCTGACCGCCTTCCGCGGGCTCCGCCCCGCCGGCCATGAAGCCTATGGGGCGGAGATCCGCGCCATCTGTCGGGGCGACGAGAACGTCCTGACCCGGGATCCGGTCCGGCTCCTGGAGCCCACCAGCGGCTCCACGGGCGGGTCGAAGCTGATCCCCTACACCGACGCCCTCAAAAGCGAGTTCAACGCCGCGATCCACCCGTGGATCGCCCTGCTCTATCTCCGGAGCCCCGGACTCTTTCTCGGCCGCCACTACTGGTCGATCAGCCCCTCGACGCCGGTTTCGACCCCGGACGGGTGCCGGGTCCCCATCGGGTTTCCCCGGGACACCGACTACCTCGGTCCCCTCCAGCGGCGGATCGCCCGGATCCTCGTCCTCAAACCGCCGGGCATTGAAGCGATCGGGGATCCGAACGCCTTCGAATACCTGACGATCCTCTCCCTGGCGAGGGAACCGAACCTCCGGCTGATCTCCGTGTGGCATCCCTCCTTCCTGACGATCCTCCTACAGCGGTTCCAAAGGGAACGAAGCCGGATCATCGCGGACATTCGACACGGCGGGGCGACCCTCGACGTGGACCCGGCGCCCGCCGAGCGGCTGGAGATCGACCGGCGGTTTCCCCCCGATCCGGAGCGGGCGGCGGCGATCCAAGCCATCGATGATCCGGCCGATCTCCAGGCGCTCTGGCCGGACCTTCGGATCATCAGCTGCTGGGACGAGGGACGGGCCGCGTCCGGGGCGTCATGGCTCCAGACCGCCTTCCCCAGGGCCCTGGTCCAGGGCAAGGGGCTCCTGGCCACGGAGGGGGTGGTCTCCATCCCCGTGGGGGCGAAAAAGGTCTGCGCCGTCCGGTCCCATTTCCTGGAGTTCGAGGATCTCGACACCCGGACCATCCATCCAGTCCGGGCCCTTACGGACGGGCGGTCCTATTCGGTTCTCGTCACCACCGGTGGCGGGTTTTACCGGTATCGCCTGGGGGACGTGGTCCGGGTGGAGGGATTTCTGGGACGGACCCCGTGCCTTCGGTTTCTGGGACGGGAGGGGAACGTCTCCGACCAGGTGGGGGAGAAACTCCACGGCATCCATGTGGAACAGGTGTTAAGAAAGATCGAGACGGCGTGCGGCCTCCGGTTCGGCTTCGCCATGGTGGCGCCCCATCGCGATGGCGGGACCGTCCGGTATCTCCTCTACTTCAACCTGATCCGTGGAGCGGTTTCGGATCGCCTGGCGTTCGAACTGGAAACGGGCCTCCGGGAAAATTACCACTACGCCCACGCCCGGAACCTCGGCCAACTCGGCCCCGCCGGACTGTTTCCGGTGGCCGGAGACGCCGAGGCCGCCTATCGGTCCTTTCTGGTCTTAAGGGGCTTGAAACCGGGCGACATCAAGCCCACGCCACTCCATGCCGAGGCGGTGTGGCGTGGGATCTTCGGGGAACCATAGCCGCCCGGAGTAACCAAAAGCCTGTCTTCTATCGCGTATTGCTAATCTCTTGGAGTACATAGATTGCTTCGACGATGCCTATGCATTCGTCATCATCGACGTCTGCGTCGGTATAGATCGTGGATGTCTGAATCCCAGCTACCGTCTGAAGAGAGAGGATGGCATCCTCCAGAGTGACGCCGTTCATGTGGTTAACATCGCCCTTTATCACGATATCTAACAAAAGCCTCTCGTAAAATGCATTCGTATCCTGAATGCCGGTGCTTCGATCCAGATATTGATCCTGATTGTCCGGATCGATCCGGCATATGAGGGGAAGGAAATAAGAACCTAAGCCCGAAGTATACGTGTAATGCTCGGTACTGCTGTCGACATCGCAATACCAAGGAATATAACTATCCAATATCGCGGAACGGATGGGTGGATCTGTGCTTTCACAAACCGTCTCTTTCATATGCTGGGTATACCCGCAAGTAGCACGTCCCGCCAGAAGCAGGACTAGCTTTCCTTGGGCGAGGGCCTGGGACATGGCCTCGGACTTTGATGACACCCAAACAATGGATTCCGTCGATCCCTTTGTCACCTCGATTTCCAGCGCATACGTTCCCATCTCCCACGCGAAGTAAGGTTCCACATTGAAAATGACTTCTCCGCCATTCTCAACGGAAAATGGTGAATGCGAGGTGTCTTGCGGGACGGACCATATTCCGTCTGCCTTATACGAGAACTTGACATCGCAGGAATAAATCTGTCCGTCCGTGCTGTCATAGCTATCGTGTACTCTGGCGGAAACGGTGTAATTGTAGCCGGTGGCCAGGTCTATGCGATAGTAATCCAAGTCGGTGGATGAATGGATCGTGGCGTCCGATGTCTTTTGCATAGCCGCATCCCCCGAAAAAGTAAGTGTCAGGAGGGACGCAGACGTTTCAAGGTCATTGGGTTCATAGCCGTCCGCCCCCGGCCCTGTATCGTCGTTCTGGATGGTGATGGTGTGGGTTGACGGAGTCCCTTTCAAAGCGT
>CAYSLC010000080.1:16103-21630 GCA_964431545.1 uncultured Desulfobacteraceae bacterium | reverse complement strand
AAACAAACCCGAACAACGAAAGGAGAAACGATGAAGAAACGATGGATCGCACTGTTCACCGTGGTATGTATTCTGTCCCTGGGGACGGCCGTTCAGGGCAAGACGCTTCGGCTGGCCATGGATGCCGACCCGGTCTCCCTGGATCCGCACGTGCAGCTGTCCGGCGGCATGCTTCAGTACTCCCACATGGTCTTCGATCCGCTGGTGCGCTGGACCAAGGACATGGAATTCGAGCCGCGCCTGGCGACCCATTGGGAGCGGATCGATCCGCTGACTCTCCGGTTCCATCTGCGCAAGGATGTGAAGTTCCACTCCGGCAACCCCTTCACCGCCGAGGATGTGGCCTGGACGTTGGACCGGCTCCACAAGAGCCCGGATTATAAGGGACTTTTCGAGCCCTTTGCCGAACCGGAGATCATCGACGACTACACCATCGACATCAAGACCAAAAAACCCTACGGCCTGACCCTCAATATGGCCACCTACATCTTCCCGATGGACGCCAAATTCTACACCGGCACCGACGAGAAGGGGCGGCCCAAGGACGCCATCGTCAAGACCGAGCACTCCTTTGCCAACGAGCATGAGTCCGGAACCGGAAAGTACATGGTGGAATCCCGGGATCAGGGGCAGAAATGGGTGCTCAAGGCGTTTCCCGAATACTGGGACAAGGATTCCGGCAATGTGGACACCATCATCCTGACCCCCATCAGCGAGGACGCCACCCGGCTGGCGGCGTTGCTGGCCGGCGACGTGGACTTCATCATGCCGGTGCCGCCCCAGGATTTCGATCGGATCGAGAAGACCGACGGCGTGAAGCTGATCACCATGCCGGGTTCCCGGATCATCACCTTCCAGCTCAATCAGAAACGGCGGGAAGAGTTCAAGAATCCCAAGGTCCGGCAGGCCATGGCCTATGCGGTCAACAACCCCGGCATCGTGGCCAAGATCATGAAGGGCCGGGCCACCACCGCCGCCCAGAACTCCCCCGAAGGGTACGACGGCCATGTGGCCGAACTCTCCCCCCGGTACGATCTCGAAAAGGCCAAGCAGCTGATGAAAGAGGCCGGTTATGAAGACGGCTTCACCGTCTCCATGATCGCCCCCAACAACCGGTACGTCAACGATGAGAAGATCGCCCAGGCGGTCGCCTCCATGCTCTCCAAGATCAAGATCGATGTGGAACTCAAGACCATGCCCAAGGCCCAGTACTGGGATGAATTCGATGCCCAGGTGGCCGACATTCAGATGATCGGCTGGCATTCGGATACCGAAGATTCGGCCAACTTCTACGAGTTTCTGTACATGTGCCCCGACAAGGAGACCGGCTACGGCCAGTACAACAGCGGCAACTATTGCAATCCCAAGGTGGATGAGCTGACCCTGGCCTCCCAGAGCGAAACGGATCTGAAAAAAAGGGCCGGCATGCTCCAGGAAGTCGAGACGATTCTCCATGAGGACGCCGCCTTCATTCCGCTCCACTGGCAGATGCTCTCCTGGGCGGGGAGCGACGACCTCAAGAACGCCGACGAGATCGTCAACGTCATGAACTTCCCCTATTTCGGGGATCTGGTCATGGAGTAACGGGAGATTGAATCATCGGGGTTCCTCGGGTAGGCTGACGTGATCGCCTTTTTTATCCGGCGCGTCATCCAGGCCGTTTTCGTGATGCTGGTGATCAGCCTGATCGGGTTTACCATCAAACAATCGGTGGGCGACCCGATTCGGGAGATCACCGGCATCTCCGTCTCCGCCGCGGAGCGGGAGGCCATTCGGGACCAGCTCGGGCTCAACGACCCGTTTCTGATCCAGTGGGGCCGGTTTCTCGGCAATGCGCTGGAAGGGGACCTGGGGAACTCCTTTTATTTCAAACGGCCGGCGACCGAGGTGATTCTGAACAAGGCGCCGGCCACCCTCGAATTGGTCTTCGCCACCTCGATCATCGTGATCCTCTTTTCCATCCCCATCGGCATCTACGCGGCGGTCAAACCCCGCCATCCCCTCTCCCGGTTTTTCATGGGGGCCAGCATCGTCGGGGTCTCGATTCCGGTCTTTTTGACCGCCATTCTGCTGATCTACATCTTCTCCGTCCATCTGGGCTGGTTCCCGTCCTTCGGCCGGGGGGAACTGGTGGAGATCTTTCCGGGATGGCAGTCGGGATTCTTCACCCTCGACGGGCTGGAACACCTGGTGCTGCCCAGCATCGCCCTTTCGTCCATCATGCTGCCGCTCTTTATCCGCCTGATCCGGGCCGAGATGAAGGAGGTGCTCGAATCCGAATACATCAAATACGCCCGGGCCAAGGGGCTGAAGCAAAGACGGGTGCTCTTCCTTCATGCCTTTAAGAACACCCTGCTTCCCGTGATCACCGTGGGCGGGGTGCAGCTCGGCACCCTGATCGCCTTTACCATCCTCACCGAAACGGTGTTTCAATGGCAGGGGATGGGTTCCATGTTCATCGAAGCGGTGCAGCGGGCCGATACCTCCCTGATGGTCGCCTATCTGGTCTTTGTGGGCTTCCTCTTCGTGGTGGTCAATACCGTGGTGGACCTGATCTATGGGCTGGTCAACCCCACGGTCCGCATCTCGGGGAGGAAATAGCGATGCCTTCCCGCTGGCGGCGTCTCCGTGACTCCTACTTTCTCCACAACTTTCTCCGGGACCCCGTGGCCCTGTTCAGCTCCATCTGCCTGGCGGTGCTGGTGGTCACCAGCTTCGGGGCCCCCCTGATCGCCCCCCATGACCCGTACGACACCACCACCATCGATATCATGGATTCGGAACTGCCCCCGATCTGGCTGGAGAACAGCGACGACCGGTTTCCCCTGGGGACCGATTCCCAGGGCCGGGACATGCTCTCCACGATCCTTTACGGCATGCGGGTCTCCATCATCATCGGCCTCGGGGCGGTGGCCCTTCAGTCCCTGATCGGGATCATCCTCGGGCTCCTGGCCGGATACCAGGGCAAGCGGTTCGATGCGGTTCTGATGCGGATGGCGGATGTGCAGCTCTCTTTTTCCACCTACATGGTCGCCATCTTCTTCGGGGCCCTGTTCCAGGCCGCCTTCGGCATGGGGGTGTACGAGGAGTTCGCCATTCCGCTGCTCATCCTCATCATCGGATTCGCCGAATGGCCCCAGTACGCCCGGACCGTTCGGGCATCGGTGATGGCCGAAAAGAAGAAGGAATACGTGGAGGCGGCCCGGGTGATCGGCCTCAGCCCCATGCGCATCATGTGGCGGCAGATTCTGCCCAACACCATGACCCCGGTCCTGGTGATCTCCACGGTCCAGGTGGCCAACGCCATCATGAGCGAGGCGGCCCTCTCCTTCATCGGGCTCGGCATGCCGGTGACCCGGCCCTCTCTCGGCTCGCTCATCAAGGCGGGGTTCGACTACATCTTTTCCGGCTCCTGGTGGATCACCCTCTTTCCCGGCATCGCCCTGGTGCTCCTGATCCTCTCCATCAATTTATTGGGGGACTGGCTGCGGGATTTCCTCAACCCCAAGCTGTACAAGGAGTAGCCGTGGCCAGGGAACCGCTCTTATCGGTCAGGGATCTGACCATCAGCTTTCGGCTGCGCCAGGGGGTTCTCACCGCCGTCAACCGGGTCGGCTTCGACCTGTCCGAGGGGGATCGGCTGGGGATTGTGGGGGAATCGGGAGCCGGGAAATCGGTGGCCGGATTCGGTATCATCAACATGGTGAGCAAGCCCGGGTTCATCGCCGGCGGGTCGATTCAGTTTCAGGGCAAGGAGTTGACGGCGCTCTCCGAGGAGGAGATGCGCCGCATCCGGGGCGACCGGATCAGCATGATCTTCCAGGACCCGATGATGACCCTCAACCCGGTGCTCACCATCGGCACCCAGATGATCGAAACCCTCAAGGCCCACCGGCGGATCTCCGACAAGGAGGCGGCCGAGATCGCCATGGACCGGATCCGGAAGGTGGCCATCCCCGCGCCGGAGAAACGGCTTCGGCAGTATCCCCACGAGTTCTCCGGCGGCATGCGCCAGCGGATCGTCATCGCCATCGCGCTGCTCACCTCGCCGGCCCTGATCATCGCCGACGAGCCGACCACCGCCCTGGACGTCACCATTCAGGCCGACATCATGGCCCTGCTGCTGGACCTCTGCCGGTCCGAGCGGATGGGGCTGATCCTCATCACCCATGACCTGGCGGTGGTCTCTCAGGTGGCCGAGCGGATCGCGGTGATGTATGCCGGCGCCGTCATGGAGCTGGGGGAGACCGGACAGATCATCTCCGATCCCCAACATCCCTATACCCGGGGGCTGCTGGCCGCGCTGCCCCAGAAGGTGGGACGGAAAGGCCGGCTCAACCAGATTCCAGGCTCCATGCCCAACCTTCTGGGGATACCGGATGCGTGTCCCTTCAACAACCGGTGCTCCTGGTGCGAGGAGATCTGCCGCCGGGAAACCCCGCCGCTGGCCCCCAAGTCCGCCGGGTGCCTGGCCGCCTGCCATCTGCTGGATTGAGGTTGTGAACATGGGGAACAACGTGCTGTTGAGCGTGCGGAATGTGGTCAAGCACTTCGATATCACCGGCGGGTGGCTGGAACAGTTCCGATTCGAAAACGGACGGATCGCGCGGCGGCAGGAGATCGTCCATGCCGTGAACGGGGTGACCTTCGACATCCATGACGGAGAGACGGTCAGCGTGGTGGGGGAGTCGGGCTGCGGCAAATCGACATTGGCCCGGACGGTCATGCGGCTCTATCCCCCCAACAGCGGCGAAGTCCATTATCGGGGAAAGCGCATCGACAATCTGTCCCGAACCCATATGAAGGCATACCGCACCCGGATGCAGATGGTGTTTCAGGACCCCTACGCCTCCCTCAATCCGCGGATGAGCGTCCGCCAGATTCTCGAGGAGCCGATCCGGTTTCACCGGCCCGAGACCCCCGTCGCGGAAGTGCGGGAGCGGGTCGAAGAGATCATGCGGCAGGTGGGGGTCGATCCCGAATGGCGGGACCGCTACCCCCATGAGTTCTCCGGCGGCCAGCGCCAGCGGATCTCCATCGCCCGGGCCCTGGCCGTGGACCCGGAGTTCATCGTGGCCGACGAGCCCATCGCCGCCCTGGATGTCTCCATCCAGGCCCAGATCCTCAACCTGATGATGGATCTCCAGGAGCAGCGGGGCCTCACCTACCTCTTCATCAGCCATGACCTCTCGGTGGTGGAGCACATCTCCAACCGGGTGGCCGTCATGTATCTGGGCACGTTGTGCGAGCTGGCCGGGACCGACATCCTCTTCGAGGCCCCCCGCCACCCCTACACCCAGGCCCTGCTCTCCGCCATCCCGAGGCTCGGCGCCAAAGGGTTCGACCACGAACGGCTCAAGGGGGATGTCCCCACCCCCATCGATCTGCCGTCCGGCTGCGTCTTCCACGGCCGGTGCCCCCATTCCGACGGAAAGCGGTGCGCGTCCGAGATCCCGAAGCCCTTGCGCCTCGATTCCGGGACCCAGGTCGCCTGCCACGGGGTGGAGGAGGGGCGGGTGTAGCTTCC
>CAYSLC010000080.1:0-16003 GCA_964431545.1 uncultured Desulfobacteraceae bacterium | reverse complement strand
GGATCCGGGGTCGATCCCGACGCTTGAGGCCGCGCCGATCGACTCCTCTCCGACGCGTCGGTGGGGTAGGGCCGCCCGGAGTCAATGGATCGTCTTCTTGCCCCCCTGGGGGAGCACCACCGTCTTGTCCCCGTCGATGGAGGTGGCGGTGAAGCGGATGTACTTGACCTCGCCCGTGATCATCGACATAGAGACGGCCGCGATGCCCATCTCGATATCCTCAAAGTAGAGGATCCCCGCCATCCGGCCGTTGATGAAGCAACTGCCGTGATAGAATTTCGACTTTTTCGTCTTGATGATCATCAGATTGGTCACCTGACCCCCCTCGCCGAAGAGTTGTTCGGCGATCATCTTCAACATCGACTTGAGGAACGGATTTTTGGTCCGTTTGCCGTAGTTGAGAAACGCCCGATCCTCCGCGAGGTGGGAGAAGAAATAGTCGTAGATGGCGCCGAATTCCTCTTCGGTGACCAGCTTGGTTTTCAACGTGTCGAGACGCTCCTTGTATCGGTCCATCACGATCCTCCGCCCGGGGTGTTCCGCCCGTCTTTTTAAGGAAATTGACGATTTACGAATGAAGAACCCCTTGACAAATCCCACCAACGATTCTATAGGCCATCCCATGGAACCACGATGACGGAACCACGATGACCCGATCTTCACGGCCCCCGGAGCCGCCCCGTCCGTTTCCATGAAAGCGGCTCCGGCGCCTCCGAAGGGAAACAGGATACCATTATCGAGATGAAACAGGCAATTGTCTTTCTGATGCTGATGCTCGCCCTGGCCGTCTCCGGCTGCACCGACAGGGCCAAGGAACTCTACGATACCGCCAAGCTGGAGGAGCTGCAGAACAACCCCGAACACGCCCGGAAGCTCTACCGGGAGATCGTGGCGGATTATCCCGGGAGCGAATACGCCGCAAAGGCGAAGGATCGGCTGGAAGACCTGGAAATAAAATAGGGGTTTCGTTCGGTGTCCATCTGGATCGTCACCGCCGTTCTGATCCTCACCCTCCTCTTTTTGATGAGCGAGGCCGTGCCGGTCGATCTCACGGCCATCGGTATCATCGTAGCCCTCATGGTGACCGGGATCCTCTCTCCCACGGAGGCGGTGGCCGGGTTCGCCAACCCGGCGGTGGTGACGGTGGGGGCCATGTTTCTCATCAGCCGGGCCATGATCCGGACAGGGGCCCTTGGGTTCATGGCCCAGCGGATCATCGCGCTCTCCAGGGGCGGTTCCCACCTGGCCCTGCTCCTGGTGCTGCTGATCGTCGCCGTGGCGTCCGCCTTCGTCAACAACACCCCGGTGGTGGTCCTCTTCATTCCCATCATCCTCAATCTGAGCTGCGCGTACGATCTGAGCCCGTCCAAATTCCTGATCCCCATCTCCTACGCCTCCATTCTCGCCGGCACCTGCACCCTCATCGGCACCTCCACCAACATTATCGTCCGGGATCTGGCCATCGACCTCGGATACAGGGGCATCACGATGTTCGAACTCTCCATCCTGGGGGTGCCCATCGCCGTGGTGGGGATCGCCTTTCTCTACTTCGCGGCCCCGCGGATCATGCCGGGACACGCCGTGCCCACCTGTGAACTGGAGGAGGGGGAGCACCGGAAATACCTGGCCGAACTTCAGATTCCGGAGGGGAGCCCCCTGATCGGCCAAGATTCCTACACGGCCTTTTCCGGGGAATTTCCGAGTTTCGAAGTCTTCGAGGTCGTCCACAAACACCAGATCTTCTACCCCCACCGGGAGAGCGTCGACCTGGCCCCGGACGACGTGGTTCTGGTCAAGGGGGCGGCGGGCGATTTTCTGGCGGCCCTTCAGGCGGGGACCGTCGTTCTGCCCCATCTGGATCCGGAACTGAACTACCATGTGGGGGATCAGGAGGCGGTGATCGTGGAGTTTATCATTCCGCCCCAATCCTCCCTCATCGGCGACAGCCTCATGAACACCATCCTGGCCCGATCGCCGGACATCCATGTCATCGCCATGAAGAGCCGCGGCCTCCACTACACCGAGCAACGGGTCCAGAACGTCCGGGTTCGGGTGGGGGACATCATTCTGGCCCGGTGCCGCAAGTCCGCCCTCGATCGGTTCCGGGGGGAGCCGGACGTGATTATCGTGGAGGACATCCACCATGAGATCCTTCACAAGCGGAAGGCAAAACAGACGCTGATCATCTTCGCGGGGCTGATCCTCGCCGCCTCCACGGGCCTGGCCGACATCATGGTCTGCGCCGTCACCGCCGTCTTCCTGATGGTGTCGGCGGGGTGCCTCCAGCTTCGGGACGCCTACCGGGAACTCCGGGGGGACGTGCTCCTGATCATCGTCGGCACCATCGCCCTGGGAACCGCCATGCAGAAGACCGGCGCCTCCAGGCTCTATGCCGATCTCTTCCTCTCCCTATTCCGGGGGGCTGGACCCCGGACGGTACTGGCCGGGATGCTGCTCTTCACCAGCATCAGCACCCAGCTTCTGAGCAACAACGCAACCGCCGTCCTGCTGCTGCCCATCGCCGTCTCCACGGCCCATGGTCTGAATGTCGATCCCCGGTCCTTCATCATCGCCGTCTGTTTCGGGGCCAGCGCCTGCTTCGCCACCCCCATCGGCTACCAGACCAACCTGCTGGTCTACGGCCCGGGGGCGTACCGGTTCGGGGACTATTTGAAGCTGGGTATCCCCCTGAACCTCATCGTTCTGGGAATGGGGACGGCGTTTATACCGGTGTTCTGGCCTTTCTGATGGGAGGGAGAAGGGAGGGGTTCCCCGGACCCTTGGGGAGCAATGTCGATGGATCCGAACGTCGATAAACAGATCCGCGCCTATCTCCGGGAGTATTTCTACTACGTCGCCTATCCCGGCAAGATCCCGGAGGGCTTCTGGAGGGACGCCTCGGGAAAGACCGAGTCGATCATGGCCATGAGTCCGGAGGAACTCCGGGAGCGGATCCGCCGGATCGACACCGACCTTTACCGCTTCGAGGGGGTGGTCCTGGGGGAGGTCGAGGAACAGGCCCTGGGCGTCATCTTTCCCATCGCCCAGGAGCTGCGGAACAAGCTTGCCGAGGAGCTGGCCTTCCAGGAGGCGGAGGAGGAAAAAGCCAGGAAACGCCACCTGGTGGAGTTCAAGGAGGCGTTGGAACTGGCGCGTCGTCCGAAGCCCCCGTCCGATCCCCGGAAACGGAGATCCATCACGGTCGAGCTGCCCGGATGGATGGTGGACCGGCTGGCTCGGGAGGGGGAGATCGGAGCGAGCGTGGAGAAGTACCTCCGCGCCGCCGGTCTCGGGGAGACGGACGCCGGGCCGGCCGCCTCATCGGCCCCCGTGGACCCGCCGCCCCGGAAAGCCGCGCCGGCCGGAAGCCTCGCGCCGGTGCTGGTCAATTCCCTCGAGGCCATTTTGAAGTTCACCCGTCTGGCCCTCTCCTACGATTTTCCCAAGGAGACGCTCTTCAACTACCTGCGCCTCATCGACCGGAGCGCCAAGCGGATGAAGGACCACTTGGAGGGATCTCCCGAATCGACGGCGGGGAAACGGAGACGATGATCACTCCCGGTCGTCGCTGAGGAAGTGGCAGATGGCCGAATCCTCCCGCTGTTCGCACAGGATCCGCCGGTCCTTCTCCCGGATGTTCTCCGACGTCCCCACGATGGGGTGGAGGCCGAGGTTGGGGGAGTATTTGCTGTTGGGGACGGTCCGGCCCAGGGCCTCGGCCATGGCCCTGAGGTGGTGGGGGCCGGTGCCGCAGCATCCGCCGATGTAGTTGATGCCCATCTCCCGGGCGCGGAGGGCGTAGTCCGCCATCTCTCCACGGGTGAGCACGAAGGGGTCCAAGGCCAGGGGGAACGCCTTCTTTCCGTCGATCTGTTGAATCTGAAAGTAGGGGCGTTGGTCGGTGCACCGGTAGGCCACCGGCTGGGTCGCCACGAAACAGGAGACCGCCCCCCGGGCGCGCCGGGCCAGGGGGAGCATCCGCGCGGGGTCCCGGAAGCAGTTGATGCCCACGATATCGGCGCCGTCGCCCTCCAGGGCCTTGAACGCCTCCTCCATGGGGACGCCGTCCGTGGTCCGGTCCGCGTACTTGAACCCCAGGGTGATCATGGCCGGTCTTCCCGAGGCCCGGATCGCATCCAGGGCGATCTTGGCCTCCCCCAGGTATTCGATGGTCTCGGCGATGAAGAAATCGACCTCGCCGCCGCCGGTCTGGTATTCGATCTGCTGATCGAACTGGCGCCGGGTCTCGGCGTGGGTGGCGGGATCCGCCGGGTCGAAGACCCAGGTGTTGGCCAGGTTTCCGGCCACCATGCAGCCGTATTCCCGGGCCACCTCGCCGGCGATCCGGACCGCCGTCTCGTTGATCTCCCGCAGGGCCCCCGCCTTGCCGATCTTCTTGAGCTTCTCCTCATGGGCGTAGTAGGTCAGGGCCTGGAGGACCTGGGCGCCGGCCCGGGCGAAGTCGATCTGCACCCCCCGCAGGGCGTCGGGATCATCGACGACCACCTCGGGGGTGAAGGGGCCGGCGCTGATGTATCCCCGCCGCTCCAGCTCGAAAAGGGCGCCCCCGTCCCCCATCACCGTATCCTGCTCCAACCGCTCAAGTATCATCGGCTCCTCCTTTGCGTTTACAAAACGAATCGGCCTCCGCTCCCCGGCAGATCCGGCACCGGTCGTCGCCGCACATCTGGCAGCGGTAACAATCGTTGCATGGGTGTTTTTTCTCCGCTTCAGAGGGGGCGTCCGGCTCCCACACCTTTCCTTCCACCCCCGGCATTCTCACAAACGCCATTCCGGCACCCCCGTCTCTGTGTGCCCTTCCCGCTTCGTGGCCGGGTCCCACGACATTTTGATTGACACGGGAAGGGTGTTTTCCTACTCTTTTTTCGATCACCTTTCCCGGGCCGCGGATCGGCGCGGAGTTCATCGGCACCGGCCGTGGTGCCTTGTCGGGCCTCCGGTCGACCCTGCGGCATTCCGTTCAAAGTAAGGCGTAAAGGAGGCGTGTGCAATGGATGAGAACAATGTTCACCGGCTGAAAAAAGATGGCGAAAAGGACGAAGAAACCCCTCCGGCCGAGGGCTGCGTCGATCCGGACGATATCAATGTCGGCCTCCGGGAGTCCAAGTCCCTGCTCTGGCTGGCCATCATCTCCATCTGGATCACCCTCGCCCTGGTCCTGTTCGTCGGAACCGGCAGCTACCGGACCACAAAGGAGATCGAGCGGCTCTCCGATTCCCAGCGGTTCCCGGCCTTGATCCGGGAGGTGGAAGGGGTGAAGGGCGATGTGGAGGGGATCAAGAGCGATTTGGCGGCCATCGCGTCCCGGTTGAACACCCTGCCGGAAAAGACCGGGGAGGTGGTGGGCGAGGCTGCGGATCGGATCACCAAGGATCTGTCCCAGGGGTTCGCCCACACCGACAAGACCCTCGGCCAACTATTGACGGAGCAGCAATCCGCCACCAAGACCGTCCGGTCCGACCTGTCGGCCAATGCAAAGGCCCTGGACCAGGCCGTGGAGAAGCTGGTCGCCGAGCAGCGGGCGATCCTGGCGGCGGTCTCCCGGGAGGACGCCGATCAGGCGGAGCGGCAGGCGTTGCTCAAGGCTTTCTTCGAGAACCAGCGGGCCCTTCTGGGGGAACTCTCCTCGGCCCTGGCTCCGTCCGAAGCTGCGGCGCCGTCTTCGGAGTCCGGCCGGTAGCGGCGTCCCGAGCCGCTACCCGAGCTGCTAGAGGTACCGGGCGATCAGGTCCGGGACTCCCTCCCGGTCCACGGGCCGGGAGAAGAAGAACCCCTGGGCGTTGTCGCAGCAGAGGGCGTCGAGCCGGGCCAGCTGGCTCTCCTCCTCCACCCCTTCGGCCACCACGCCGATGCCCAGGTTCCGGGCCAGGGAGATGATGGTCTTGACGATCTCCGTGTTCTCCTCCACCAGGCCGAGACCCTCCACGAAGGAGCGGTCGATCTTGAGGCAGTCGATGGGGAACCGCTGGAGGTAGGAGAGGGAGGAGTACCCGGTGCCGAAGTCGTCCACCGCCACCTGAACCCCGATGGACTTGAGGCGCCGGAGCTGCTCCACGGCGGTGTTGGCGTGCTCCATGATCACCGTCTCCGTCAGCTCGATCCGAAGCGAGCAGGGGGGCAGCCCGGTCCTCTCCAGGGTCCGGACGATGAAGTCCCCCAGGTCCCGCTGGAGAAACTGCCTGGCCGATATGTTGACGCTCATCTTGAGGTGACCGGTCCCTTCCCCTTCCATCTGCCACTCCTTCAACTGGCGGCACGCCTCCCCGAGCACCCATCGGCCCAGCGGCAGGATCAGGCCGGTCTCCTCGGCCACGGGGATGAACTTGCCCGGACCGATGAGGCCGTCGGCGGGGTGGCGCCACCGGACCAGGGCCTCGAAGCCCTCCAATTTCCGGGTCCCCACGGCGACGATGGGCTGGTAGAAGAGGACCAGCTGGTCCCCCTGGATCGCCTCCCGCAGGTCGTTTTCGATCCGGAGCCGTTCGAAGACGAACTCGTGCATCTTCTTGTTGAAGACCTTGGACCGGGCCTTTCCCATCTCCTTGGCCCGGTACATGGCGATGTCGGCGTCCCGGAGGATGTTCTGGGGATCCCGGTACCCCCGGGTCTTGAGGACGATGCCGATGCTGGAGCTGATCCGGACCTCGTGGCCGTCGATGGAGAAGGGCTCCTGGGCGGCCCCTTGGAGCCGCTTGGCGATCCGGATGACCTCCTTGGGCGAGGAGAACTCCTCAACCAGGACGGCGAATTCATCTCCCCCCAGGCGGGCCACCGTATCCATCGCCCGGACGCACTCGGTGAATCTGGCGGAGACCTCCATAAGCAGGCGGTCCCCGGCCAGGTGGCCCAGGCTGTCGTTGACCCACTTGAATCGGTCCAGATCGAGGAGGATCAGGGCGAAGGCGTACTCCTCCCGGCGCTTGGCCCGTTCCACGGCCCGTTCCAGACGCTCCATGAAGAGGATCCGGTTGGGGATCCCGGTGAGGAAGTCGTAGAAGGCCTTCTCGTGGAGCTGCGCCTCAATGGCCTTGCGCTCGGAGATGTCCTCGTAGATGAAGAAGATCCCGGCCACCTCTCCGTCGATCCGGATGGGGTATCCGAGCAGGGAGACGGGAATCAGCCGGCCGGTGGCGTGTCTCCGGTAGGTCTCCTTCTGGATCGATTGCCCGTTGAGCACCGCCTGGTTGAAGGCCTCCACCTCCGCCATTCGGTCGGGCGGAACCACCAGGTCCCGGTTGCGCCGGCCGATCACCCGCTCCGCCGGATGGCCGAAGAGGCTCTCGTATCCCCGGTTGGCGGCGGTGATCCGCCTCCGGGTGTCGAGCATCACGATGGCCTGGGGGGAGCCCTCGAAGAGCTGTTCGAAGTAGGCCCGCTGGCGTTCGATGGCCCGCTTGGCCCGCCGCCTTTCGGTGATGTCCCGGAAGGTGGCCACATAGAAGGCCCGCTTTCCGGCCGTGGCCTCGGTGACGATCGCCTCCATGGGGAAGGTGCCGCCGTTGCTCCTTCTCCCCGTGAGTTCGGTGTAGGCCCCGGAGCAGGTCCTCACCAGGGCCGCCTCCCCGCTACCGGCCCGGCAGGCATCCGAGAAGAGTCGGGAGACGGCCAATCCCTGGATGGCGTCGGGCCCGTACCCGAACATCTCCGAGGCGCTGGGATTGGCGCGGATGATGGAGAGGTTCTCCTTGCCGAAGGCGACCACGGCGTCCTTGGCGGTTCGGATGATGGCGTCGGTCTGGGCCACGGCCGTCTCCAACGCCCCCATCACCCGGTTGTACCGGCGGGCGATTCGGCCGGCCTCGGTGAAAGGCTCCTCGGGCAGACGGAGGGAGAGGTCCCGGGCTTCCGCCTGCCGGTCCATGGCCTGGAAGAGATCGACCAGGTCGGTCCGGGCGCCGTGCTCCGAGACGTTGAGGCCGATCTCCTCCTCCTCCGGGGAGACCCGGAGGGGAAAGATCCGGTCGATGCCCCGGAAGAGGAGGTACGGCACCACAAAGGCCACCCCGAAGGCGGCGGCGATGCCGGCCGCCTGGACCGAGAGCTGCCCAAGGAAGGTCAGGCCGGTCCCCACCAGCTCCGGGGTTCCGAAGAACGCCACCGCCAGCGTCCCCCAGACCCCGCACCCCAGGTGGACCGGGATGGCCCCCACGGCGTCGTCGATCCGGTGGCGGATCAGAAGCCACTCGGCCCCCAGGTAGACAAAGCCGGCGATGATCCCGATCAGAACGGCCCCGAGGGTCTCCACGCAGTGGCAGTTGGCGGTGACGGCCACCAGACCCCCCAGGGAGCCGTTGATGATGTAGGCCACCTTGGGGACGCCGCTGGCGTACCACCCCCAGAGCAGGCAGGTGATGGCGCCGGCGGCCCCCGCCAGGGTGGTGTGGGCGATGATCACCGGCACCTGGTCGGTCATGGCCAGGGTGCTGCCGCCGTTGAACCCGAACCACCCCACCCAGAGCAGCAGGGCCCCCAGCAGGGAGAAGGGCAGGTTCGATCCGTGGATCTCCTTCGGCGGCCCCTGTTCGGGGAACCGCCCCTTGCGGGGCCCGATCACCAGGAGCACGGCCAGGGCCACCCATCCCCCCACGCTGTGGACCACCGTGGAGCCGGCGAAGTCGACGAAGCCCCGGCGCCCGAGCCAGCCCAGGGACAGCCCCGCGTCGAGGCCGTTCCATGCCCAGTGGCCGAAGAGCGGATAGATGAAGGCCGACAGGAGAAGGGCGGTCGACATGTAAGCGTTGAACCGCATCCGCTCGGCCACGGCGCCGGAGAAGATGGTGGCCGCCGTCCCGCAGAACATGGCCTGGAAGAGGAAGAAGGCGGCCGCGTAAGGCTCCGAATCCATCCCCGCCAGGAACCGGTCCGTCCCCGCCAGGCCGCGGCCGGTGGCCCCGTACATGATGCCGTAACCGACGACCCAGAAAACGAAGACCGAGACCGCGAAGTCCGACAGGTTCTTCACCGCCACGCTGATGCTGTTCTTGGACCGGGTAAGCCCCGATTCCAGGCACATGAACCCCGGCTGCATCAGGAAGACGAGGACGGCCGAAAGGAGGATCCAGAGGATGTCCAGGAGGGATTTTTCCATTTCACTGGCCCCTTTGGTTTTGTGGAGATGGAATATACAGGGCGGTCCAGGTAACGGGACCGGGAAAATGGGGAAATCTACAGGGGGGGAGGGCGGAAAGGCAAGGATTTTTTCCCGCCCTTCCGCCCTCCTTGCGTCTGATGGCGGGTGTCAGCCCTTGATGAGTCTCGGCAGGAGCATGTGGTGGTGGGGGCAGATGGACCTGGGGTTCTGGTGGGCGGCCCCCGCGAAGCCCGCCAGGTATTTCCGCAGGTCGGAGAGGCGGACGATCTCGTCCACCAGGCCGGTCCGGGCGCAGAAAAGGGGGCGGGATTTCTCGTGGTACTCCCCGGCCAGCCGGTTCATCGATTCCACCACCGGCCCCAGGGGGCGGTCCGCGTCCTTCTCCTTGACCAGCCGCCGGGCGTAGGTGGCCACGGCGGCGGTCTCGCCGTGCATCACTTGGATCTCGGTGGCCGCCGTTCCCAGGGTGAAGGCGTTGTGGCGGTTGGCGGTGGGGCCGCCCATGACGTAGTGGGCCGCCGCCGTCCCCTTCCGGAGCACCACCAGCATCATGGGGACATCCGTGGACTGGATGGTGTAGATGAGCGACTGGCCCAGACCCAGGAGTTCCGCCTTTTCGGCGGCGTCCCCCACGTCGATGCCGGTGGTGTCCTGGAACCAGATGACGGGGATCCGGTCCCGGCCGCAGAGGGTGACGAACTCGTTCATCTTGATGAGGCCCCGACGGTAGAGCTTGCCGCCCATGCCCGGGTAGTCGGCGTACTCCGGGTAGTCCTTGCCCAGGTACCCCTGGCGGTTGCCGACGCACCCCACCAGGAATCCGTCCACCTTGCACAGCCCGGTATAGACCTCGGGTCCGTAGCCGGGGCGGAACTCCATGTGCTCGCCGCCGTCCACCAGCCGGGCGAGGATCTCCTCGAAGTCGTAGACCATCTTCGGGTTCATGGGCAGGAGGCGGTAGAGGTCGGCGTCGGGGTGGGCGGGACCCTTGGGTTCCGCCACCCGGAAGAACCGGGGCGCGTATGCGGGCATCTCCGCCATATAGGACTGGATCCCGTCCAGGACCTCCTCCTCCGTGTCGCCGACGTACCGGAAAAAGCCGGTCTCGTCATGGTGGGTCGCAACCGATCCCGGCGGCTTGGCCCGGAACGCCTTCGCCCTCTCGATGAGGTCCTCGGCCATCCGTTCGTCGAAGACGCCCCGGGGGGCCATGCCGCTGACGATCCCGGCCCCGCCCACGGCGATGTTGGCGTCCTTGTGGGCGAAGAGGACCGTCGGGCTCACCCCCTGGTATCCGCCCCCGGCCGGGTTGGTGCCGTAGATGCCGGCCAGCACCGGGATGCCGAGCTGCTCCAGCTCCGCGTGCCGGAAGAACGGGGTCCCGGCGCCCCGGCGGTTGGCGTAGAACTTCTCCTGTTCGGTCAGCTTGGCGCCGCTGCAGTTGACCAGCCAGACCAGGGGGATGTTGAGGCGCTTTGCGAGGTCCGTGACCCGAAGGATGTTCTCCGACTGTCCGGGGAGCCAGGCCCCGGCCATGACCTTGTTGTCGAACCCGATGATCACCGCCCATTTTCCGGAGATCCGGCCCAGGCCGTCCACCACGTTGGTGGTCCCCTCCTCGTTCTCCGCCGGGTTGTAGAGGGTGTGCAGGGGACACCAGGTGCCCGGGTCGACCAGGTAGTCGAGGCGCTGCCAGACGGTCATCTGGCCCCGTGCGTTGATCTTCTCCTCGGGAAAGCCGGCCGATTTCACCCGGTCCACTGCGGCGTCCACCTCGGCCTCGGCCGCCGTGATCTCCTTTACGTTCTCCTCGGTCCGCTTGATCTGCCCCTTCTTGAGGGGTTGGCCGAAATCTTCCATCTTTTCGAAATAGGGTCGCATAAGTCGCTCCGTATCGGTCTATGTCTCCTCGATGACGGCCAGAACATCCTCCTCCTCCACCGAGTCCCCCTTCCTGACCTTGATCTCCTTGACCGTGCCGTCGCAGGGGGCATAGACCGGGGTCTCCATCTTCATCGCCTCGATCACGAAGATGTCCTCGTCCTCGTCGACGGTTCCGCCGACCTCCACGTTCACCGATACGATCTTGCCCGCCAGCGGGGCGGTGACTTCCTGGGCCATGACATCATTCTCCTTGCTATGTGGTTTTCTCTGAAGAACCGCTATCTCATTGCTGTTTCGTGGATCCGTGGGTATTCTCGGATATCAGCTAAGCAGGGTCAGGAAGATCCCGGCGGCGATCACCGTGCCGATGACGCCGGCCACGTTGGGCCCCATGGCATACATGAGCAGGTAGTTCTTCTTGTCCGCCTCGGCCCCCACCTTGTGCACCACCCGGGCCGCCATGGGCACCGCCGACACCCCGGCCGCGCCCAACAGGGGGTTGATCTTTTCCTGGGATAAGAGGTTCATGAGCTTGGCCAGGAGGATCCCTGTGGCGGTGCTGATCATGAAGGCGAAGAGCCCCAGGCAGAAGATGAAGATGACATCGGGCCGGAGGAAATTGTCGGCGTTCATGGTGGCCCCCACCGGGACCCCCAGAAAGATGGTGACGATGTTGAGCAGCTCGTTCTGGGCCGCGTGGGTCAGCCGCTCCACCACCTTGGCCTCCCGGAAGAGGTTGCCCAGCATGAACATGGCCATGAGGGGGGCCGAGGCGGGGACCAGGAGGATGATCACCACGGTGGCCACGAGGGGGAAAAGGACCTTTTCCAGCCGGCTCACCTTCCGGCCCTTCTTCATGCGGATCTTCCGCTCCGCGTCCGTCGTGAGCAGCCGCATGATGGGGGGCTGGATGATGGGCACCAGGGCCATATAGGAGTAGGCCGCCACCGCGCAGGAGCCGAGGAGCTGGGGGGCCAGCTTGGTGGCCAGGTAGATGGTGGTGGGGCCGTCGGCCCCGCCGATGATCCCGATGGTGGCCGATTCCGGCAGAGTGAAGCCGAACAGATGGGCGAAGAAGAAGGTGAAGTAGACCCCGGCCTGGGCCCCGGCCCCCAGGAAGATGAGCCGGGGGTTGGCCAGCAAAGGGCCGAAGTCGGTGAGGGCCCCGATCCCCAGGAAGATCAGCGGCGGGATCACCTCCCACTGGATGCCGTAGTGGTAGAACCGCCAGATCAGCCCCTCTCCGGGCTTCATGAGGTCGGCCAGGGGCAGGTTGGCCAGGAGGATCCCGAAGCCGATGGGCAGCAGCAGGAGCGGTTCGTACTCCTTGGCCACGGCCAGGTAGATGAGGAGAAAGGCGATCCCCCACATGATCAGCATGCCGGGGGTGACGTGGAGGAGTCCCGAGGTGTGGGCCAGGGCATGGAAGGTTTCCATCAGGAACCCTTACCTTCACCGGTGGTCACACCCGGCCGTCGCGAGAACCGGTCCACCGCCAGGGAGGTGAGCCGGATCGCCGCATAGAGGACCCCCATGCAGATGAAGACGCCGGTCAACCCGGCGGCGAATACCATTCCCACTTTGGTCACAGCAAGATCCTTCCCCGATGCTCATGGTTCATCCCCACCCCCGGACGGCGGAGCCTATCAAATGGAAAATGTTCCTATAACGGTCCGCCGATGTCAAGGATCAAAACGGCGGCCTTCCCAGAACCCGACCCACGGAATGGGAGGACGGCGGGAGCAGCCTTTGCCGTCTCGGCCCCCCGTTTTGGGTTGAAATTGTTTCGGCGGACGATTATAAGATTGCCTTTACAGGAAATCCCATTTCCAATGGACATCGGACGGAAACGGAGGCAGCACCATGAAAATTCTCGTCGGTTATGATGGCTCCAATGCCGCCAGGGACGCCATGGCCCTGGCCGTGAAACATGCCAAGGCCTTCGGCGCCACGATCCATGTGGTCCGCTCCATGGAGGGCGGTTCCCACGAGGATGCCGAGGCCATCCGGCAGGCCCAGCACGACCTCGACTATGCCCGGAAGTTCTTCGAGGACGCCGGGGTCGCCTGTGAATCCCATCTGCTGGTCCGGGGGCTGAGTCCGGGAGAGGATCTCGTCCGATTCGCCGAGGACAACGGCGTGGAGGAGATCGTCGTCGGAGTGAGGCGGCGGTCCCGGGTCGGCAAGGTGCTGTTCGGATCCGCCTCCCAGTACGCCATCCTGGAGGCCCCCTGTCCGGTGGTGACGGTCAAGTAGGTCCCGTCTTTTCCCGTCAGTCCCCTCCGCCGGCGGCATCGATGAAGCAGCTCCCGCCGCCCGAATCGCTTCCGCCGGAATCACCGGGGGGCTCCGACGGCAACGCCGGCGGCGGCATGGGCGGTCCGTCACGGAGGTCGGCCATGGCCCTGGCGGGCAGAACCAGCCGGCACACGGCCGCACCCGCCCGTTTCAGGAACCGCCTCCAGGCGAACAGCGCGCCGTTGCCCTCCTGGGTCTGGGCCGATTCGGGGAAGATGAGGTGGACATGGTCGCTCCGGGCCCGGACCCAGTATCCGGTGCCTTCGGCCATCACAAGGCCGTCCGACGGGTCGAAGACCTCATAGCCGCCGTCCTCCCCCCATTCCCACACCCGGACATCCAGGTAGGGGTTGTCCGGCGCCAGGTTCCCCAATGCCACGGGGCCGAAGATGATGGGACAGTTCTCTCCGCCGCTGTTCCGCGGATCGTAGACCACCATCTGGACCTCGCTCCACGGGTAGCCGGAACGGTTCGGCGGGCCCACCATGTTCCAGCCGATCCCCGCGTCGGGGTTGTAGCTCAAGGGCACTTCCACATCCTGGCCGTCGGTTGCGGGCACGCCGGTAACGGTCCCCTCCAGTCCGTTCCGGGCCAGGACCCACAATGCTTTCCCCGGCACCAGGGGGATCCCTTCTCCGAATTCGAGATACCGGCCCACCTCCGGCTCGTAGGCCCCGATTTTGTAGCGGTTCGGGCTATAGTCGTCCACCAGGTTTTCCAGAAGCGACTCCGCCGTGCCGACGGACGGGAGCCACATGGGAAGGACCACCATCCGGTATTCGGATCGCTCGGTTCCCGGCGGGACGTCCACTGCGAGGGGTTCGGTACCGGCGTCCGCCTGGAAGATTTGCTCCGCCGACCAGATCACCTGGCCGGTGGTGGTGTTGATGTATCCCGCCTGCCAGGCGTACTCGAATCCGCTGTGGACCCCGTCGGGGGTGTAGGCGCCGGTGTCGGTGACCGCGAAAAAGCCGGCCGGATGGGTGGGGCACCCGTACCCCTGGTCCGTGGGACGGATCCGCCACGCGATGTCGACATCCGGAAAGAGGGCCGGGTCGGGCAGGGGGCCGGCCTGGAGGGTCACCGATGGGCCGGGGAAGGAGGCCCCGTCCGGCGGGCCGATGATCCCGGGCGGGTCCGCGGGCAGGGTGGCACCGGTCACCTGGACGGAGAAGGACTGGGTGTCCGTGGCGCCAGCGCCGTCCATGACCTGCAAGGTCACCGGGTGGCTGCCGAGATGGGCCGCGGAGGGGGTTCCCGACACCACGGCGGTGCCGTCCCCGTTGTCCTGGAGGCTGAGCCAGGCGGGAAGGCCGATGCCGGTGATGGTCAGGGGGTCATCCGTATCCGGATCGGTCGCCACCGCGGTATAGGCGTAGGGGACGTTGATGCCGGCCCCGGTGGCCGGCACGGAGGTGAAGGCCGGCGGGTCGTTGACCGGGGTGACCGTGATGGATGCGGTATCCACGTCGATGCTGAAGGCCGTGGCGCCGCCGTTGACGGTGGTGTCGGCCCCGAATTCCCCGGATTGCCCCTGGCTGCCGTCCCAGGCCCGGAACTCGATGCCGGGGTCCACGGTCCCGTTGAAGTCCGCGTTGGGATGGAACCGGATCCGGGCGCCGCCGTCCAGCAGGAGGGCGCTTTGCCGGGTCACATCGGGAAAGGGCATGAAGCCGCCGCCGGTATCATACTGCCACTGGCCGTTGGCCGTATCCTGGCCGGTCACCGCCATCCCCTCCGGATCATCGGGATCGGGATCGGTGATGGGATCGGGAACCGAACCGCCGGCGATGATTTCCGCCACCGTGTCGCCGTCGTTTTGGGCATCCGGGGTGTCCTCCTCGATGGGGGAGAGGGTCATCTGGCCGCCGGCGTCCAGGACCGGCGCGTGGTTGTCCACCGATACCATCACCGTGAAGGTCTGGGTGGCGGGCGCGGCGCCGTCCTCGCCCCCGTCGGCCACGGTGACCTGAATCGGATCCGAGGAGACCGTGTTGGCGGATGGGATCCAGGTGATGACGCCGGTGGGGGAGATGCCCATGCCGTCCGGGGCTCCCTCCAGGCTGAACACCAGATCGGTCCCGTTGTTGTCGTCGTCCGGGTCGGCCACTTCCACGGCGTATCGGTATTCGGCCCCCGGCGCAACGGAAGCCGGCGGCGTGGAGGTGATCACCGGCGGATCGTTGACCGGCGTGACCGTGAGGCTCACCAAGGTCGAAGCCGAGTAGTCCTGTCCGTCAAAGGCCCGGTAGGTGAACGAATCCGATGCGTCGAAATCCGCGTCCGGCGTATAGGTGAAGGCGCCGTCGGTGCCGAGGGTGAGCTGTCCGTGCGTCGGAGAGGTCACCAGGGACGCCGAGAGCGGATCCCCGTCGAAATCTCCATCGTTTGACAGGACCCCCGACGCCGGTACGGTTAACGGAGTATCCTCGGGGGTGGAGTACGCGTCCGCCACCGCCACGGGGACTTGGTTTACGGTATTGACGTTTATGGTGACGGTTGCGGGCGAGGAGTTCGCCGTGCCGTCAAATGCGGTGTAGGTGAAGGAATCCGTGCCGTTGAAGCCGGGGTTGGGTGTGTAGGTGAACGAGCCGTCCGAAAAAAAATCCAACGATCCGTTGGCCGGCGTGCTCGGGTTGATCGCCGTGAGGACATCGCCGGGGTCCGGATCCGTATCGTTGGAAAGGACGCCCGGTGCGGGAACAGTCA
>CAYSLC010000079.1:17588-21957 GCA_964431545.1 uncultured Desulfobacteraceae bacterium | reverse complement strand
GCACCCCAGCTTTTTCTTCGGCGGAATCGTGAACACGCCGGTGGCATAGACGTTGCTCGCGCCCACATCGCTGATGGAACCGAAGAGTCCGCTGCTGATCACCGCGCTCTTGGCCGGACCGCCATACCCGAGACCGGCCAGCCGGCAGGCGAGATCGGGATGTTCGGGCTATGGGTGGCAAAAATAATCCGACACTTCCCTTTCAGGTCGAGAAGGCGCCGGATCACCTCGGTGTAGATGGTCTGGTTGTCGAGGTCGTCTTCCGGTTGATCGATGATCAACAGATCGAAATCTTTCCGGCCCAGGAGGAAGAGCATCAACGCGGTGGCCCGTTGTCCCAGGGAATGGCGATGCAAGAGAACACCTTTGTAAAGAATCTCAATTTCACCGTGCATTCCATTGCATCGACGATCTTCATCCCCGCAGCCGATCCATGGCATACTTCACGCTCACTCCCAGCCGTTCGATGGCCCTCGCCAGGACGCCGATTTCGTCTCCGCGGCGGGTCTCCTCGATGGTGACGTCCATTCGGCCGGTGCTCAACTGATCGGCCACCGCCGTCAGTCGTTTGATGGGGGTGGCCAGGTTCCTGGAGAGCAGCAGGGAGACCAGGATGATGGTGACCGCCGCGATCAACAGGATGGCCAGGGAGATCAGTTGGAGCTGTTTGACCTTGCCGAAGGCCTCTTCGTAGTTCTGCCGGGCCACCAGGACCCACCCCCGGTCGGTCTCCATCATATGGGCGACGGTCTCCCGGCCGGCGTCATCCTCGAACACCACCCGGTTCTCCCCCCGCTCCTTGATGGCGGTGAATGCCGGATGCTGGCTGAAATCCTTCCGGATTTTCTCGAATTCCTTGGTTTGATGGGCGATGACATGGCCTTCGCCGTCCAGGAGAAACGCGTAGCCGCTCTCCCCGATGTCCAGGTTCGTGACCGCGTCGGAGATCTCGGTGATGGTCATGGCGATGGCCAGGACCCCGAGGGTCCCCCCGCCTTCCTCCTTGATGGGAACGGCAAGGACCAGGGCGGGCTTGCCCGAGGTCTTGCCGATGAGCACCTGCTCCCCGAGTTCCGCGCCCGACAACACCTGTTTCACGTAGGACCGGTCCCCGTAATACTTGGGCGGATTTCCGTCGCTGCGCC
Organism: uncultured Desulfobacteraceae bacterium; assembly: GCA_964431545.1. Taxonomy (GTDB): domain Bacteria; phylum Desulfobacterota; class Desulfobacteria; order Desulfobacterales; family JAABSP01; genus CAYSLC01. The sequence continues at coordinate 20,812 of CAYSLC010000079.1, read as the reverse complement.
CGATGTTCTGGCCGTTGGGGGCCACGGTGAAGGCGAGGTAGTTCCAGTCGTAGACATCGACGATGTCCCGGAGGACGGGGTTCTGCTCCGTCGCGATCATGGATCGCATCTGTTCCAGGGCCGCGTTCTGGACGAGCATCCGCCGGTTCGTGTCCACCCAGCCGTTCACCTTCTGGGTCAGCCGGGTGGTGACGCCGAACAGGTCCCCGTGAACCTGCCGGGAGACCGTATCGATCATGGCTCTGTGGGTCAAACTCCAGATCAATAGGATGGGGACCAGGGAGACCAGGAGCATGGAGATCGTGATCTTTGCGCCGATGCCCAATTTCGCCATACTGTCTTCCATCGATATCACCTTCCTTTCCGGTATCTTGTAGGGGTTGGGGATGTCCCGTGAGGAATCGGGAACGGCGGGTATCGGAATCAGAGATACCGTGTCGCGCCGTCCCGAAACCGCTTCTCACGGGCGGGATCATCGATCTCCCGGCAGATGATCCGCACCAGTTCCGGGAGTTCCGATGGGCCGCCTCCCGCATCCTTCCATTGGCGGACGGCGTTGTCGAAGATGATCTGGGAGACGGGCCCCATGATCCGCGCCAATTGGGCTTTCAGGTCGTCCAGGCCGTCCGAGGGGGCCTCGGAGGTACCGGCCCCGCGGACGGACGGAGGACCGGGGGACCCCGGCACTTCCCCCAGGGCGGCCAGGGTCCCCTGGACGACCGTGGGAACATCCAGCGGTTTCGGATAATGGCGCTCGATGGCGGCGGTCTTCAGGGTCGCCGACAGCAGGGTGGAATCCGCGGCGGTAAGGAGGATGCAGGGCGTGCCGGGAACCTGGGACTTGACAAAGGCCAGCAATTTCATCCCGTCCACCGCCCGGGGGACCGCCAGCTCGGTCAGGACCAGATCGACCGGCTCCCGACGCAGGATCTTCCGGGCCTCCCCGGCGCTGCCGGCCCGTCGGATATCGATCCCGCCGGCGGCCGTGAACGCCTCGGTCAGGGCATCGACCGTCGCGGAATCCGGATCGACAATCATCAATCGTTTCATACCAGACATTCCTCTTCGCTGGAGGTACCAATCCCGTAAACCGATATTTTTATACTCTATTCTTCGGGAAACCTCAATGGCTATTCCAGCCGGTTCCCGTCGGAAAACGGACAAAGGGGATCGAACGTGTCCCGCTTTTTTGTGGGGTCGAAAGTCGCGGAAGGAGGGAGAACGCGAGGCCGGAGGTGTCCGCCCTCCGGGCTCGCGTCGAGTGGCGATGGGGGAACGATTCCGCAGGGGTTTCCGCGGATCGGCGCCGGCCGGGAGAAGAGGAGGCCGGAGACGGAAAACCCGCCCCCGGCCGATGAACCATGGGTCTTCTAGAAATCCTTCATCCAGACACCGTAAAACCCCAGGGGCAGATAGGCCCGGCCTTCGTGGAACCGGACCGTATCGACCCAGCCCAGGTGGCTCCGGAACCCGTCCAGGGTCAGGTCGGACGGATCGGAGGCGTCGAAGCAGGCCGTGCCCCCGTAGGTGTGGAGGAAGCCCTTGTCCCCGGCGGCCCCAACCATCTCCGGCCAGGCCATGTTGACGGCGTGTTCGTGGACCGCCAGATGTTCGGGGTCGGACAGGTCGATGAGGGTCAGGTTCCGCCCCTCACGTACCATGTACCCGGTCTCGGTGATCCAGGCCAGGCCGTCGGCGATGACCGCCTCGGAGCGGAGTCCGTCCATGGAGACCGAATCGAGGCGGTAGGCGACGTCCCCCGCAAGCTTCAGGGCGTTGAAGGTGGCGTTGGGGGCGCCGTCGCCCTCCCAGGCCATGTCCATGGTGAAGATGTAGGGCCCGAAGCCGTCCATGCCCATGCAGATGCCGGGGATGTTGACCGCCGGCAGTTCCACGGGATCGGCCGAATCGGTGAAGTCGATCCGCCCCAGGAGATACTGGACCCTCGGCCCGCCCTCGCCCTCGGTCTCCCGCTCGCCGGGGTAGCTGAAGTAGAGGACCCCGTTACGGGCGAACCATCCCGTGGCGCCGGGGTTGTCCAGGGTCATCTCCGAGACCACCGCCGGAACGTCCGGGTCGGCCAGGCCGACGGCGGTCAGTTCCACGCCGCGGGTGGTTCCGTAATCCATGTACGGCGGGTGGTAATACCCGTCCCCCCGGACGAAGACCAACAGGTCCGGCGCCACCTGGATCGCCCGGCTCGCCCCCCCAAAGGGGTGGATGGCGATCCCCTCCATCATGGGGACGGGGTGCCCGTAGTATCCCGGCACCTCGACGGCCCCCCGCTCCCGGGGCGTCGACGGCGTCGAAAAGTCATAGACCCGGACCACAGCCGCTCCCTCGTAATAGGGCGCCATGTCCGCGGCCCCGTCGGCCGCCGGCTCGACCTCTCTGTCGGGATAGGTCATGGAGAGGGTGTAGACGAATCCGCCGTTGCCGAAGATCCCCGTCAGATCGGCGGCCGGCAGGGGGATCTCCCCGGCCGGAGCACCGGTCTCCGGATCGGAGAGGGGGACCGCCCGGAGCAGGGCGGGCCGGTAGTCCTCCGCCACCACCTGGACCCCGTGGCCGTTTTCCAGGGGCATGAAATCGGCGATGTTGACGGCCAGGGGCAGGATCGCCGTGGTCCGGGGATGGTCCCGGTCCGCGGCGTCGATCACCTGGAGTTCCTCGGCGGAGACCGAGAAGAGCCGGTCGGAGAAACTCCGGCTGCGCTGGACACTGCCCCGCTGCCGGATCCATCCGCGGGCCTCCAGGTCCGTGGGAGAGAAATCGATGAGTTGGAGACGGTGCTCGCTCCGGTACATACCGTTCTCCCAGGCCTCGGTTGTGTACGGCAGCAGGATCAGCCCCATCTCCGGGAGGAGGGTGAACGCCTTGACGTCCTGGTGGGCCGTGGAGGAGGACCATCCCGGCCCCTCGCCGAAAGAGACCCGCTCGATCAAGCCGGGCGCGGTCGGGTCGGAGACGTCGAAGAGGGAGACCGCCACCTTCCATCCTTCGGTGTCGTCCACGCCCAGAGCCACCAGCCGGTCGCCCAGGGGCTCGATGTGGGTGGACCACCCCGGCACGATCAGCTCGCCGGTGACCCGGGGATCCGAGGGATCGCTCAGGTCGATCACCCAGAGGGGGTCCTTGCGTTCATAGGTGACCAGATATGCCCTCTCCCCGTCGAACCGGGTGGCGAAGAGCTGCTCCCCCCGGCCCAGGGCGACCCGGCCCAC
>CAYSLC010000079.1:6909-17488 GCA_964431545.1 uncultured Desulfobacteraceae bacterium | reverse complement strand
CCGCCCTGGTAGAAGTCGACGGAGGCGACGTAGACGGCCGATTCGGTCACGTGGATGTGGCGGGCCGAGCCGTCGAAGGTCTCGCGATCCACCTCGCGCATGTTTGCCGGGTCGGAGACGTCGAAGGCGGCGACCACCACGTCCGGCCGGTCCGCCGGATCATCGGAAGAGGTCTCCACGACCTCCTCGGCCACGCCCCGCTCGGGGACGGGCCAGTACCCCGCTCCCTCCGAGTGGACCACATAGAGGATATCGCCCACGATCCGAGAGTCGACGACATCGCCTTCGAGATCATAGGTGCCGGCGAGCACGGGATGGGCCGTAGCGGTGGTGTCCACCACGGTGATCCGGCTTCTCACCTCCGGCGGCGGCATGAGATCCGGGTCCGCGGCGGCATCGCCGGTCCCGGCGGCGTCCATGATCCGGTAGACCGGCTCGGAACGGGCCGCCGAGAGGATGTAGACCCGGTCATCCCGGATGTACATCTCCCTGGGCTCGCCGGTGACCGGCAGCCGCCCCAGGATAAAGGGTTGGTCGGGCGTTGAAACGTCGACGATCACCAGCCCCCGGAAGGGGTTGAGCAGATAGAGATCGGTCCCCACCAGCTTGATGATATCGGCCTCCTCGATCTCCCGGATGGCGTCGTCCCGCTCGTCCCCCCCCGCGTCCGGGGCGTTCTCCCCGCCTTCGAAATCCGGGGCCGCGACCGCATCCCCCAGGGTGCCGGCCGACCAGAACCGGTGCTGCCTTCCGGCCACGTCGATGGGGTCCACCACGGTGGCCAGGGTGTGTTTCATGTGGTTTTTGGCCGTATGAGAGGGTTGGAGGGACCGTGGGTTGGAAAAGACGCCCTCCTGGTGGAGGTCCGCCAGGAGCCGCCGCATCCGGCGTTCGAACCGTTCCGGCGACGCATCCAGATCGATCCCCATTCGGCCCAGCATGTCCCGGGTCCGATCGTTGATCCGGATTCCGTTCTCCAGGTTTCCGTCCTCGTCCAGGGACTGGAGAAACCGGCAGAGCCGGATCACCTGGGGGTCCTCCACGTCCGGGGACCCGGCCACCAGGTCGAGGGGGGTGAGGATCGGTCCGCCCGGCGCCGACCCCAGCACCACGCCCCCGGCCGAGAAGGTGACGGTCTCCCCCGGCGCATACCGGAACGTCCCGGCGCCGTCGGTGGTCCCGCTCCGGGTGGCGGTCCGGTATTCCAGGCCGGCCACGGCGTTGTCCAGGAACACACCGCTTTGGACCGAGGTCCCGGGGCCGGTGCCGGGCGTTGAACCATCGTCGGACGATCCACCGCCGCCGCACGATGCCAGGACCATCAGGGTGACCGCGGAGACGATGGCGATCGCCCCCGTCTTGTGTGAAAGTGTGGTTTTCATCGCATTATCCTCCCGTTAAAAAGTGATTATGCCGGTATCGGCGTCCGATCCAGGATCACGGAGATCCACGGTCCCCGCGAAGCCGTCGCCGACGAGAAAAAGGGTGTCGCCCATGATCTTCTGGCGGATCCAGTCCGGCCCGCCCTCCCGGAACCCTCCGGCGGCCGGCGAGCCCAATTCGACGATGCCGGCGTCCGCCGTCACCCGGAAGAGGGCGAATCCCCCGAACCTCCGGTCCTCCGGCGAGCCGGGCACCGTGTCCGAGCCCGTCCGGCCCACCGGAACCGACAGGATGCCCGCGGCGGCATCGTAGAGGATGGCTTCGGCGGAGACCGGTCCGGCGCCGCCGGACAGAGTCATCTCCTGCCCCGGAACGGGGCCGCCCACGCCCCCGGGTCCACCGGCGTCGAACAGGGCCACGGTCAGATTCGACGGGCGTCCGCCGCCCATATCGCCATCCGCCGCTTCGGAGACGGTCAGCAGATGGTTCCCGTTCACCCGCCGGACCGCCACCGGGGTTCCCGCCACCGGAAGCGCTCCCGCGATCCTGGGACGGTTCGGATCGGAGAGATCGAGCAGCACGGGGTCGGCCTCCGCCCCCGGAGCAAAGGTGACGTACCCCCAAGGGCCGTCCAGGTAAATCTCCGGCGTCTCCGCGGGGGAGGGGAGGGGGTCGAGGATTCCCTCCGTGGAAAGCGTCCGTTCCGCGGTGCCCAGGATCCGCACCCGATACTCTTCCGTGACCGTCGGCGCGGCCGATTCGTCCATGACCGTACCCAGGGAAACGTATCCGCCGTGGGTGCCCAGGGCGGCCGGACCGGCGAGACGTCCATCCACCCGGCCCGCGGCGGTCGGCCGGACGTTTCCGCCCGCCAGGTCGAACCGGAACAGCGGGGTGAAGTAGGACCCGCCGCCTTCGTCCGTCCACGCGGTTCCGGCCAGGTAGATCCCCTCCGGGGAGACGCGGACCCCGTGGATGTCGGCTACGATCCCGGTCCGGCCGAACGGGGCCGACGGATCATCCATGGGAAAGGTCAAGATGCCGGCCACGCTTCCCCCCGAAACGTTCTCGGGCCGGAAGAGGCCACCGGGCGGCAGAAGCCGGCCGGTCTCCTCCAGTGAACCGTCGCCGCTCCAGACGGCGTATCCGGGCAGCAGGTCGTCCAGCGTCAGGGCCGCCAGCCGGGCCTCGTTCTCGGCGATCTGTCGGGTCCGGTCGGCCGCGGTCCCGTCGAAGGTGTCCGAGAGTTCGGGCAGGTCGGGTACGTACTGGCTCACCAGGACCAGGGATCTCCCCAGCGATCGGGAAACCATGGGGAACCCGTCCATCTCGATCCGACGGAGGGGCAGGGGGGTCCGGGGATCGGAGACGTCCACCATCAGGAGTCCGGTCTGGGCGCCCTCCGGCACCCATGCCGGTGGTCCCGCCGGGGCGTTTCGCATCCCGGAATGAAATTCGCCCCCGCCTCCCGGGGGGGTGTAGAGGACCGCCAGGGTGCCCCCGTCCAGATGGAGGCCGTCGGCATGGCCGGGGACGGAGATCGTGGCGCGGACCCTGGGCGACCCGGGATCGGTCACGTCGAGGACGGTCACGCCGTTGCCGTCCGTCACAAAGAGGTGGTTTCCGGACGACTCGACCCGCTCCGGTCCCAGGGGATCGATATTTTCCACGGAGAAGCCGGGATCGAAGAACCCCGGGGTTTCGCCGTCCGGAGCGCCCGGGATCTCCCCTCCGCCGTCGAATTCATCGTCCGTGGCGGCGGACGCCGGGACCAGGCTTTGGGCGTATGCCTTCTTGAGGTACGCCTCGGTCTCCCCGTCCGCGGTGAAGGTGCTGAACACCCGCGCCTCCGGGTTGCCCACCTCGCTGCCGCCCGCGCAGCCCAACAGCAGGCCGGCGCCGAGGAGCAGGGCCCAGACGGCGCGCCACATCCTGTCAAGATCCGAAAAACAATTCATGCAAAAGGTCCTCTGTCCGTCGTTTCCGGCGTCCGTTCCCCTCGGTTCACCGGCTCAGGGGATAGACTTGAAGGTTGACCTGGATCACCCGGTCGGCTTCCTCGTCGTCGCAGGCCATCTCCAGGAGTTCCCGCCGGAACCGGGCCGTCCGCTCCTTGAGTTCCGCCATGCGGCTCCGGTGGACGCCGATGGTCACCGAGGTGATGTCCCGCTCGGCGGCCGGGTGGCGCTCCAGGGATTCGGCGGCGAGGCGGAGCATCTCCCGGTGGTAGTTGGCGATCACCAGGGATTTGACCTCCGGACCGGTGGAGACGGTCTTGCTCACCTTCTCCCACCGCCCGTCCGCGTCCTTGCGGATGAGCCCCAGGTCCATCAGCAGCTTCAGGGCCTTCTCCGCCTCCCTGGGCGTGATGGGCGGATCGAGGATCCGGGCGATCTCCCCGGGCGTCCGCCGGCGGTCCCCGAAGCCGACGATCTCCCGGATGACCGGGCAGTACCACTTGGAGAAATAATCATAGCTCGCCTTGTCGATGCGGTGGACCTCGGCGAACCCCTTCACGGCCATCATCCGCTGGTAGTAGTGGTTCCGCTCTTCGTGGGACGGGGCCTGATTCATGAAGACCAGGTTCTCGAAGAACTCCCGCTCGGCCCGGTTGAGGCGGAACCCCTTGGCCACCTTGGCGACACTCTCGTTGGTGAGGTTGCGTTTGCCGTCCATGACGAGCTTCAGGTAGTTGGGGGAGGCGAACCCCGCCTCCCGGGCGAAGAACCGGTGGGAGAAATGGCGCCTGGTTTCCTTCAGGAACCCGAAGAGATCCCGGAGATAGGCCCGGTAGTCGAGATATTCGTATATGGACGGTCGCTTCATCGGCCCTTTCCCGGCGGCATGCCGAAGGGGTTCCGGTGTTGTTCTCTTGGGTGACCAGACGTCGGCGTGCGCTCCGGATGAAGCGCGTCCGAGGGGTCTCCCGGTCTCGTTGATTGGACGCTACCACCTCGGGGGGGAAGATGCCAGAAAAATCTGTTTCAAATACGTAAAAATCGTATTCTGCTGAATACATATATAGGTAATTTATTCTATTTTAATTTATTGTTATTCTTACCTTTCTATCGTATACAGAACTCAGACTAAATTATGTATTTCGCCACCTTATGAATACAGGCTTCCGGCGGGCTGTTTCTGGTATTTTTTCCCATCTCCGGGGGAGCATTACCCGTTTTCCGAATCAGAAACAACCGAGTCTATGACGATGCCTTCGGGCGGCCCGCCAAAGGCCTCCGAAATTTCGAAAACCTCGGAGGTCTGGAGTCGGCGCAACCGGTGCGGATATGCCCAAACCGCACCCCGCCACCGAATCGGGGAGGGTCGACATCGAGAAACGGGCAGTGCTCTCTTGCGAAACCCACCGAAGAGGGGAAACCGCCGATTGACACTTGATACGTTCCGGGTTACACTCAAACCGTATGATTCGAAATTTCAAACATAAAGGGCTCAAACGACTATTTGAATCCGGTATATCAAGCGGTGTGGAAGCGCAACATGCGGCTCGGATCAAAAAAACTCTCGCTCTCCTTGAAACAGCTGAAAACCTTGAAGATATGGATTTGCCAGGCCTGGATCTCCACCCGCTCAAAGGAGATCGTAAAGGAACCTGGGCGATCAAAGTCAGCGGGAACTGGCGAATTACATTCAAGATTCAAAACGGTGATGCCTTGATTATAAATTATGAAGATTACCATTAGGAGGAAAAATGGGCATGTATAATCCGCCTCATCCAGGCGAAATTATAAGAGAATTTTGTGTGGAACCGCTGAATATTACTATCACGGAAGCGGCGAGAGCGCTTGGGGTCACCAGAAAAACTTTCTCGGCATTATTGAATGGAAGAGCTGGAATTAGTCCTGAAATGGCATTGAGATTATCAAAAGTGTTTGGCCGATCCCCTGAAGGTTGGCTAAAGCTTCAGCTCCAATATGATCTCTGGAAAACAAAACAGTCGATTGATCTTGGCAATTTGAAGCGTATTGAGGCCGCTTGAGCCGATTTTTTTTGGATAACCGCCCCACGGAGCAGGACGCGAAAACAGAGCGCGCCTCTCATGCCCCCAATCACAAACAGAACGGTTGCACCCGTCAATTCGGTCTCGACAATAAGGGGAAGGCCCGCGGTGCAAATGCCTCGCGTGTTACACTCCTTGACAGGATATCGGAGATTGCTTTACCCTGCTTGCGCCTGAAACCGATGTTGCGGTTTGCCCGGGAAAGATGCGACATCCACGGAAATTGCCGGCGGATGCCCATGGCAACGTGTAAAGAGGCTGGAGAGAAGGTGGAGCAAGAAGATAAAGGGACCCTTCTGGTAGCCGACGATTCTCCCATGGTGACCGGGTTGATGCGGACCGTGCTCGAAAAGAACGGCTATGACGTCGTGGTGGCGACCGATGGTCAGGAGGCCGTGGAACTGGCGTTTCGGACGCGGCCGGATCTGATCCTTCTGGATATTCTCATGCCTGAGATGGACGGGTACGAGACCTGCCGCCGGCTCCGGGATCGGCCGTCGACCCGGGACACGCCCATCATCTTTCTGTCGGCCCTGACGGATACCCGGGATAAAGTCGCCGGGTTCGACTTCGGCGCGGTGGACTACGTCACGAAGCCCATCGTGGTCCCGGAACTCCTGGCCCGGGTGCGGACCCATCTGACCCTTCACAGGTTGCGGCATGGGCTGCGGGAGATGAATCGAACCCTGGAGGATCAGGTCCGGGACCGGACCCGGGCCCTTTCCGCCGCCAACCGGTCCCTGAAGGAGGAGATCGAGGAGCGGCGGCGGACCGAAGTCGAGCTTCGGGAGAACAAGGAGCGGCTCAAGGAGGCCCAGCGCATCGCCAGGGTCGGGCATTGGGACCTGGACCATTCTTCCGGCCGGCTGATCTGGTCCGAAGAAACCCGCCGTATCTTCGACGTCGGCCCGGAGGAGAAGATATCCTACAAGGTCTTCCTCGACCGGATCCATCCCGAGGACCGGTCCCGGGTCAAAACCGCCTACCAAAACGCGGTACGGAACCGGACGCCGTACGATGTCGCGTTCCGGATGGTGGGGCGGGACGGGGCGATCAAGCATGTCCATGAACGGTGCCATACGGATTACGACGCCGCCGGCAGCCCCTCCCGAACCATCGGCACGTGCCAGGACATCACCGAACGCGTCCGGATGGAGGAGGAGAACCGCCAGTTGAATCTCCAGCTGGCCCAGAGCCAGAAACTGGAGGCCATCGGCACCCTGGCGGGCGGCATCGCCCATGACTTCAACAATATTCTGGCGGCGATCATCGGATATACCGAGGTATCGAAGCTGCGCCACGAAGAAGGCGGGGATGTCGGCGATTCCCTGGACGCGGTGCTGGAGGCCTGCATCCGGGCCCGGAACCTGGTCCGCCACATCCTGACCTTCAGCCGTCAGGTGGAGACGGAGGTGCAGCCGGTGTCCGTCCGCCCCATCGTCAAGGAATGTCTGGCGTTCTTGAGGGCCTCGGCCCCGTCCACCATCGAGCTGCGGTCCTCCATCGAAACGCCCTCGGGCCTCGTCCTGGGGGACCCCACCCAAATTCACCAGATCATGATGAACCTCTGCACCAACGCCGTCCATGCCGTCAAGGAGACGGGCGGCACCATCGAGGTCCGCCTCGACGAGACGACCGTGGACGGAGACGGCCGCGAACCGTCGCCGGGAGTGAAAGCCGGCGATTACGTTCGATTGACGGTGGTGGACGACGGCTGCGGCATCCCCGGCGAGGTGAGGGGAAAAATCTTCGACCCCTTCTTTACCACCAAACCCCGGGGCGAAGGCACGGGCATGGGGCTCTCCATCCTCCACGGCATCGTCGAGCGAATGGGGGGGGCCGTGACGGTCTCCAGCGAGGTCGGCAAAGGGACCACCTTCCAGGTCCTCCTGCCCCGATACAACAGAGGGGACCCGGACGCCCCGAACACGGTCCCCTCCGTGATCAAGGGGCGGGGACTGATCCTCTTCGTGGATGACGAGATGGACATCGTCCGGTCGGGCCGGGAGATGATGGAAGGATTCGGTTACACTGTCGTGACCGCGGCCGACGGCCGGAACGCCCTGCGCCATTTCACGGAGGACCCCGATCTCTTCGACCTCGTGCTCACCGATCTGGACATGCCCGGGATGTCGGGCCTCGATCTCTCCAAACAGATTCTCAAGATTCGGCCCGATATTCCGGTGGTCCTGTGCACGGGACTGGATACGGACGCCACGCCGGAGGCGGACCGGGCCGACGGCTTCCCCAGGGTGATCCGGAAACCCCTGGTGGCGGGGGAGCTTTCCGAGCTTCTCCATTCGCTGCTCAACCCCGGTTTACAAGATTGACGGCCCCGCTTGATGGCTGCCGCCGATGCCATGGACCGCCTCCTGATCATCGAGGACGACGCGCCGCTTTGCAAGGCCCTGGTCGAACTGGCCCGGAGCAGACACCTGAAGGCCGAATACGCCCTGGACCCGGAATCGGGAAAGAGGCTGGCACGGTCGTCCGACTACGACATCATCCTGCTCGACCTCGATTTTCCCCATGGAAACGGTTTCGATATTCTCCCGGACCTCCTCAAGGCCCCCTCCGCCCCCGAGGTGATCATCATGACCGGGACGGGGGGCGTGCGGGGCGCGGAGCTGGCCTACAAATACGGGGCATGGGATTACGTGCTGAAACCGTTTCAGTTCGACGAGGTCTTCTTTCCCATCTCCAGGGCGCTCCAGTACCGACGGGAAAAACGGCGGGACGCGGCCCCGAAACTGCTCAAAAGGTGCGGCATCATCGGGGAGTCCCCCCTGCTGGAAAAATCCCTGGAGCTGGTGGCCATGGCCTCGGCCAGCGACACCAGCGTGCTGATCTCCGGCGAAACCGGCACGGGAAAAGACCTCTTCGCAAGGGCCATCCACGCCAACAGCCGGCGGGCGGACCGACCGTTTGTCCCGGTGGACTGCGGGGCCCTGCCGGAATCCCTGGTGGAGGGAACGCTCTTCGGTCACGAAAAAGGGGCGTTCACGGGGGCCCAGAAACAGCGGAAAGGTTTGATCCAGGAGGCGGACGGCGGCGTCCTCTTCCTGGACGAAATCGGCGAGCTGCCCCCGTCCATCCAGAAGGCTTTCCTTCGGACGCTGCAGGAACGGCGGGTACGGCCCGTCGGCGGCAATGCGGAGATGCCGGCGGACTTCCGGCTGGTCTCCGCCACAAACCGGGATCTGGACGGAATGGTCGAAGCGGGGCGGTTCCGGAAAGACCTCCTGTTCCGGATCCGCGCCATGGCGATCGAGATCCCGCCCTTGAAGGAGCGCCGTGGGGATATCCGCGCCATCGCCATGGACAGGATCGACGCCCTCTGCCGGCGGTACGAACTGCCGCCGAAGGGCATATCTCCGGAGTTCCTGGAGATTCTGGAGGTGCATCCCTGGCCCGGCAATGTCCGAGAGCTGATCAACGTGCTGGAATACGCCCTGGCCTTGGCCCCCCAGGACGCCGTCCTCCACCCGAAACACCTTCCGCCGGAACACCGGCTCGTCAAATTGAAAGCCGATGCAACGGATGGCGCACCGGATGAGGCCCCGAAAGGACAAGACCCGGACGCCCCGTTTCCCACCCTGCCCGAACACAGGGAACGGGCGGAACGGGAATATCTGGGCGCGCTTCTCGACCGGGCCGACGGAGACCGCGAAACCGCCTGCCGCCTCTCGGGCATCTCCCAGTCCCGCCTCTACAACCTGCTGAGCAAGCACGGTCTGCCCCGATTCCGATCCTGACGCCGGCGCCGGGATCGTCTCCGCGCCGCTTTTCCAGAATTCAGGAAACCGTTTTCCCCTTTTCAGGAATCCGCCGGCTCCGTCCGCCTCGCTGATGGAACGGGCCATAGGCATAACATTCCGATAGGAAAGCATAAAAAGAGAACCAAACCGCTTGGCCCATGAATTGCTATTGATCCGTCGAGAGGGCGTCGAACCGGATCGACGCCGCTCGTGGCGTCCAATCTCATGGAAGGAACGAGTCCCGTGAACGCACCATGCCCGCGTACCGAAACCGATGGATCCCCCGGACCCAAGTCGAACATTATCCTGTATATCAACGGGATGGACGCCGCCCGCGCCTACCGCCTGCGAAAGCGGATCGATCCGGACCCGCCGGACGAAGCACTCGAATGGTATTCCGATTCCGAGCCATTCATCCGGAGAATCTGCCGGCTGCCCCGGGATATCGGAACCGCCGTGCTTTTTATCCCGGATGGGGAACGCCTGTCGGAAATGACCGGTTTCATCGGTCTGCTGGAGGGTGTCCGGCGTCTGCTGATCCTTCCGGAGGAGAACACTTTTTTGAGACGAAGGGCCCTGAATCTCTCCCCCAGCTACGTCTGTTCACCGGACAGCGACTTCTCGGATCTGGCGGCGGTGTTGGACAAGATCCGGGGGCGGACGGCCCGCATGGCGCCCCACAAAGCGGGAGAAGAGAACCGGGGGACCCGAATGTACGATCATCCATCAACCAATGGGAGGAAGACGACATGAACATCGGAAATCTGAGACTACGGACCAAAATTTTTTTGGGAAACTGCATTCCCCTGATCCTGGTGGTGGCCCTCGGCACGGTCGCCTTCATCAGCGTCGACACCCTGCTGAAGAGCAGCCATTGGGTGGACCACACCCACCGGGTGATCCAGGGGGCCCAGGAGATCGAAGCGGCGGCCGTGGACATGGAGACCGGCATGCGCGGCTTTCTCCTCAGCGGCAAGGAGGCGTTCCTGGAACCCTTCAATGCCGGAGAGGCGGCGTTTTTCGAGCGGGTCCTGTCCCTGAAACAGCGAGTGTCCGACAACCCGGACCAGGTGGCGCTGCTCGATGAGGCCCAACAGACCATCACGGAGTGGAGGGACACCGTGGTCACCCCCATGATCGCCCTCCGGCGGAATCTGGACGAGATCGACGGCCTTCAAAGCATTGCCGACCGGGTGGGCGAGGCAAAGGGCAAACGCTATTTCGACCGGTTCCGGGGTCAGATGAACACCTTCATCGGTACGGAGGAGACGCTGATGGCCGCACGGAGAGCGCAATCCGTGGGCATGGCCGGGACCACCAAAAGGGTCCTGGTCTATGGCACCCTGGCGACGATCCTGCTCTCTTTGACGCTCTCGTATTTCCTGGGCCGAACGATCGTCAACCCCATCTCCGCCGTCAT
>CAYSLC010000079.1:3192-6809 GCA_964431545.1 uncultured Desulfobacteraceae bacterium | reverse complement strand
TAAAGACCATCGACGAGATCGCATTCCAGACCAACCTCCTGGCCCTGAACGCGGCCGTGGAAGCGGCCCGGGCCGGAGGGGCCGGCGCGGGGTTCGCGGTGGTGGCGGACGAGGTCCGGAACCTGGCGCTTCGGGCGGCCGACGCGGCCAAAAACACGGCGGATCTCATCGAAGGGACCGTCAGACGGATCCACGAGGAATCCGAACTGGTCAAAAAGACCGACAAGGCCTTCACCGAGGTCGCCCAAGCCGCTTCCCGGGTGGGCGGGCTGGTCGGAGAGATCGCGGCCGCCTCAAAGGAGCAGGCCGCGGGGATCGAACAGGTCAACCTGGCCGTGGCGGACATGGACAAGATCGTTCAGCAGAACGCGGCCAATGCCGAGGAGAACGCCAGCGCATCGGAGGAGATGAATGCCCAGGGCCTTCAATTGAGGTCATTTGTCCAACGGTTGGCGGCCATGGTCCAAGGCGGTACCGTGGTCGGGACGGCGGGCGGACGCGGATCGAATGGCGGCGCGAGCCGGCGATCCGTGAATCATAAAAAGGTACACCGGCTTCCATCATGGGATGGCGCGCGGCAACCGGTTCTTGCTTTGGCGGACGAGGATCGCCATGGGTATGGCGATCGGCGTGTGGCGTCATAAATCGGGTTGGCCTTGCAGTCGGAATCTGAACTTTACGCGCAATGAGCGCCGTGGTATCCTTCTATGAAGGAATACCGGTGTCCAAGTGCGTCCCGTGGGAAGAGGTCAGGGATCGACGCCACCGATACGCCGATGCACAGCGTTGACATACATCCCGATGTGTATGCCGAGTTGGAGCATTCCCGTGCATGGTACGAAGAGTGCAAAAAGCTCCGGGAACGGAATTCCTCATCGAGGTTGATCGAGCCCTCGGGGTGGTGCGAGAAACACCCAGGATCTGACCATTTATATCGGTTTAAATTCTGGTCACTTAAGAACAGGAGATGAAATGAAGGCGGAATTCACGGCAATCATTGAAAAAGCGCCCGAAGGCGGGTACTGGGCTGTTTGCCCGGAAGTTCCCGGAGCCAACGGACAGGGCGAAACGATCGAGGAAACGAAAAATAATCTTCGGCTGGCCATCGAATTCATCTTTGAAGATCGTAAAGAGGACATGCTTCGCGGATTGCCCGATGACGTTATTCAAGACACGGTGATGGTTGGATGAAACGACGTGAACTTGAAAGAAGGCTAAGAATTGCGGGTTGCTATTTGAAGCGTCAAGGAAGTTCTCATTCACTTTGGATGAATCCGAAATATGGGATTACGGAAACAGTTCCCCGTCACGCTGAAATCAAAGAACCATTGGCAAAGAAAATCTTGAAGAATTTGAAGGCAGAGTGACCGAATCAATCATTTCGTCGACGAGATCCGATGGACCCTGACATCCGATATGCGGTGGAAACGGTGGCCGGCGATCCCATGGGGCGGTTTTTGGGGATCGAGGTGGAATCGGTGGAGAGAGGCCGGGCGCGCCTCTCCATGCCGGTGCGGCCCGAGTACACCAACTCCCTGGGCCGGGCCCACGGCATGGCGATCTCCTGCATCGTCGACCAGGCCGTGGCCGTGGCGTCAAACGCTACGGAATACCGCTCCCTGGTGGTGGAGCTGAAGATCAACTTCCTGGACGGCGTTCCGGAGGGGGACCGGTTGGTGGCCGAGGCGGCCCCGGTGGACCTGCGGCGGAAGCTGGGGTTATGGGAGGTGACGGTCACCGACGCCGGAGGCCGCCGGGTGGCGGCGGCCCAGGCGTTGACCTACCATCGGCCCAGGGAGCGGGGCTAACAGCAGGAGGGGCCGCCGCAGGTGGCATGCTCCTTTCCCTTGAGCCAGCACTGGATGATGTAGGCGGCGCACCCCACCCCCGGTTCCACGGTGACGGCCTCCACCGGGCAGTTCCTGGCGCAGGCCCCGCATTCGATGCAGGCGTCCCGGTCAATGATCCGGGCCTTGCCGTTGTCGAGCCGGGGCACGCCGTGGGGGCAGACCAGCTCGCAGACGCCGCAACCGATGCAGGCCTCGGGGTCGAGCGCGATGGTGGTCACATCGGACAGATATCGAAATCCTTCCATACTTCCATCCCATTCCTTTTGAGATTTGGTTGTTGATTCAAGCGACGAACCCGCCTCCCACCCAGAGGACCGCCGCCAGGAGCGCGGCGGCGAGCTGGAACGGAATGGCGACGCGCATCTCCCGCTCCACGCCGGAGGGGGAGGTGAAGGGTGTCGATCCGGTGAAGTTCATGGCCAGGTAGGAGCTGACGGCGACCGCCAGCAGGAGGAGTCCGAGCGCCCCCAAGGTGCCGACGCCGTTTCCAGTCCACAGGAGCGTCACCGCGCCGAAGACCACGCCCACCAAGGTCCCCTTCATTGCGAAAGCCCGACCCGGAATCCAGGGGAGCAGGGCCGGGGTGAGAACACCGCCAGCTAAAAGGCCTACGGCCGCGGCGGACGCAGCGATCATCCACCGGTATCCCACCTGGCCCGGGGAGCCCAACTGGGGCCCCATTGCGGACAGGACCAGCAGGATCGCCAGGGTCCAGAGCATCGGCTTCCGGATCAGCCAGATCTCGACCGGGATCAGGACCAGCCGCTCCCAAAGATCGAAGGTCACCCGCCGCATCCCGGCGTCGGCCTTCATGCCGGCGTCCAGGAACGGTTTGAGATCGGCGGCCCGCACCGGCCCCCAGACCACCTCGAATCCGCACCCTTTGCGAACCTGCCGGGCCGACACCCCCGTGGCCGACAACTGGGGCAGGATCAGTTTGCGGTGGCGGACCACCGCTTCCAGCCCCGAGGCCTTGACCCGGCGGATCACCTCATCGGTGGAGAAGGTCCCCTTGCCGGCGGCGCACCAGACATTGACCCCGAGGGTCTCCAAGACCAGAATCCAGGCTTCGAGGTCCGGAAGTTCGCGTCTGAGGGCATCGAAGGTGAGCTTGTAGTTGGCCGTCACCAGGACCGGCGCGTCCGGCCCCGGCCGCCCGACGCAGTAGAGCCCCGGCGCGATCCGGTACCGGTCCCGGCCGAAGCCGATGCGCACACGGATCGTGGCGCGGATGTCGCTCCGGTCCAGGGTCGTCCGCACCCTCGGCACGGGTCCGGCCGGCGTGGGGATCAGTTCCTCGACAAAGGGGCAAAGTTCATACCCCGGCCGCTCCATGGGCGCTGCCGGGGGAGGTCCGCCGCAACACGGCATTCCGGCGAGAATCGTCTTTCCGGGGTCGATGGCGCCGTCGGCCGCGCGGGGCGTCGCCGACGCGCCGCAACACGAAGATGGTTCCGATTTCATTTCCAATCCGCCTTCCTTTCCGTCCATGGTTCGGGTCTCCAGGGAGACGCTACAGGGCCGCCGCCATGGCCTTAAACCGGTCTATGGCCGACCGGTCCACGCAATAGCACGACCGGGGGCCGTCCACCTCCCCCCGGATCAGGCCCGCCTCCTTGAGGATCTTCAGGTGCTGGCTCACCGTCGACTGGGAGAGGGGAAGGATCTCCACGATCTGGCCGCAGATGCACCTCTCCGTCTCCAGGAGATGGGCGAGGATCCGCAGCCGGGCCGGATGGGACAGGGCCTTGCAGATGGCGGCGAACC
>CAYSLC010000079.1:0-3092 GCA_964431545.1 uncultured Desulfobacteraceae bacterium | reverse complement strand
CGGCATACGCCCTTGTGCGAGGCTATATGCGCAAAACGCTCCTTTACCGGCTGTTCGGCGTGGGAAAAATTCCGAAACGATATGCGTCCGCGCTTCATCGGGAAGGCGTCGTCCTGATCGACGAGGGCGTCGGGGGTTCGGTCACGCTCAAGGATTTCAAGGCGCCGGGGAGACGGTGTTCCTGGAAAAAAAGCCTTTTCACCGGCTCCCTCGTTTTGACCCGAAAAACCTTCGCGGCCTTTGCCTTCTCCAAACCCCTGGTCTACGTTCCTTTCTCCCACCATCGGTTTTCCGATCTCCACTGCCGTATGACAGATGACCATACGCTTTCCATCACGTTCGACCCTTCCGCTTTTCACGAGAACTGGTCCGGGACCATTGACATCCGGTATAAAACCTCCCAGGCGCGGCGGATTGAGGGGGCGCTATGGCCGTCAGAAGCGTGATCATTTCACTCAGCCTCGGATGCGCCGCCGCATCCCTGCTGATGATTTTCCATTCCCCGGATACGGCCGAGTTGAATCTCGGGGGTGCGATGAAGATCGTCCGGGTCTTGACGTATATTTCAGTTTTGGCCGGTCCAGTCCTCGTGGCGGCGTGCGCGACGCGACTGAAAATCGTCGGATGGGTCGGGATCTGCCTGATCATCGCCGCCGCGGGGATTACCTACGCGCTTACGGAAACATCCGGAGGTACTGTCGGCTCACCCGGCTGGGTGAGCGGGTTCGTGAGCATTCTGATCGTCATCCCCTTCGGCCTGCTGTTGTGCGCCATCGCCGGCGTCGCGTCCCTGATGGACATCCTGGAGAAAGCTCCGGCCGCCATGAGGCCGGTCATCATCTCCTTTTGCATTCCGGCTGTTCTCACGACGGCGTATTACATTGCCGCGGGCCGGACGCCGAACGTCGACCGCCTGCTTGAAGACTTGAAAAGGCCGGCGCAGTATTATGAATACACGTCGATCGGGGTCAAATTGTCGGAGATTGAGGCGCCGCAAATGGTCGATCCCCTGATTGCGCTGCTGAAAGACGACAATCCGCACATCCGGATCGCCGCGGCCATGGCGCTCGGTGGCAGGTCGCGACATGTTAGGGCAATCAGGCCGCTTCTGGAGGCCCTGGCGGCGGAGGGTGATGCAAGCGTGAAGGTCTGGATTATACGCGCCATCGGCCACACCACGCCCCGGGCCGGCGTACTCAAGCAATCCATGGTTGCGGATGCGTTGATCGCGGAATTGAAAACCGGAGATCAAGAGCCCCGGAAGGCAGCCGCCACGAATCTGGGATTTATCAAGGCCGAAAAGGCTGTCCCGCCTCTCATCGACGCCATGCGCGACGAGGGGCTGCGGTTTTCCGTGGAAAACGCCCTCATCGAAATCACCGGCCAACGCCTCGGAGACGATCCTGATGTCTGGCTGAAATACTGGCGGGAACGGCAAAGAAACCATCCTTAAGAAAGCCTGGGACAGCCCCTCGGCGCTAGTGGAAGGGGCGGGAGGCGGACAAGTCCCGATCCGTCAATCCTTCTGAAATCCCGCTGAAACTCCTTGATTCACCACCCCTTTGGCGGTACACTGGAACCCGTTTGAGCTTCTATGCGACCAGGGAGAAACCCTCACATGACGCCGGAACCCGCCCATGACAGACCCCATGGCACCCCCAGCGGCCCCCACTGATCTCCCCGGCCCGCCGCTGCGGCGACCCGCGGCCCGGGCCTCGCTCCTGATCGGCGCGGCAACCCTCTGTCTGCTGCTGCTCGCATCGTGGATCGCCGGGCAGTGGTACGCGGGCCAACTCCTCAAGACCCTTCGGGCCGACGTCAAGAGCCGGATGATCCCCCACGGCAACACCCTCTCCCGGCTGGTCCACGAACGGTTCGCCCGCCTTTCGGGCCTCCACGCCTTCGTCGGGACGGTCCTCGAACAGGGGGACGACCTGGAGAGTCACTTCCGGATCTTCGCGCCGGGGCTTTACGGCTCCGCCTCGGACATCCGCAACTTCGTCATCGCCCCCGGCGGAGTCAATCGATACGTCTACCCCCTGAAACGCAACAAGGTGGTGCCAGGGCACGACCAGTTCCAGGACAGGCGGCCGGCGGCCCGGGCCGATGCCCGACGGGCGCTTAAAACCGGGAAGATCGTCCTCACCGGCCCCTATGAGCTGCGCCAGGGAGGGCTGGGCCTCGTGGCCCGGCGGGCCGTATTCCGGGAGGGCCGGTTCTGGGGCATGGCGAGCATGGTGATCGACCTGCCCCCGATCCTCGCCCAGGCCGGCCTGGACGACGCAGCGGGCCCTCTCCGGTTCGCCCTGAAGCGGGCCGACGGCGAGGTCTTCTTCGGCGGCCCGGAGATCTTCGACCGGTCCCCGGTAACCCTCATCATTGACCTCCCCGACGGCGCCTGGACCCTCGCGGCGATGCCCCGGGGCGGCTGGGGGGCCGCGATCCGGCGGCCGCTTTTGGCCTATCGGATCACCGGCGCCGCCTTCGCCCTTCTGCTGAGCCTTTTGGCGGCGCTGATCACCAACCGCCAGACCCGGCTCCGGGAGGCGGTCCGGGAGAAGACCGCCGAGATCGAACGGATCAACCAGGCCCTTCAGCGGGACATCGAGGAGCGGAAAGAATCCGAGGCGGCCCTCCGCCGGAGCGAGGCCCGGTACCGGTTCCTCTTCGAACACGCCCCCGTGGGGATCGTCCAGTTCGATTCGGACGGGGTGATCCTCGACGCCAACGAGGCCCAGGCCCGGATCATCGGCACCAGCCGGGATCGGCTTTTGGGGTTCGACATGCTCCGGTCCATGGCAAAGGGGCCGGCCCGCCAGGCCGTGGCCGACGCCATCCGCTCCGGCGCCGCCACGTTCGAAGGGAAATACACAACGGTGAACGGCGGCCGGGATGTGGTCCTCAAGGTCCACCACAAGGTCATCCGGGACGATCAGGGGCGCTTTCAGGTGGGCATCGGCATCTACG
This sequence comes from uncultured Desulfobacteraceae bacterium, assembly GCA_964431545.1. Classification (GTDB taxonomy): domain Bacteria; phylum Desulfobacterota; class Desulfobacteria; order Desulfobacterales; family JAABSP01; genus CAYSLC01. The sequence goes on along the minus strand of CAYSLC010000079.1, from coordinate 125 downwards.
AGGACGTCACCGAGAAGCATCGGCTGGAGGAGCGGCTCCGCCAGAGCCAGAAGATGGAGGCCATCGGCACCCTCGCCGGGGGGATCGCCCATGACTTCAACAACATCCTCTTTCCCATCATCGGG
>CAYSLC010000078.1:0-22117 GCA_964431545.1 uncultured Desulfobacteraceae bacterium | reverse complement strand
ATAAATGGCATAACCTGTCGGTCCAGCGGATTCGGTTTTGCTCCGCAAGCTCCGCGTGAGACTTGAGCAGCTCTTACGGGAAGTCGGGCACCCCATGGCCCGCGGGAGAAAAAAATACCACTGACCATCGCGCGGCAAAACCCGCCGTCCTTGAAGCCCACGCCCATGGGACGTGTCGCAGATGGGACAACCCCGGTTGGGAGCGCGGATCCCAACGGCTCCGCGCCCCCTAAATTCGAGAAACCTACCCAACAGTCCGGGATTCGACCCCCAAATCCCCTCACACCACCGAATAATTCGGCCCATCCCCCCCCTCGGGGCAGGTCCAGGTGATGTTCTCAAAGGGATCCTTGATGTCGCACGTCTTGCAGTGGAGGCAGTTGGACGGGTTGATCTTCAGGCGCCGTTCCCCGGTACCCTCGTCCGTCTCCATCTCGTAGACCTGGCCCGGACAGAACCGGGTGCAGGGGCTGCGGTACGTCTCGTGGCATTTGGTGACGCAGAGTTTCCGGTCGTGGACAATGAGATGGCCCGGCTGGTCCTCCCGGTGGCCCGTCTTGGAGAGGTAGACGCCCGTGAGCCGGTCCACGTAGAGGACCCCGTCCAGATCCTTGTGCGTTTTCGGCGCCGCGTCCGGATCCCCCCGGACCTCTCTCAGGGTACGGAAGTCCGCCTCCAGGGGCAGCGGATCCTTGATCCCCCTCCCCTTGCTGACGTACTGGGCCCCCAGATGGATGAATTTGCGCAACCCCTTCTTCGCCAGGGCCTGGGCGAAATTTCGCCCCTCGCGGATCTCCTGCCCGGCCCACCCCGACTCGAAGGACCGGGGGTACCGTTCCAAGGCCCCTTCGGTGAACTCCCCCCGCTCCAGGGCCTCCGCCGCCGCCTCCGCCGCCAGCATTCCCGATTTCATGGAGACGTGGATCCCTTTGAGCCCCGGCGTGTTCTGCATCCCCGCGCAACCGCCCACGAACATGGCCCCGTCCACCGAAAGCCTCGGGATGGTGTAATACCCGCCGGTGGCGACGGTCCTTGCCCCCTGTTCGATCACCTTGCCCCCCTCGATGATCCCGGCCACGAAGGGGTGCTCCTTGAACTTCAGGAAGAGATCGTAGAGATCGAACATGGGGTCCTCGTAGGCGAGACCCGCCAGCAGCCCCAGGGAGATCCGGTTCTCCGCCATCTCGTAGATGAACCCCCCGCCCGGCGTATCGAGCCCCAGGGGATACCCCAGGGTATGGATGTCGTTGGCGGCGGCATTGGCGAAATACCCCCCCTCGGGGACCTGGATCACCTCCTTGATCCCGGTCTCGAAGACCTGGGGGAGCCTGCCGCTGAAGATGTGGAGCTTCCGCGCCACCTCCCTCGTGAGACTGCCCCGGGCCCCCTCGGCAAAGACCGTGATCTTCGCCATGAGATCGATGCCCGGCTCGAAGTTGGCCCTGGCCGAACCGTCCTTGTCGAGCCCCTTGTCGCCGGTGCGGACCCCCACCACCGTGTGGTCGTCCCCGCCGTAGAGGACCTCGGTCCCGGCGAATCCCGGAAAGATGTTGACCCCCATCTCCTCGGCGATCTCCCCCAGCCACCGGGTGAACCGGGAGAGGCTCACCACGTAAAACCCCTTGTTGTGCATCTGCCGGGGGATCAGGGGGACCCGGAACGAGCCGTTCCGGGTGAGATAATGGAAGCCGTCCCCCCGGACCGTCGCCTCCACCGGGCAGCCCCGATCGAGATAATCGGGGATCAGCTCCGCCAGGGCCACGGGATTGAGGATCGCCCCGCTCAGGGCGTGGGCTCCGATCTCCGATCCCTTGTCGATGACCGCCACCTCCGGCGTCGATTGCCGTTCCCCGGCCGCCTGCATCAGCCGGATGGCCCCGGCCAGTCCAGCCGGGCCGCCCCCCACGAATACCACGTCGAATTCGATTTGTTCTCTCTGTGTGTTCTCCATTCTCCTACCTTGTCCGTTTGAAATCCTCTGTGTTCTTGAGTCTGTCGAAACCCCCCGAAAGGAAGGCTTCGGTTCGGGCCGGCGCCGATCTCCGGGTGTTGATCACGGCGTTCTTGTAATAGCTGATCTCGAACTCCCTGGAAAACTCCCGCAGCGACTCGGTGGCCCCGAGGAGGAGCACCCCGCCGGGCCGAAGCACCGAGGCCGTCTTGGCGAAGAGGTCCCGCTTGAAGCCCTCCGAAAAGTAGATGGAGACGTACCGGCACAGGACCAGGTCGAAAGGGCGGGCGAAGATGAAGGGGTTCTGGAGGTTGAACTTCTTGAAGGAGACCCGCTCCCGGATCCGCGGATCGAGGACCCACGACCGCCCTTCCCGGACGAAGTACCTCTCCCGCCGCTCCTCCGCGAGCCCCCGGTTCATGGCGATGGCGTCGTACCGACCGGCCATGGCCGTCAGCAGCGCCGACGTGGAGATGTCGGTGGCCATGATCTCCACCCGGGCGGCCAGGGAGGGGCGGCCCCGCCGGAGGGCCTCCTCCTCCAGGAGCATGGCCAGGGAGTACGGCTCCTGGCCCGTGGAGGCGGCCGCCGACCAGACCTGGGCGCCGCCGGCTTCGGCGGCCCGGTCGAGGAGATCGGGCGCCGCCACCTCGGCCAGGTACTCCCACGCCCCCTTGTCCCGGAACCAGGAGGTCTCGTTGGTGGTCATGGCGTCGACGATCTGGTCCCGGAGCCGTCCCGAGAGATCGGTGCGGGCCTTGAAATGGAACTCCTGGAAGGACCGGCACCCGGACGCGGCCACCAGGTCGGAGAGCCGGGACTCGATGAGGTACTCCTTGTCCTCCTCCAGGTGGACCCCGCAGTGCTCCTCGATGTAGGTCTTCATGAGGACGTATTCCGGCTCCGTGATTCTCAGCATCTCCCCTTCCCCCGGTCCACCAGCCACTCGATCCGCTCGGCCATCTTGGACAGGGGAACCACCTCGTCCGATTGGTCCGCCTCCACCACCGCCCCGGGCATCCCCCAGATCACGCTGCTCTTCTCGTCCTGGACCAGGGAGTACCCCCCCCTTCGACGGATCTCGGAGACCCCGGCGACGCCGTCACTGCCCATGCCGGTGAGGATCACGGTCAGGACGTTTCCGCCGAAAACGGCGGCCATGGACCGGAAGAGGACATCGACGGAGGGCCGGCAGGAGTTGACCGGCGGGGTGTCGACCAGGGCCACGGCCGACCCGGCCCGGTCCTTCCGGACCTCCATGTGGCGTCCCCCCGGCGCCAGGTAGAAGAACCCCGGCCGGATCAGCTCCCGGTCCCTCGCCTCGATCACCTTGACGGCGCTCCCGTTGTCGAGCCGTGTGGCCAGGGAGGCGGTGAACATCACCGGCATGTGCTGCACGGCCAGGATCGGCACCGGAAAATCGGCGCACAGGCCCTGGACCAGCTCCTGGAGGGCGTTGGGCCCGCCGGTGGAGACCCCGATGCCCACCGCGTCGACGCGGCCCACCTTCCGGGGGGCCTTGCGGATGTAAACCGGCCGCTCCGCTTTCTTGGGCGGCGCCTCGGGGACCAGGGCCGCCTTGCGGATCGCCGGCGGCGGCTGGGGCGGCGCCTCGGGCGGGGCCTCGTCGTTGACCCCCCGGGCCTTCCGGGAGTACTTCCGGGTCCGGGCCATGGAGACCAGCCGGGAGATGGCCGACCGGAGTTCGGCGACGTTCTCCTCCACGGTGGGCTTCCGGGGCTTGGCGATGAAGTCGAGGGCCCCCGACTCCAGGGCCTTCATGGTGTACCGGGCCGTCTCCCGGTCGATGCCGCTCACCATGACCACATCGATGTTGGGGTGGGCCTCCTTGATCCGCGCCAGGGTCTCCAGCCCATCCATCTCGGGCATGAAGACATCGAGCAGGACGAGGTCCGGCGGCCGGAGCCCGATCTTGGTCAGGGCGCGGGGTCCGCTGGAGGCGACCCCCTGGAGTTCGACCCCGTCGATATCGTTGATGACCCGGGACAACACCTGCCGGTCGATCACCGTGTCGTCCACCACCAGCACCCGTAAATCCTTTTCCACCTGTCCGTCCCTATCCCCCTTCATGGGCGTCCTCATGGACCGCCGAGGGCCTGATTTTCTGAAAATCGTTCCATGTAGGCCGTCGGCTTCAGAGTTTGAACCGTCCCACGATGCGGGAGAGGGCCGCCGCCATCCGCGCCAGCTCCTGGGAGGAGCGGTCGGTCTGGCCCGCCCCGGAGGCGGTCTGGCGGGAGGCCTCGCTGATCCCCTGGATGTTCCTGGAGATCTCGTTGACCCCCCGGGAGGCCTCGCTGGCCGACCGGGCCACCTCCTTGACCCCGGCCAGAAGCTCGTCGATGTTCCGGGCCACCTCGGCGGCGGTCCTGGAGGTCTCGTCGGTGGAGTTGGCGATATCGTCCACCAGGGCCGACGATTCGTTGGCGTTGTCGGCGACCCCCTTGACGGTCACGGCGGTGCCGGCCACCGATTTGGAGATCTCGCCGGCCGTGGCGGTCTGCTCCTCCACCGAGGAGGCGATCATCTCGTTGATCCCGGCGATTTCGCCGATCACCTTGTTGATCTCCTCGATGGCGGAGACCGCGTCGTCCGTGGAGGTCTGGATCCGTTCGATCTGGTCGGCGATCTCGTCGGTGGCCTCGGCCGACTGCTTGGCCAGCTCCTTGACCTCCCCGGCCACCACGGCGAACCCGCGCCCCGCCTCCCCGGCGCCGGCCGCCTCGATCGTGGCGTTCAAGGCGAGCATGTTGGTCTGGTCGGCGATGTCCTTGATCACCCCCACCACCCGGCCGATCTGCTTGGAGGCGGAGACCAGGGCCTCGATCCGGGCGTTGATCTGCTCGGTCCGCTCCCTTGCGTTCTGGGAGATCCGGCTCGCCTGGACCGTGTTCTTGGCCACCTCGTTCAAGGAGACGGTCATCTCCTCGGCGGCGGACGCGACGCTGTTGACCTGGGAGGACATCGATTCGCTCGACCGGGCCATCTGGGAGACGTTCTCCGCCGTCTTTTTGGCCGCCTTGGCCACGCTGGTGAAGGAGGCCGACATCTCCTCGGTCATGGCGGCGATGCTGGAGACCGACGCGCTCGACTGCTCCGCGGAGGCGGCCACGGTGCGGACGCTGGCGTTGACCTCCTCCGAGGCGGAGGCGACCGTGTCGGCCTGGCTGTTCATCTCCTCGGCGGAGGAGGCCATCTGGGTGGAGACGGAGGAGAGTTCCTCCGAGGCGCCGGCCAGGGTCTCGGTGGTCTCCGAAAGCTCCCGGAGAATCTCCCGGATGTTGCCCACGGCCCGGCGGAGGTCCCCGGCCATCTGACCGATCTCGTCGCCGGTGTCGATCTCGATGTCGGCGGCCAGGTCGCCGTCGCCGAACCGTTTCACATATCCCACGATGCCGCTCACCGGACGGGTGATCTGGGTGATGAGGAAAAAGGCGACCACCACCGCGGCAACGGCGCCGAGCACCAGGCCGAGGATCATGAGGGTGGCGGTCCGGGTGAGCAGATCCGCGTTGCCGTTGGTCATGGAGACCATCCGGGCCATGCCGGCGTCGGCGATGGCCTGGATGGTCTCCAGCATCCCGTCGCCCACCTCCTCCCGTCCATTGTTCAGTTCCTCCAGGGTCGTCCATGTGGTCAGCAGGTCGGACATGGCCCGTCGATATTCGGCGGCCGCCGATTTGATCGCCTCGATCCGCTCTCCATTGGCGTCCCGGTGGACCAGGGGACGGAGGGTGTCGATGTGGGCCTCGATCTCGTCGAAGCGGGGCATGGTCTCCCGGATCATCTCCGGTTCCCGAAGGGCCTGGGCCTTGAAATTGGTGATCCGGATCGAATCGCCGAGGGTGAGCACCTTCTCCAGGATCATGATCTTTCGGATCCGTTCCTCGAACCGGGTCGCCAGGCTTCCGGCGGAGATCTCCCGGCGGAAGACCTCCCACTGGCTGGCCGCGAACTCATGGGCGTTGGTCACGAACCGGTCCGCGGCGCCATCCAGGCGGCGCCGGATGGCGTCGATGGACCGGTTCTGCTCCTCGGTCTCGCCGATCAGTTCATCGTAGCGGGACCATCGGGAGAGGACGTTCTCCATCTCCCCCCGCAGCTTGGACAAGGAGGCGTGCTCTTCGGCCAGCCCCCGTGCCCGGTCCAGGATCTTCCCGCCCTCCTCCATGAGCGAATCGGCCTGCCGCAGGTAGGCCTCCCGGCCCGTCAGACCGTAACCGCGCATGTTGTACATGGCCTTGAGAAACCGGTCCTCCAGGTCGTCGGTGACCTCCACCTCGGGGACGAACTCCCGGGCCACCTGGACCGACTCCTCCTGGACATGGCGCATCCGACTCACGGCCCATGCCCCCAGAACGATGCCGAACACGAAGATGACGCCGAAGGCGATCCCGATCTTCGTTTTGATCTTCAAGTTTTTGAACCCTATGGCCATTGGTATGCTCCTATCCGCGTGTCGATCAGGGGGTTTTCCCCGCCTCGTCCATCGACCGCCGGGTTGCCGGACCCTCGGCGGCCGTTTTCCTACCCTCCGGCGTCCGGGGCCCGCTCCAGCACGTCCCCGAGCACCGCCGTCACGTCGATCAGGATCACCAGCCGGCGGTCCTGTTTGATTACGCCCCGGATCAGGGACCCGTCGATATCCGGCAGATTCGGCGGCGGGGGCAGGATCCGGTCCGCCGAAACCGAGATCACGTCCTCCATCCGGTCGATGAGGAAGCCCACGATGTCCTCCCCAAGGGCGGCGTCGGATCCGATCCGCCCTTCGCGGACAAACCCCTGGATCTCCGCCTGGGTCTTGAGAATCAGCAGCCGACGGTCCTCGATCGTCTCCGACGGGGGACGGCCGAGGCAGACGTCCAGATCGATCACCGTCACCACCCGTCCCCGGAGGTTCATCAGTCCCCGGAGGTGGGGCGGCGCGTCCGGGATCGGGCTGATGGTCATCTGGCGGTGGACCTCCTTGATGAGAAGGATATCGACGCCCAGGCGCGTGTGGCCCAGGACAAAGGTCGCGATCTGACGGGTCTTCATCGGTTCCTCAACATCTCCGCCAGGGTGTCGAGCAGGCGGGTCTTGTCGAGCTTCAGCTCCCAGGCGTCGAACCCGGCGTCGAGCCCCCGCTGGACCACGTCCGCGTTCCCCCCGGCCCCCAGGGAGGTGACCGCCATGACGGGCAGATCCTTCAGGCGGTCGTCGGACCGGATGGCCCGGATCACTCCCCAGCCGTCGAGCCGGGGCATGACGATGTCGAGGACCACGGCGTCGAACCGCTGGCTCTCCAGGATCTCCAGGGCTTTTTTCCCATCCTCCGCCGGCACCACCTCGTAGCCGGCGGAGGTCAGGTAGTCCTTCTCCACCATCCGGAAGAAGGGGGTGTCCTCGGCCAGCAGGACCCGGCGTTTCCGCCCCCCGGCTCCGCCTTCGGGGGGACGACGGGCCGCATACCATTCCGGGGCCGCCATCTCGAAGAGGGCGTACATGTCGGGGAGCAGGGTGATCCGGCCGTCCAAAACGGCGGAGCCGAAGAGCCCCGGCGCCATGATGGTGGTGGTGTCCAGGGCGACGGCGGCGTCCACGGTGTTGATCACCTGGCCGAAGACGATCCCGATGGGGTGCGCCACCTGCTTGGGGACGATGACCCCGACGGCCCCGTCGGGACTCCGTTCGGGGCGGGTCACGGGCAGATGGTCCTCCAGGAAGAGGAGCCGCAGCTTGGCCCCCTGGTACTGGAGGAACCGTTTCTCCTTGATCTGTTCGATGCGGGCCGCCGGCATCCTTTCGATGCGGCTGATGAGTTCCAGGGGCAGGCCGAAGCGCTCGGGGGTTCCGTTGTCGAAGAGGAGCAGGGTCTGGATGTCCTTTTCGGCCGGTTCGTTCCGGCGGATCCGGGCCGAGGCCGCAACGTCGTCCATCCGCCGGATCCCGGCCTTGCGCACGATGCCGGCCACGTCGAGGATCAGGGCGACCGTCCCGTTGCCGAGGATGCTCACCCCGCTGAAGCTCTGGATCTTTTTGAGGAACCGGGGCAGGGGTTTCACCACGATCTCCTCGGTGTTGACCACGGCGTCCACCACCAGGCCGAACCGGGAGGCCCCGTGCTTGAGCACCAGGATCCGCAGGGGGTCGGACCGTCCGTGAAGGTCCGCCGCCACCTCCCCGGCGGTGATCAGGCCCAGAACCCGGTTGAGGTGGACCAGGGGCAGAAGCATCTCCCGGAGCCGCAGGACCCAGGCGTCCTGGACGATCTCGATCCGGTCCTCCACCTCTCCGGGCTTGACCCGGACCAGCTCGTCGATGTCGGCCTCGGGCAGCACGTAGAGGTGGCTCCCGGCCCGGACCAGCAACCCGGCCACGATGGCCAGGGTCAGGGGGAGGACCAGCATGATCCGGGTCCCTTCCCGGACCTTGCCGTCGACCTCGACGGTGCCCCCCAGGTGCTCGATGTTGGTGCGGACGACGTCCATGCCCACCCCCCGGCCGGAGAGGTCGGTGATCCGTTCGGTGGTGGAGAACCCGGGGCGGAAGATCAGATGGATCCGGTCCTTTTCGCCCATCTCGTTGAGCTGCTCCTGGCGGATGACCCCCTTTTCCAGGGCTTTTCGGGCCACCATCCCGCCGTCGATCCCCCGCCCGTCGTCGGTGATGGAGAGGTGGACCTGCCCCCCCTGGTGGTATGCCGAAAGCGCGAGGGTGCCCTGGCGGGGCTTCCCGGCCCGCTCCCGCTCTTCCGGCGATTCGATGCCGTGGTCCACGGCGTTTCGGACCAGGTGGGTCAGCGGATCGGAGAGCCCCTCGATGATGGTCTTGTCCAGCTCCACGTCTCCGCCGGAGGTGACCAGGCGGATCTCCTTGTGGTGGTTGCGGGCCAGATCCCGGACCAGACGCTGGAACTTCTCGAAGATCAGGGAGATGGGCTGCATCCGCATTCGCATGATCTTTTCCTGCATCTCCGAGGTGACGCGGCTGATGTGCTGGAGGACCGGGTTGAGGCCGGGGGCGGCCTTGACCAGGGGGGCCGCCGTCTGCAAGAGCTGGTTTCTCCCCAGCACCAGCTCCCCGGCCAGGTTGACCAGCTCGTTGAGAAAGCCCACCCCCACCCGGATCTTCTCCTCCGCCTGGATGCCCCCCGGGAACCGGTCCCGAACCGCCGCCGGCGGATCGGCGGGTTCCCCGGTTCCCGGTTCGGGGGGCGGAACCTCGACGGGCGGTTCGGGCCGCTCCGGTTCCGGAGGGGCCTCGCCGGTCGGTTCCGGAACCGGCGGCTCCGCCGATTCCGCTCGGGGCGTCTCCAGGGCGGAAAGATCGATGGGTCGGATCCGCTCCAGGGGCAGCTCCAGGGTCCGGGCCACCGCCTCGGGGGGGGTGCGGGTCGCCAGCAGGAAATCGAAGGCGAGTTCGTTGTCGAGGCAGTCGGAGAGGCCCGAGACGCCGCCGATGTCGAGGAAGGCGTCGATGTAGCGGCCGAGGGACTCCATCTGGTTGATGAAGGTGTAGGGGGTCTTTCTCTGACCCCTCAGGTCCCGGTTGAGAAGGATCTGGACGCCGTAGAGGTCGAAGCCGTCCTCCAAGAGCCGCCGCATCTCCTCCCGGGGGACGTCGAACCGCCGGGCGGCGTCCCCGGGCGCCCCGTCCACGGGCTTTTCCATGACCGTGACGGTCTGTTCCCCGTCGATGTTCTCGTCGATGAGTTCCTGGAGGTAGGCGATCTGGGCCTGGGTGTCGTAGGCCTCGCTGGCGGCGATGTCCCCCAGCATCGCCTTCAAGGCGTCCACGCCGGACAGGAGCGCGTCGATGAACTGGCTGGTGAGGGCCACCCGTCCCTCCCGGAGCAGGGAGAGGCTGCTCTCCATGATGTGGCTCAGCCGGCTGATGTTCTGGAAGCCGAAGAACCCCGACGCCCCCTTGATGCTGTGGACCCCCCGGAAGATCCGGTTGACCACCTCGGGATCGATGTCGTCCCTTTGTTCCTCCATGGCCAGAAGGTCCGGCTCGATGGTCTGGAGGTGGCTCAGCGACTCCTCGACAAAGGCGGGGAGGAGTTCGTCGAACTCGGACATCTCACTCCCCCGCCCGGCGGATGGAGAAGATGGAGGGGAGGCGGAAGAAGTTGGCCACCTTCATGAACCTCTCCCCGGCCCCCACGATCTCGATGGTGCCCGACGCCCCGGTGACCTGCCGGTAGAGGCCCACGAGCAGGTTGACCCCCAGGGAGTCGACGATATCCACGCCCCGGACATCGAGGATCACATGGCGGACCTCCTCGTGTTCGGCCAGCTTCTCGGCAAAGAAGTCACGCAGCGTCTCGATGCGGCTCGCGACCAGATCGGTCTCCGGGATCAGCCAAAGGGTCTGGTCTTCCTTCCTGACGTTCATGCCTGCTCTCTCCAGTTTCCGTGCAAGGTTAAATGGATCGGCTCCGCCGCCGGGGGGTCGGTCCCCGGCCCGGCCCCGTTTCCTCGAAAATAAGCGAAAGGGTGCCCCCGGCGGTCTCCACGCGGTCGGCCACGGTGTGGATCACCGACAGCCCCCGGCCGCCGTCCCGGAGCAGCCGGATCTTCTCCAGGGGCTCCACCGCCTCCGGCATCTCGAATCCGGGGCCCTGATCGGAGACATCGATCCGGACCCTCCCCGGCGCCGCATGGATATCCAGGTCGACGACCCCCTCGGGCCGCAGTCCGTTTCCGTGGTTCACCGCGTTGATGAGCGCCTCCCGCAGGGCCAGGGAGACGAAGAGCGGGTCCTTTCCCGGCGGCAGCCGCTCGGGGGTGAGGATCTCCTCGGCCCATCGGCAGGCGGCGTCCACCCCTTCGTACCCGCCACGACATTGATAACGGCGGCCCGGTTCCGGTCCGTCCGGCGGGGCCCGGAGGACGATGAGGATCATGTCGTCGTCCTGCCCCCAGGTCTCCAGCAGCCGGTCGAGGATCTCGCGGCCCAGCCCGGCCGCGGACGGCCGGTCAAAGGAGATCTCCCCCGATGCGATCACCTCCATGAGGTGCTTCTTCCGGATCCCGTCCGAGTAGAGGAACAGGTAGTCCCCCGTGGAGAACGGCAGGCTGTCGCTCACGAAGAGGTCCTCCTTGCGGAGCAGTCCCAGACACATCCCGCCCCCCGGCCGGTGTCCGAAGAACGGTTCGAACGCGTCGTCCAGGGTCACCGTCAGGGGACCGGGGACCCCGGCCGTCGCCAGGTCCAGCCGGCGGCGCCGCCGGTCCCAGAGCCCGGCCCCGGCGCAGAGGTGGTACTGGTGGTAGCTGGACCGGTTCAGCTCGGCGTTGATGGTCCGCATCAGGGCCATGGGCTCCTGGTTCCGGTCCCACCGGGAGGTGAGCACTCCCAGGTAGAAGGCGCTGATGTAGGAACTCATGACGCTGTGGCCCGCCACATCCCCCAAAAAGACCCCGCACCGTCCGGCGAGGTTGAACCGGCGGCAGCAGGCCAGGTCGCCGCCGGCGTCCGTGAGGGGCGAGTAGGCGATGTCGATATCCGCGCAGGGCCGGGCGCATCCGTACTGGATCAGATGGGCCTGGGCCTTTCTCACCTGGCTGGCGGTGGATGCCGTCTGGGTCCGGGAGCCCCGACGGGCGGCCAGGCGGACGGCCGATTCCACCCGGTCCAGGAGGGTCTCTTCGAAGTCCCCCTCGGTCAGGACCCCGTCGGCGCCCAGCTGGAGCGCCAGCTGGAACGTCTCCGTATCATAATCCTGGGCGTAAATAAAGACAAGGACGCTGGGATGGCTCCGTTTGACCCGGGCGAGGATCCCCATGCCGTCGATTCCGGAGGCGAAGATGTTGCTGATGATGATGGGATACCGGTGGGGGGAAGCCTCGAACCGCTCCAGGGCCTCGTCCCCCCGCCGGAACCGGGTGGTCTCGAACCGGTGGTCCCCCAGAAAACGGGAGAACCGGCGGGCCGTGGCGTCGTCGTCCTCCACCAGGAGAACGCCGTATCCCGGCAGCCCCGGTACCCCGTCCGTCTCCCCGGCGGTACCGGGACCGGCGGCCGCCCCGGACGGGGGACGATACGCTTCGTACTTCCGGATCAGGGCCCCCACCCCCTCCATGTCGATGGGCTTGGGAAGGAAGTCGTCCCCGCCGGCCTCCAGGCACCGCCGACGGTCCTCCGCGGAACTCATGGCGGAGACGATGATGATGGGGCATCGGACCCCCATCCCCCGGATCCGGCCGATCGCCTCGTACCCGTCCATCCCCGGCATGAGAAGGTCCATGAAGATCATGGCGTATGCGGTTTGGGCGACCTTGGCCAGACCCTCCTTCCCGTTGTGGGCCTCATCCACGGCGAGGCCCTGGGTGGTGAGGATCCGCTTTAATAGTTCCCGATTGAAGGGATTGTCGTCGACGATGAGCACGCGCCGTGGGCCGGCGTCATCCGATTGGGTCATGTGGTCGTTCCGCGGTCCAAGGAAGCTTCGGTCCCAAAGCTAAATTTGTAACAGCTTTTGGGATTGCCAGCAAGCCCGATTTGGGGTAGGTATCCCGGACCAACGCCCGCCTTTCAGACGCCCGGCGGAGATCCAAACAGGGGAGGGAACATGTTCATCGACTATCGAAACGTCCACGAGATGCTCACCGAGACGGTCGGCAAGCGGCCGGAGAAGGTCGCCTACCGCTATTTCGATCCGGCCGGTGAGCCGGTTCCGGTCACCTGGGCCGAGTTCCGCGAGCAGGTCGGCCGGGCCGCGCGAAGCCTCATGGCCCTGGGGGTGGAAAAAGGGGACAAGGTGACCATCGTCAGTTACACCCAGTACCGCTGGGTCCTGACGGACCTGGCCGTCAACGCCGTGGGGGCCTGCACGGTGGGGATCTACCAGTCGAACCTGGCCAAGGACTGCCGGTATATCATCGACCATAGCGATTCGGTCCTCGTCTTTGCCGAGGACGCCGTGCAGGTGGAGAAGCTTCTGTCCATCCGGGAGGAGATCCCCCGGGTCCGCAAGGTGATCCTCTTGGGCGGCCGGCCGGAGCCGTCCGCGGCCGGAGACGACTGGATCACCACCTACGAGGCGTTCCTCGCCCTGGGGGACGACGTGGCGGAGGATGCGCTGGCCCGGCGCATCGATGCCGTGGGACCGAATGATCCGGCCGGCATCATCTACACCTCCGGGACCACCGGCCGGCCCAAGGGGGTGATCCTCACCCACGACAACCTCACCTTCACGGCCCAGTCGGTCAAAGGGTGCGGCGGCGTCGAGCCGGATTCCGAATCCCTGCTCTTTCTGCCCCTGGCCCATGTCTTCGCGCGTACCGCCGTCTACACGGCCCTCCACGTGGGATGTACCACCGCCTTCGCCCGGGGACTGGACAACCTTCCGGCCGACTTCCAGTCGATCCGGCCCCACTGGTTCATCAGCGTTCCGCGGATCTTCGAAAAGGTTCACGCCCGGGTGGTGGCCGGCGCCGAGGCCAAGGGGGGTGCGGCTCTCAAGCTCTTTCATTGGGCCTGCCGGGTGGGCGACCGGGTGAGCGACCTGAAGCTGAGCCGGGAAACGGTGCCGCCCCTTCTCTCCCTCCAGTACGCCCTGGCCTCCAAACTCGTCTTTTCCAAGATCCGGGCCGCCCTGGGGGGCCGGGTGGCCTGGTGCATCAGCGGCGCGGCCCCCTTAAACCCCCGGATCGGCAAATTTTTCCACGGGGCCGGGGTTCTGATCCTGGAGGGGCTGGGCATGACCGAGAACACCTCCTTTTCGAATCTCAACCGCCTGGAGAACCATCGGTTCGGATGGGTGGGACCGCCGGGGCCGGGGATCGAACAGAAGATCGCCGAGGACGGGGAGATCCTCTTTTCCGGCCGGAACGTGATGGCGGGCTACTACAAGATGGCCGAGGAGACGGCCGAAACCTTCACCCCGGACGGATGGCTCAAAAGCGGCGACCTGGGGGAGATCGACGCGGAGAACTTCCTGCGGATCACGGGCCGGAAAAAGGAACTGATCGTCACGGCCGGCGGCAAGAATATCGCCCCGGCCGCCATCGAGGGCGTCCTGGCCACATCCAAATACCTCAACCAGGTCTGTGTGCTGGGCGATGGACGGCGCTTTCTCACCGCCGTGGTCTCCCTGGATCTGGAGAACGCGGCGGCGTACGCCCGGGCATCCGGCATCCCCTTCGAGGACCCGGCGGAACTCGTGGAGCACCCGGAGGTGATCGCCCTGGCCGAGGCCGAAGTGGCCGAGAAGAACCGGGAGTTTCCCTCCTACGAGACCATCAAAAAGGTGGCGGTGGTGCCGGAGTTCACCATCGACGACGGCCTGATGACCCCCACCATGAAGCTCCGGAAGTCGGCCATCGAGGGCCGCTACCGGGACCGGATCGAGGCCATGTACCGCTGACGGCGGAAAGCCGCCGGATCCGGAGGGGCTTCAGGCGGAATCGACGGCCTCGTCGGCCTTCCTGAGCCTGGCGGCGAGCATCTCTCCGGCGATGGCCAGGCACTCCATGTCGAGGAACCGCTCGGCCCGCCTCTGGAAGAGCGTCGACGAGGCGGCCGGAAACTCCGCGTCCCCGTCGTTGAAGAGCAGGAGGGCCGGGAGTTCCGGCAGGATCTCGAAGACCCGGCTCACGTCGTAGGGGAAGTCCTCCTCCGGCGGCCGTCCCCCGAGGCGGTCGGCGGCCCGGGCCAGGCGGTCGGCCCGGCCGGCGAAATGGTCCGAAACGGTCCGTTCGGCGTTATTGGAAAAATAGCCGTGAAGTGGGGCCGACCCCTTGAAGTCCCGGTAGGCGACCCACTCCACCCCCCCAGCGGCGGGCGGGGGCGCCATGAGCAGGTACTTGCAGATCACCAGGCAGACGGGAAAGGGCGGCCGCCGGCCGGCCGCGTCCCGGACCCCCTCCCGGGTGACCCGGTACGGGGCCCGGAAGAAGGGGACCACCACGCCGTCTCCCTCCTCCCGCAGTCCCAGGCGGGGGCCGATGACCCCGAAGTCGAGGTCGACCACCTGATCCAGGTAATGGCGGTAGGTCCGCTCGAAGACCTCGGATCGTTCCGCCATCAGTGCCACTTCTTTCCGGCCAGCAGGTGGAGGTGGAGGTGGAAGATCACCTGGCCGCCCCCCTTCTCCACGTTGAACAGGAGCTTGTACCCTTCCCGGGCGACCCCCTCCTCCTTGGCGATCTCCTTGGCCGTCATGAACAGTTCGGCCAGGATCTCCCGGTCGTCGCCGGTGAGATCGTTGACGCTCCGGATGTGGCGCTTGGGAACGATGAGGTCGTGGACCGGGGCATGGGGCTTGATGTCCCGAAACACCACGAGTTGATCGTTTTCATAAAGAAATTGGGTGTCGGTCTTTCCGGCGGCGATGTTGCAGAACAGACAATCTCCTTCCATGGATCTCCTCCTCGATCTGGCGGTGTCTGGGTAGAGGACGACCCATCGGGCCGGCGCGCGTCCGTCCACTGCCGCGCCCCCCGAACCGGTCGTCCGTCGATCTCCCGCAGCCTGTTTTAATGGTGACTTTATACCAGGGATGCGCTGTTTTGCAAAGATTTTTGGTTTTTCGGGTTTCCACGGCTTCCCGTTTGAGTTCCGGGGTCCGGATGGTGTATCATGAAGTAAAGAGTGGCGGGCGGCCTGGGCCGGGTGATATCCCAGGCGGTCCCGGTGGTGATTTCCCGACAAATCGCCTCTTGATCTCGATCGTCGCTTCCCTGTATAAGGCGTCGATGACCAACGCAATCTCAATCCGTGGAGTGTTTCCATGACCCCCATCCGCATCGCCGGCACCGGCTCCTACGTTCCCCCGGAGGTCCTTTCCAACGCCGATCTCGTGGCCATGGGCCTCGACACCTCCGACGACTGGATCATCCGCCGCACCGGCATCAGCGAGCGCCGGATCGCGGCCCCGGAGGTGGCCACCTCCGATCTCGCCTACGAGGCGAGCCTGAAGGCCCTGGAGATGGCCGGGATGTCCGTGACCGACATCGACCTCATCGTGGTGGGCACCATCACCCCCGACACCTGCTGCCCGGCCGCCGCCAACTGGCTCCAGGCCCGGCTCGACGCCCCCCGGGCCGTCACCTTCGACGTTACCGCGGCCTGCTCCGGCTTCATCTTCGCCCTCAATGTGGCCGAACAGTACCTCAAATCGGGCGCCGCCAAGACCGCCCTGGTGGTGGCGGCCGAGGTGATGACCCGCACCGTCAACTGGAAGGACCGGTCCACCTGCATCCTCTGGGGAGACGGGGCCGGGGCGGCCCTGCTCACCGTCGGAGAGGGGGAACACCGGCTCCTCTCCACCCATATCCACACCGACGGCGCCAACGGAGAGAACCTCCTGGTCCCCGGCGGCGGATCCCGGACCACCCCCATCTCCCATGAAAGCGTGGACAAAGGCCTCCACTACCTCGACATGATCGAGGCGAACCTCAGCTTCAAGGTGGCCGTGCGGCGGTTCATGGAATCGATCCAGGAGGCGGCCGACGAAAACGAGGTGGCGGTGGAGAAGATCCGCTGGTTCATCCCCCACCAGGCGAATCTCAGGATGTTCCAGTACATCTCCCAGTCCATGGAGATCCCCATGGAGAAGTTCTACATGACCCTGAACCGGTACGGGAACATCTCCTCGGCCTCCTGCGCCGTGGCCTTTGACGAGGCGGTCCGGGACGGCAGCATCGAATCGGGGGACTACGTATGCCTCCCGGTGTTCGGGGGCGGATTGACGTGGGGCAGCGGGTTCATCCGCTGGTAGAGGGGAGGTTGGATGGGCCGGAATGCCGGACGTCGGGACGGGCCGACGGATGGAAAAAGGTCGCCGGCACGGACGGACGCGGGGCCGTGGCGTGCGTCAAAAAAACCGTCAAGAGGAATTCACATCAACCCGAAAGGAGGAAGGCGACATGGACGAGTGCATCTTCTGTAAGATCGTGAAGGGGGAGATCCCCTCCAGCATGGTGTACCAGGACGACCGGGTTCTGGCCTTCGCCGACATCAACCCCATCACCACCGGTCACACCCTGATCATCCCCAAGGCCCACGCCGAGAACATCTGGGAGATGGCCCCCGAGGACCTGACCGCCATCCATCTGGCCTCCAAAAAGGTGGCCGAGGCGATGAAGTCGGCCCTCGACCCGGACGGGGTCGCCCTGATGCAGTTGAACGGCAAGGGGGTCAACCAGGTGGTGATGCACTACCATCTCCACCTCATCCCCCGGCCCAAAGGGGGGCCGGAACTCACCATGACCGCCTGGGAACTCAAGCCCGGCGACATGGACGCCATCAAGGCGACCGCCGAAAAGATCATGAAGGCGATGGGATAGGAGGGCTCAGGAGGAGGGCCCCGTGCGCCGGCAGAGCATCAGGGAGTTCTCGAGAAACTCGGTATACCCCTCGACGGCGGAGAGGTAGCCCTCATAGGCGGAGAAGAGGTCGTTCTCGATGCGGAGAAAGTACTGTTTCTCCAGCTCCCGCATGTATTCCCGGAAGGCTTCTTCATAAGCCTTCCCCCGGTTCTTCCGGTAGGTCCGCTCGATCTCCTCCCGGATCTCCTCGAACTGCCGCCGAACCTCCCCCAGCTCCTTCCAGAGCTTCTGGAGGCGCCGTCGGTCATCCTCGCTGGCCCGTCGAACCAGTTCCGCCTCCTCCAGCCGCATCTCCCACAACACCTGGAGATTGCCGCCCATGGTGGATGACGTCTTTGCCCGGGTCCGGCTCACGGTCTCGTCGATACAGGCGTTGAGATCCGCCAGCACCGTCTCCAGATGGTGGGTCAGCCCGTCCAGGCGCTCCTCGTACCCCCCGCGGATCTTCTCCAGGCCCCGGCGCCGGGCCTCCATGGATTTGTAATCCTCCTGCAGGGTTCCGGCCTGGGAGTTCCCCGTCATCCCGAGTCCCGCCACCAGCAAAACGCCACAGACCAACCATCGCATATCCGCTCCCCTTCCCAAAGGCATTTTCTGTGAGTCCATGGAAATCGACGGCGACGGACCGTCGCCCGTTTCAGCCCGGCTTCCACCACTGGGGTGACCATGGCACGGTTCGAGGGTCGAAATCAATGGGAAAAGGGAGGTATTCGCGGGGTGGGATTATCCTACTTTCCGGCCGGAGCCGGAAGGCCCGGAGCACGGCTCGAACGACCATCGCCCCCGGAGGGTCGGCCGTCGGATGGAGGCGTCGAGCTGGGCCAGGAACCGATTCCTGGGGATCTCCCTGGCTCCGAAGCGGATCAGGTGATCGGTCCGCACCTGGCAGTCGATCAGGTCGAAGCCGAGGGTTCGAAGATGGGCCACCAGGGTGACGAAGGCCGCCTTGGAGGCGTTGCTCTCCCGGCTGAACATCGACTCGCCGAAGAAGCATCCGCCCACCGATACCCCGTAGAGGCCGCCGGCCAGCCGCCCCTCCCGCCACGCCTCGGCGGAATGGGCGAACCCCGATGCGTGGAGCCGCCGGTAGGCCCGGACCATGTCGGGGCCGATCCAGGTGCCCTCCCCCCGCTCCAGGCGGACCTGGGCGCAGGCGTCGATCACCTGGGCGAAGGCGGTGTCCAGCGTGATCCGGAACCGCTCCTGGCGGATCACCTTCCGGAGGCTGCGGGAGACCTTGAGTTCATCGGGGTAGAGGACCAGACGGGGGTCCGGGGACCACCAGATGATGGGATCTTCCTCCGAGTACCAGGGAAAGATCCCCATCCGGTAGGCGAGCAGGAGCCGCTCCTGGCTGAGGTCCCCGCCGACGGCCAGGAGGCCGTCTTGGCGGGCCCGCTGGGGCGGCGGGAAGTCTAGGGTGTCGGACAGGAGAAAGACCGGCATCAGGCATAGGTGAACGTCAGCCCGTCCTCGCCCACATCCACCTTGACCTCGCCCCCTTTCTCCAGCTTTCCGAAGAGGATCTCATCGGAGAGGGTGTCCTTGATGTTGGTCTGGATGACCCGGTCCAGGGGCCGGGCCCCGTATCGGGGATCGTGCCCCTTCTTGGCCAGCCAGGTCCGGGCCTCGTCGCTCAGCGCGAGGCTCACCTTCTTGGTCGCCAGTTGGAGGTTGAGTTCCCTGATGAACTTGTCCACGATCCGCTCCATGATCCCCACGTCCAGGGCCCGGAAGTTGACGATGGCGTCGAGCCGGTTCCGGAACTCCGGGCTGAAGAAGGTCTCGATGGCCCGCAACCCCTTGCTCTCGGCATCGAAGTTGGGGTTTCCGAAACCGATGGACTGGGTGCTCATCTCCCTGGCCCCGGCGTTGGAGGTCATGATCACGATGACGTTCCGGAAATCGGCCTTCTTGCCGTTGTTGTCGGTGAGGGTGGCGTAATCGAGCACCTGGAGCAGAATGTTGAACAGATCCGGGTGGGCCTTTTCGATCTCGTCCAGGAGCAGGACGCTGTGGGGGTGTTTCCGGATCCCGTCGGTGAGCAGCCCCCCCTGGTCGAAGCCGATATATCCGGGGGGGGCCCCGATGAGCCGGGCCACGGCATGCTTTTCCATGTACTCGCTCATGTCGAACCGCTGGAACTCGACCCCCAGGTTCATGGAGATCTGCCGGGCCACCTCGGTCTTGCCCACCCCGGTGGGACCGGTGAAGAGGAAGGAGCCCACCGGCCGACCCGGCGACCCCAATCCGGCCCGGGACCGCTTGATGGCGGTGACCAGGGAGGCGATGGCGTCGTCCTGGCCGAAGACCACCCCTCTGAGCCGGGGCTCAAGGGTCTCCAGCTTCGACCGGTCGGTGGAGGTGACGCTCTGGGTGGGAATCTTGGCGATCTTGGCCACGATCTTTTCGATGTCGGCCGGATTGATGTTCTTCCGCCGGGATGAGCCGGTCAGCCGGACAAAGGCGCCGGCCTCGTCGATCACGTCGATGGCCTTGTCGGGCAGGTACCGGTCGTTGATGTACTTGGCCGACAGCTCCGCCGCGGATTGGAGGGCCGAATCGGTGTAGCTCAGGCCGTGGTGCTCCTCATAGTACGTCCGGAGCCCCTTGAGGATCTGGTACGATTCCTCCACCGACGGCTCTGGCACCTCGATCTTCTCGAACCGCCGGGAGAGGGCCCGGTCCTTCTCGAAATGGTTCTGGTACTCCTCGTAGGTGGTGGAGCCGATGCACCGGACGTCGCCGGCGGTCAGAAACGGTTTCATGATGTTGGAGGCGTCCAGGGATCCGCTGCTGGTGGCCCCGGCCCCCACGATGGTGTGGATCTCGTCGATGAAGAGGATGGCGTCCTTCTTCTTCTTCAGGGCCGCCAGGACCCCCTTGAGCCGCTGCTCGAAATCCCCGCGGAACTTGGTGCCGGCCAGCAGCGACCCCATGTCCAGGGAGAAGATCCGGACCTCCCGGAGGGCGTCCGGCACGTTTCCGGCGTTGACCTTGAGGGCCAGCCCCTCGGCCAGGGCGGTCTTGCCCACCCCCGGCTCCCCCACGAAGACGGGGTTGTGCTTCCGCCGCCGACAGAGGACCTGGACGGTCCGGTCGAGTTCGTGCTCCCGGCCGATGAGGGGGTCGAGCTTCCCCTGGGCCGCGCGCTCCACCAGATCGACGGTGAAGACCTTGAGGGGGTTGACCTTCCGCTTCTTGTTGGGATCCTGCTGGGCCGGCCGGCCCACGTCGGTCCCCTCGTCCTCCCGGTAGACCCCCTTGGGCACCTCGTGGGAGATGAAGTTGAGGACGTCGAGCCGGGTGATCCCCTCCAGGTTGAGGAAATAGACCGCGTGGGACTCCTTTTCCAGGAGCATGGAGGCGAGGATGTCCCCCACGTCCACCTCCTGCTTCTCGGCGGACCGGGCGTGGTTGACGGCCCGCTGGATCACCCGCTGGAAGCCGGTGGTCTGCTGAAACACATACTCCTGGCCGTCGGGTACCGCATCCATCCGGTCCCGGAAGAATATATCAAGGGCGTTTTTGAGGTTCTCCACATTGCCGCCGCAGCTTTCGATGATCTCGGCCCCCATCTCGTCGTGGAGGATGGCGAACAGCAGATGCTCCAGGCAGACGTGGTCGTGGCGCCGCTTCTTGGCCTCTCGGACGGCGAAACTGAGCGTGGCGGTAAGTTCCTTGCTTATCATTTTCTCACTCTTCCTCCATGGTGCATTTTAAGGGAAAGCCTTTCTCGCGGGCCAGGGTCTTCACCGTCTCCACCTTGGTCTCGGCGACATCGAAGGTGTAGACCCCGCAGATTCCGATGCCCTGCTTGTGGACATTGAGCATGATCCGCATGGCATCCTCGGGGGACTTGTTGAAGACCAGCATGAGGACCTCCACGACGAACTCCATGGTGGTGTAGTCATCATTGTGGAGGAGCACCTTGTACATGGAAGGTTCATCGAGATCCTCCTCGACCTCGGTGACGACCTCTTCTTCCGTGCCAGGTCCGAATTTATCCATCAAACACTCCGCTTCGGTCTATCTTCCACAACATTTCTTATATTTCTTCCCGCTGCCGCAGGGGCAGGGGGCGTTCCGGCCCACCTTCCTGTCGGCCCGCTTCACCGGCTTCTTCTTCACCTCTCCGTCCCCGCCGCCGGAATAGCTAAGGTTCTGCTGGCTGGGGCGCCGCATCGCCTCCATCTGCGCCGGTTCGGCGATCTGAATCCGGTAGAGAAGCCCCAGGGTCTCCTCCTTGATCCGGGAGATGAGATCCTGGAACATCTCGAACCCCTCCTTCTTGTAGACGATCAAGGGGTTCTGCTGGGCGTAGCCCCGAAGGCCGATGCCCTCCTTGAGATGGTCCATGCTCAACAGGTGGTCCTTCCAGAGCTGATCCACCGTCTGGAGCATGATGATCCGCTCCAGATGACGAAGATCCTCCGCCCCGATCTCGGCCTCCCGCTTCCCGTAGGCCTCCACCGCGGCATCCTCGATCAACTGGGCGAGTCCTTCCAGATGTAACCCATCCAGCGTATCCGGGTCAAGGTCGAGACGGAAATTGAACTGCCGGTAGACGGCGTCCTCGATCCCCTTCCGGTCCCACTCCTCGGCCGGAACGTTGTCATCGGCGTAGAGGCCCGCGATCTCCTCGGCCTTCTCTCCGATCATGTCAAGGATGTCCTCCCGGAGGTTCTCCCCCCGGAGGGCCTCCCGGCGCTGCTGGTAGATCACCTCCCGCTGCTGGTTCATGACGTCGTCGTACTCCAGGAGGTGCTTCCTGATGTCGAAGTTCCGCCCCTCCACCTTGGCCTGGGCGTTCTCGATCTGTTTG
>CAYSLC010000077.1:15771-22176 GCA_964431545.1 uncultured Desulfobacteraceae bacterium | reverse complement strand
TGGAGATCATCTGGAAGATCGACCCGTGGCTCAACGACGGCATGAACAGCGACTTTGAGCGGGCGTCGGGGTGCTACCACTGCCACGGCACGGTGGTGAAGATGGCGGACGGCAAGCTCGACCCCCTCACCTGGCCCAACGTCGGGGTCGGACGCATCAACCTCGACGGCAGCAAGGGGAGCTGCACCAGCTGCCACACCCGGCACCGGTTCTCGGTGATGGAGGCGAGGAAGCCCGAGGCCTGCGGCCAGTGCCACCTGGGTCCGGACCATCCCCAGATCGAGATCTACATGGAGTCGAAGCACGGCGACATCTACACCGCCTTCGGGGATCAGTACAACTGGGATGCCGCGCCGGGCACATGGACCGCCGGGGTCGACTTCCGGGGGCCCACCTGCGCCTCCTGCCATATGTCCGGCACCGGGCCGGTGCTCACCTCCCATGACGTCACCGAGCGGCTCGCCTGGGAGATCCAGGCGCCCCTTACCATCCGCCCCTCGGAGTTCAAGCCCCTGCCGGCCAAGACCAACTGGCGGACCGAGCGGGAGAAGATGAAATCGGTCTGCAAGCAGTGCCACGGCAAGACCTGGGTGGACGCCCACTTCACCACGCTGGATCGGGTGGTGGAGGAGTACAACGAGGTCTACTTCAAGCCGGCCAAGGCGAAGCTCGACGAACTCTACGCCAAGGACTTGATGGACAAGAGCCGGTTCTTCGACGAGCGGCTGGAGGTGGAGTTCTACGAACTCTGGCACCACGAGGGCCGGCGGGCCCGGATGGGCGCCGCCATGATGGCCCCGGACTATGCCTGGTGGCACGGCTTCTACGAGTGCAAAAAGCGGTACGTCAACTACATGGAGGAGGCGAACGAACTGATCCATGAAAACCGGAAGGCCTACAAGGCCGAGAATTTCCCGAACGCCACCGGCGACACCACCAAGCCCGAGGCCGTTTTCGGCAAAACGTCGCAATAGCGGTCCGTCCGCGGACAACCCGCCAGTCCCGGCCTGAACCGGGGCCGGGACTGGCCATATGGAGATGCCCATGCCCATTTCCGGAGACCTTCCGGCCACCGCCATGGCGGCCGTGACCCATGTCGACGGGGAGCGTGCCCTCGAACTCCGTAACGACCGAACCTGTCGGCTCCGGGACCGGTATGGCATCGGATAGCGGCGGTGGGACGGTCACCGCCGTCCTCTCCGGAACCTCGCTCTTTTCCGGCCTGCCCGCCGAACAACTGAGCGAGGTGGCCCGGATCGCGGTGGACCGGCGGTTTTCCAAAGGGGAGCTGATCTTTTCCGAGGGGGATGAAGGGAACGGATTCTACGTGGTGGCCTCCGGCCGGGTGAAGATCTTTAAAGTCTCCTCGGAGGGCAAGGAGCACATCCTCCACATCTTCGAGCGGGGGGAGCCCTTCGGCGAGGTGCCGGTCTTCACCGGCCGTTCCTTTCCGGCCAGCGCCGAAGCCATCGCCGACAGCCGCCTCCTCTTCTTCCCCCGGCCCGCCTTCGTGGACCTCATTTCGGGCAACCCCTCCCTGGCGCTCAACATGCTGGCGGTGCTCTCCGGGCGGCTGCGGCAGTTCACCGTCCAGATTGAGCACCTATCCCTCAAGGAGGTGCCGGGCCGGCTCGCCGCCTACCTGCTGTATCTGTCGGAAGAACAGGGGGAGGACCGCCGGGTGACCCTGCCCGTCTCCAAGCGTCAGCTCGCCAGCCTGCTGGGCACCATCCCCGAAACCCTCTCCCGGATCTTCGCCAAGATGGCCGGCCAGGCCCTCATCTCCGTGGACGGTCCCCGGATCGATCTCCTCGACCCGGTGGGGCTGGAAGAATTGGCGGAACAGGGCCGGCTCGCGGAATAAAAAAAGAGCACCCGGCGTCGGGCGCTCTCAATGGGTCGGCTGTCCGTCCGGATCAGGCTTTGAGGGCTTTCAGCTCCCTGGTGAGCCGGGTGATGTGGCTCATCTCCTCCTTGATGATGTTGTCGAGCCACCCCTTGCCCAGCTTATCGGGGACCACGTCCTTCATCCCCAGGTAGAAGACGATGGAGTCCTTCTCCGCCACCAGGGCCGATTTGAGGATCCCCTTCATGGTGGAGGTGTCGAGATCCTTTTCGAAGAAGACCCGATGGTCCGCCAGGGCTTTCAAATACTGGGCCGCATCCCCTTCGGGGTCGAAGACGGTCCCTTTTTTCAGGTCTTCGGAGAGGGAGCCCCGCATCTCGGAAAAGGTCCTTTCGTGCTGGTCCTCCATGGCGGCCAGCTCCTTGAGCAGGTCTGTCTGGGAGGGATCGTCCACGTTTCCGGCGGCCTTCCGGTAGAATTCAGCGCCGTTCCTCTCGATCCGCTCGGCCATCTCGAAAACGTCGTCCGCGGTGAAATCGAATGCCATTGGTGTCCAATCCTTTCTGTTGGGTGGATTCGGTATGGGCGGGCCTTGTTTCGGCCTTGTCATCAATATATCGCCGGGTCGCCCCGTTGTAAAGGCATCCGGTCGGCCGCCGGCGGTCGGCGGAATCGGATGGCTCCCCCTATCCGGAGACCTTGGCCCGTTTATCCGCCACCGCCGCATTGAACTTGTCGGCCTTGATGACGAACCGGTCGTGGGTCCCCTCGGAGATCTTGTCCACCCCGTCGTCGGCCACGATGGAGAAGCTGAGCTTCTGGCCCTCCATCTTCTCCAGGGTTCCGTTGACGGTGACGGTGAAACCGGGCGGGGTGGCGGCCAGATGGCTCAGATGGACGCCGACGCCGACCGTCTGCTCCGCGGGCCAGTCCAGGTGGGGCATGAGCGCCTTGATGCAGGCGCATTCGAAGAGCCCCACCATGAAGCCGGTGGCGAAGACCTCGGGCATGAGGGCCAGCTCCTCGAACTCCGGGAAGAGATGGGGGACGGTCTTCTCTTCGGGGACGGTGTACTGGAATGAAAAGGTCATTCCGGGTTTCAGGGTATCCTTCATCGATCTGCCTCCATGGAAGTTGATATCCAAGAAAAAAAGTCGAGCCGCCGCTTCGGGGCGGCGTCAGCACAAAAGTTCGGTATCCGCGTGGCCGTATGCCGGGGAGCAGGCACAGAGGATCACCAGGGGCTCCGGGCCGGTGTTGCGGAGGCCGTGGGGGATCCCCGGCGGGATGAGGACGGTATCCCCCGGGGAGACCGGAAACCGCTCGTCGCCCAGGATCATCATCCCCTCGCCTCGGGTGATATGGTAGATCTCCTCGGCCCGGCGGTGGCGATGGAGGGCGGTCTCGGCGCCGGGGGCCACCGTCGCCTCGGCCAGGCTCTGGTTGCGGTTGCCGTGGGTATCGGGGTGCATCAACTCCCGGATCAAGGAGCCGTCCACGGTGGTGTAGGGCGGGATCTCCCCGCGGGCGGTCCGGACGGCCATGGAGATCACCCCTCCGCCCGGTTCCGGATGGCGTCCGCGGCGTCGGCGGCGGCCTCCCGGACCTCCTCCGCCGGGGCCGAGGCGGCGATTCCATCGATCTTTGCAAGGCTCCCCGGGCCGCCCACCTCCCCGAGGACATGGAGCAGATCCCCCTGGACCCGCTCCTCGGCCCCGTCGAAGCGGTTCCAGAGGGATTCTTCCAGGGCTCCGGTTAACGCCGGCGCGGTTTGGACCAGGTGCTCGGCCGCCACCATCGCCCCCAGGCGAACCGGCCATTTCTCGTGGGCCAGCAGGTCGAGGAAGGCGGGGAAGATCTTGCCCCGTTCC
Organism: uncultured Desulfobacteraceae bacterium; assembly: GCA_964431545.1. GTDB lineage: Bacteria > Desulfobacterota > Desulfobacteria > Desulfobacterales > JAABSP01 > CAYSLC01. The sequence continues at coordinate 18,459 of CAYSLC010000077.1, read as the reverse complement.
GCCATCATCTCCGCCACCTGGGCGGCCCGGCCCTCCTTCAGGATCCCCTCCAGGGAGTCGGCCCCCAGCTGGGCGGGATCCCGGTCGGCCATGATGGCCGCCACCTCCAGGGGATCGATGCCCCCCGTCCACCGGAAGGTCCCGTCCAGAAGGAGGGTGGGGGCCGCCCGCACCTCGTCGTGCCGGGCCTGGGCCTCGAACAGGCCGCCGTCGATCACGGCGAGGCGGACCAGGGGACAGGCCAGGGCCAGCGGGACGACGCGCCGCACCACGGCGGGGCAGTGGGGGCAGTGTTGGGCCACGTAAAGCTTGAGGCCCGCGGGGAGTTCGATCCGCTCCAGGGCCTCTTGGAGCCCGTCCGGGAGGGGCGGCGCCGGCTGTGCGGAGAGGGTAAGGGCCTCCAGAAAGGGGGCCAGCTCCCGGGCCAGGGGGACGGCGTGGTAGGAGATCCGCTCGCCGATACGGATGGCGGGCGGGGCGCCCGGCTCGGGATCTTCCCGGACCAGCGCCACCCGGGGGGCGAGCCGGACCAGTTCGGCGCAGAATCGGGCCAGGGCCTCGCCGGGCTCGTCGTCGGTCCGGGCCAGGCGGATGGCGGGTCCCCGGTCTTCGGCAAGGCTCTCCCCCCAGCGGAGGATCTGTTTTTCTTCATCTGGGCTCATCAAGGCTCCAGGGTCGGGCCGAGGGAAGGCCGGCTATTCAACCCGGTAGACCGGTTCGCTGATCCGCTCCCCGCGACATTTGGGACATCGGCTGGGCCGGCTGAACCGCTTTCGGGCCTCGAAGGAGAACCCGCAGGCGAGGCATTCGGAGGGGGCCACGGCCAGTTTCCGCTTCCGGGCGGAGACCGACCGGGCCACGTGGGGGAGGTGAGAATAGACCTCCTTCTCCTTGATGCCCAGCATCTGGGAGATATCCCTGGCGCCCAGGGTCTCCTCCTCCAGCAGGTCGATCATCCGCCTTCGGATGGTCCGCCCCATCGATCTCCTCCCTCCGGCCCCGGTTTCCGGGCTACCCTTTCTTCATTTTGCATTCCTTATCCCACTCGGGACAGGCCTCCTCCATGGGGGTTTCGTACTTGGCCATGCATTCGCCGCACTCCATGTGGACGTTGGGGACATCGCCGAACCGTTCCTTGATCTCCTCCTCGGACATGGCGATGACCTGACTGCATCCGCACTGGGGACAGGCTGTTTTGATGTTATAGCGATCCTTTGCCATGGTTCACCTCCGGTTTTCTTTGGGCGCGCGGCGCCCGTGGGTATGTCGGTCGTTTCAATAGATCAACAGCCGCTCGAGGGTCTTTTCGGGCAGGATCTTCTCCTCCCGGGCCACCTCCCGAACGGTCCTTCCGGTCTCGTGCGCCTTCCTGGCCACCGCCGCGGCCCGATCGTAGCCGATCTCCGGGATCAGGTTGGCGGCCAGGGCGATGCTTTTCTCGATCAATTCCCGGCTCCGGTCCCGGTGGACCGTGATCCCCTGGACGCACTTCTCCGCCATGACGGACGCCGCCGAAGTGAGCAGGGCGATGGATCCGAGCAGGTTATGGGCGATCACCGGCACCATGGCGTTGAGTTCGAAGTTGCCGGAGGCGCCGGCCACGGCCACGGCCGTGTCGTTTCCCATCACCTGGGCCGCCACCTGGAGCACCGATTCCAGAATCACCGGGTTGACCTTCCCCGGCATGATGGAGGAGCCGGGCTGGAGGGACGGGAGTTCGATCTCTCCGATGCCGCACCGGGGCCCCGAGGCGAGCCACCGGAGGTCATTGGCGATCTTGGTCAGGCCCACGGCCACGGTTTTGAGGACGCCGCTCGCCTCCACGGCGGCGTCCCGGGCCCCCTGGGCCTCGAAGTGGTTGGCCGCCTCCCGAAAGGGGAGTTCCGTATGGTCGGCGATCCGGCCGATGGCGGCCCGGGCGAAGTCCGGGTGGGTGTTGAGACCCGTGCCCACCGCCGTTCCCCCCAGGGCCAGCTCCGACAACGGCTCCTTGAGGGCGGCGACCCGCCGGACGGCCAGCTCGGCCTGGCGGGCATATCCGGAAAACTCCTGGCCCAACGTGAGGGGCACGGCGTCCTGGAGGTGGGTCCGGCCGATCTTCTTCACGTCGGCGAACGCCGCCTCCTTGGCCTCCAGGGCCTCGTGGAGGATCTCCAGGGCGGGGATCAGCCGGGAATGGATCTGGGTCAGGGCCGCGATGTGGAGGGCCGATGGAATGGTGTCGTTGCTCGACTGCCCCCTGTTGACATGGTCGTTGGGATGGATCGGCGCTTTTCCCCCCCGCGTTCCGGTGAGGATTTCGTTGGCCCGGGAGGCGATCACCTCGTTCATGTTCATGTTGGTGGAGGTCCCCGATCCGGTCTGGAAGACATCCACGGGGAACTGATCGTCCCATTTGCCCGCCATCACCTCCTCGGCGGCCCGGCCGACGGCCTCCGCGGTTTCCGCGTCGAGGATTCCCAGCTCCCGGTTGGCCGCCGCGGCGCACCGTTTGATCAGGGCCAGGGCCCGGATGAAGGCCGGCGGCAGGGTCATGCCGCTGATGGGGAAATTCTCCACGGCCCGCTGGGTCTGGGCCCCGTAGTGGGCATCTCCGGGGACCCGGACGGTCCCCATGGTATCCTGCTCTTCGCGGTATTGCATGGCCTCGGCCTTGGTGGTTCGGGTCATGGAAAGCGGGTCCGTCCA
>CAYSLC010000077.1:3199-15671 GCA_964431545.1 uncultured Desulfobacteraceae bacterium | reverse complement strand
ATATCGGGCACATCGGGGCGGATTGCGCGGACAAGAAAACGGCCCCGCCGGTGGGCCGGGGCCGGGGTGCGCCGACATGGGAGACATCCTTGTCCAAGGCGATCGGCCGTCAGGACTCCTTGGAGAGGTTCTCCTTGAACTGGGCGATCTCCAGGCCGAGGCTGACGCACTGTTTCCCGTCCAGGCAGAGATTGGCGTCGTTTTCGTCCAGATAGTGCTTCAGATTCTGATTGTCCTTTTTCAGGTCCACCACCCACATCTTCTGGGCGTTGTCATAGTCGACGTTCAGATCCATGCCGCACTCGCCGATATCGGGGTAAAGGGATCTGATCTTTTCGCATAGTTCCTCTTTGTTCTGCATGGCCTCCTCCTTGTTGTTCGGATGGTGTTCCTGGTTCCCTCTTCGGTCTCGGCCCGAGGGGGGATCTTCCCGAAGACGTGATTCCGAATCCTTCCACTGAATTACAGAGCGAATATAACACAGCCGAGCCGCGTCGTAAAGAGCCTGTGGGACGGCCACCGGAGAACGGGCGGAGAATCGGTCTGAAAACCATTGCCTTTGGAGGCCGGATCTGGCAGGTTTGATCCCTTGGACGCGAAAGATGCACCCTTGTCACCGGTAAAGCCGGCGGGAGTCGACCGGAAGCGATGCAGCGGGAGTTTCTAAAAATCCAGACGGACCTGGAGCGGCGGGTCCGGGAGCGGGCTACGGCCCTGGAGAAGGAGCGCAACTTCGTCTCCGCCATTCTGGATACCGCCGGCGCCCTGATCCTGGTGGTGGACCGGGACGGCCGGATCATCCGGTTCAACCGGGCCTGCGAGGAGACCTCCGGCTATGCCCTGGCCGAGGTCACGGGCCGCCCCCTGTGGGATCTCCAGCCCGACGACGCCTCCGCCCGACAGGTCAGGGACGTGGTGGAGGCCATCTCCCGGGGGGATTTCCCCCGGAAGCACGAAGGCGTCTGGGCCGCCCCCAATGGGGGCACGCGGCTCATCGCCTGGTCCACCACGGGGCTGAGAAGCCCCGGGGGCCAGGTGGAATACGGCGTCTGGATCGGTCTCGATATCACCGAACGGAAACAGGCCGAGGCGGAGCTGCGGTCCAGCGAGGAGCGGTACCGGGCCCTCATCGAGAACGTCAAGGACGGCGTGGCCCTGATCCAGGACGACCGGCTCCTCTTCGTCAACGACGCCTTCCTCTCCATGTTCGGCCAGGAGGATCCGGCGCGTCTCTCGGGAACCCGAATGGTCGACCTGGTGGCCCCGGCCTCCAAGGAGCGGTTCGTCCAATTCATGGGCACCGCCCTGGACCGGAAATCGTGGGGCCTGACCTTCCGGGGGGAATGCCTCCGGGGGGGGGAGGTCTTCTGGGCGGAGATCCTGAGCAGCGCCATCCGTCACCGGGAGCGGCCCGCCATCCTGGTGACCGTCCGGGATATCACCGAGAACATGCTCTGGGAGCAGGCCATCAAGCAGGAGGCGGAGTACTTCAGGAGCGAAAACGTCCGGCTCAAGTCGTCCATCGGGGAGCGGTACCGGCTTGTGGACCTGATCGGCAAGAGCCCGGCCATGCAGCGGATCTATGAGCGGATCCTCAAGGCGGCGGCCACCGACGCCAACGTCATCCTCTCCGGCCGGTCCGGCACCGGCAAGGAGCTGGTGGCCCGGGCGATCCACGAGCTGAGCGACCGTTCCGAGGGCCCTTTTGTGCCGGTCAACTGCGGCGCCATCCCCGAGGCCCTCATCGAAAGCGAGTTCTTCGGCCATCGCCGGGGCGCGTTCACCGGGGCCCACGCCGACAAGAAGGGGCTGCTGGACGCCGCCCACGGCGGGGCCCTGTTTCTCGACGAAGTGGGGGACATCGGCCTCAACATGCAGGTCAAGCTCCTCCGGGCCCTGGAGAGCGGGGAGTACACGCCGGTGGGGGACCACCGGGCCAGGGTCGCCGAGGTCCGGATCATCTCCGCCACCAACCAGGATCCGGTCCGCCTGGTCAAGGCCGGTGTCCTGCGGGAGGACTTCTTCTATCGGATCAGCGTGATCCCCATCACCCTCCCGCCGTTGAAGGACCGGAAGGAGGACATCCCCCTTCTGGTGGAGCATTTTCTGGGACGGTACGGGGTCCCGGACCGGTCGGCGGCCCTGCCCCCCGAGGTGATGGGGGCCCTGCTGAAGTACGACTGGCCCGGCAACGTGCGGGAGCTGCAGAACGTCCTGCAGCGGTACCTGACGGTCCGTTCCCTCGATTTCATGGGCCTCGGCTCCGCCGCCGGACCGTCGGAGCCGTCCGCCGCGCCTCCCCCGGACCCGCTTCCAACCGGAGAGGACCTTCAGACCGCCCTGGAGAAGGTGGAGCGGGGGATGATCCGACAGGCCCTGGAGGACCATCGGTGGAACAAGACGCGAACCGCCGGGGCCCTTGGGATCAGCAGACGGTCCCTGTTCCGGCGGATGCAGCGGCTGGGCGTTTAGCGCCCGCTTCGGTCTTTATCCGCCCGGAAGTCCCAACTCTTTGATTCATCTCCTATTTCTCCGGAATCATCGGAGAGATCCGGGCGGTTTCCGCCCCAATGCATCGGACCCATCGCCGGGGGAAACGGATGGAAGATCCCGGCTTTTCTGCTTGTTGTCGCTTTTTGCCGGTGCGGCACAGGGATTGCATGTTTCAGATGTCGTGTCTTCCCCCCACGGCCAGGCCCGTGGGCTGAATGCCTCCACCGGAAAGGAGTCGGACAAATGGCCTTGGATCCCGCCGTCAAAAAGAACTGGATCGAAATTCAGAAAAAATATGATGTCCCCGTCAACGCCATCGGCGTCAAGATCAAGCCCAAGGATGAGAGGACCCTCAAGGTCTGGCGGGAGGAGGGGATCGACAATTTTATGAAAAAATAGCCACGGAGATTTTCGTCCAAATCCTTTTCTCCACCCCCCTTCCCATGGTATGCCGTCGGTGACGCGTCGTCCGGCGCCGTCTCGACGCGGTGAACGGGCCCATCCCCGGATCGGCCCTTGCCACAGAATCTGCCATGGGATACGTGCCATCGACATCCAATCCACAGTCGTATCGGGAGAACCGAACTGTTCGGGGCGGGTCTTGGTTCCGCGGACCCGGCCCCGTTCGCCGAAGCGCCGCATGTCGGTCCCGACCCTTCGATCCATCCTCCTCCTGTTGGTGGCCGCGGTGGCGGCCGCCTGCGGGCCGGAACTCCGGGTGGCGGTACCACCCTCCCCGGACCTGTTGACGCCCCTGGTGGCCGGCGGACGATACCGGCCCAAGGCGGAGAACCTCCTTGTGATCGTGGATGTTTCCAAGGGGGCGGCCGAGCAGGCCCTGACCCTGGCGGGGCGGATCGAGGGGGCGATCCCCCGGATCCCCCTGGTGGCGGGTCTGAGGGTGTTCGGTTTGGGCCGTCGGGGGGAGACCCGGCTGCTTTCCCTCTCCCGGCGCCACGGCGGCGGGGCGTTTCAGGAGGCCTTGGCCGCCGTGGAGAAGGCCGGCGGGGATGGGGGCATGGAGCGGGCCGTGGACGCGGCCGTCCGGGATCTGACCGAACTGCCCGGGCGCAGCGCGGTGGTGATCATCAGCGACGGCGAGGGGCAGACCGACATCCCGATCCTGGCGGCGGCGGAGATGCGGATGCGCCTGGGCGGGCGGGTCTGCATCCACACGATCCACTTGGCCGACGGCGACACGGAGGAGACCGATGGGGAGGAGGGCGGCGGAAAATCGAGGGGCCGACGCCTCCTGGAGAAGCTGGCCCGGGTGGGGCGCTGCGGGTTTTCGGTCACCTCCGGCGAACTCGCCTCGGCCCGGGAGATGGCCCGGTTCGTGGGCAACGTGCTCCTCGCCGAGAACGAGCCCATGCCGCTCCCGCCGCCGGAGACCGGAGACCCCGGAGGGGGAGCGGCGGTTCCGGCGGGGACCGAACCCAGCGAGGAACGGGCGGAAAGGGCGGCCGATGGGGAGGGGGCGGTGGAACCGCCAAGGCGGCCTCCGGCCGAAGCGACCGGCCCCCCGGTTCCCGGTGCGGACCGGAACGGCCGGTCCGGACCGGCCGTCGGCGAGCGCTCATCGGCGCCGGGCCGGCCGGCCGGTCCGTGGCAGGATCCGGAGGGCCGCTGGGTTCTTCCGGACATCGTTTTCGAGACCGGCCGGTGGCGGATCGATCCGGTTCACCGTCCCTATCTCGCCAGAATCGCCGAAATCCTGGCGGCGGAGCCGGAACTCCTGCTCGACATCCAGGGATACCGGACGCCGGAGGAGCCCGACGGGACCGACCGGGATCTCAGCGAACGGCGGGCCGAGGCGGTGGCCGAACACCTGTTCGGGCTCGGCGTGCCCCACCATCGGGTGGTCTACGTGGGATACGGGGTGAGATCCGGGGCCGGTCCCGACCCGGCCGGCTCCCGGGCGGTCCTTCGTCTGCTCCGGTGAGGAGCGGGGCGTTTTGTCCGATCTTTCGGGTCACCCCTCGACGGCGCCGCGGATCGCCTCTTTGAGAAACGGCGGAGGCCGGACCACCCTGCCCGCCTCGTTCACGAAGGGGTGGCGGGTGTACCCTTTGGCCAAAAGCACGTTCCCCTCCTCGGAGAGGATCCGGTAGTCGAACTTCATGCCGGCCCGAACCGATGGGTCCAGAGACGTCTCGATGGTGATCTCATCGTCGTACCGGGCCGAGGCGGTGAACCGGCACCAGACCTCGGCCACCGGCATGAAGATCCCCCGCCGCTCGATCTCCCGGTAGGGGAGCCCCAGCGACCGGAACATCTCGGTACGGCCCATCTCGAACCACCTCAGATAGTTGGCGTGGTAGGCGATCCCCATCATGTCGGTGTCGCCGTAGATGATCCGGTAGTGGATGCGGTGGCCCCCCATGGATCGGTCAGAATCCTCCGGGGCCGAGGGTGTCCGCGATGATCGTTTGAAGCGCTTCGTAGGTCCGGGTGACCGGCAGCCGGGGATAGGCTTCGATCACCGTTTCGGGCGGTTTGAACAGAATACCGGTATCCGCCGCCTGGAGCATCTCCACGTCGTTGTAGGAATCTCCAATGGCGATGATCCCGTAGTTGAGGCGTCTCAGGGCCTCCACGGTCCGCTGTTTGCCGTTCTCCTGCCGGAGGTTATAGTCGGTGACGGCCCCGTCCGGGGCGATGGTGAGGGTGTGGCAGAAGAGGGTGGGCCAGCCGAGTTTCTCCATCAGGGGCCCGGCGAACTGCACATAGGTATCGGAGACGATGATGACGGGCACCCGGGACCGCATCCAGTCGAGGAACGCCCGGGCGCCGGGCAGGGGGTCCATGCCGGCGATCACGCGGGTGATGTCCTGGATCTTGAGCCCGTGGGCGTCCATGATCGACAGGCGCTTTTTCATCAGGACATCGTAGTCGGAGATGTCCCGGGTGGTCAGCCTCAGCTCCTCGATGCCGGTGCTCCGGGCCACTTCGATCCAGATCTCCGGCGTGAAGACGCCTTCCATATCCGAACAGACAATGTGCATCATCGCTGGGTCCTCTCTCGCGGGGGGTCCGTCATTGGGCATCCTCGGCATCCCAGTCCTCGTCCTCGATGCGGATCAGCACCGGCCGGTCCCCCACCACGTCGAGCCGGGAGATCCGATCCAGGGCCTGTCTCACGTCCGCCTCCCGGGCCTGGTGGGTCAGCATCACGATGGGCACCGTTCCGTTGGTCCGGCGCCCCTTCTGGTGGACGGATTTGATGCTGATGCCGTACTCCCCGAGGATCCCCGAGATCTTGGAGAGGACCCCGGGGCGGTCGAGGGCCGCGAAGCGGAAATAATAGGTGGTGGAGACCTCCTCCACCGGCATGATGGGGATCTTTTGGATCTTCCCGGGCTGATAGGCGAGCATGGGCAGCCGGTCTCCGGCCCCGGAGCGGATGTTCCGGGCGATGTCCACCAGGTCCCCCACCACCGCGCTGGCCGTGGGCATCATGCCGGCGCCGTACCCGTAGAGCATGATGTCGTCCACCGCGTCCCCGTTGACGGTGACGGCGTTGAGGTTGGCCGAGACGTTGGACAGGGGGTTGGTGAAGGGGATCATGGTGGGGTGGATCCGGGCCTCCACGGCCCCGGCCTGTTGCTTGCTGATGGCCAGCAGCTTGATGGTGTACCCGAACCCCTTGGCGAAGGCGATGTCCATGGGGGTGATTCCGGAGATTCCCTCCACGTGGATATCGGCCAGGTTGATCTCCATGCCGTAGGCCAGGGCGTTGAGGATGGCGAGCTTGTGGGCGGTGTCGTGCCCCTCCACGTCCAGGGTGGGGTCGGCCTCGGCGAACCCCTCGGCCTGGGCGTGGGAGAGGGCCGTCTCGAAATCGAGCCCCTCCTCGGTGATCCGGGTCAGGATGTAGTTGCAGGTGCCGTTCAGGATCCCGGTCATGGAGCGGATCCGATTGCCCGCCAGGGACTCCCGGAGGGTCTTGATGATGGGCATGCAGCCGCCCACGCTCGCCTCGAAGGCGAGTTCGGTCCCCTTCTTGCCGGCGGCCCCGAAGATGGCATTGCCGTGGGCCGCCAGAAGGGCCTTGTTGGCGGTCACCACATGTTTTCCCCGGTCGATGGCCCGGAGGATGAGGTCCTTTGCGATGGTCTCCCCGCCGATGGTCTCCACCACGATGTCGATTCCCGGATGGTCGACCACCGCGGCGGCATCGGCCACCAGGACACCCGGCTCCAGGGAAATCCCCCGGTCCCGCTCGGTATCGATGTCGGCCGCGTGCGTCAGCCGGAGGGGGAGTCCGAGGCGGGATTCGATCAGGGACCCGTTCTCCAGGAGGATCCGGGCCACCCCCGTTCCCACGGTGCCGAATCCCAAAATGCCGACCTGAATCTCTTTCATGGATAGCTCCTTTATACCTTTGCCCGGGACGGCCCCGGCATCCCCGAGGGGACTACAGGATCCGTTTGATCCCCCGGACGGCCTGGTTGATGCGCATGTTGTTCTCGATGAGCGCGAACCGGACGTACTCGTCCCCGTATTCGCCGAAGCCCAGACCCGGGGAGACGGCCACCCCCGCCTCCCGGATGAGCATGGTGGAGAATTCCACCGACCCCATCTTCCGGAACGGCTCGGGGATCTTGGCCCAGACGAACATGGTGCCCTTGGGCTTGGGGATCTTCCATCCGGCCCGGGCCAGGCCGTTGATCAGGGCGTCCCGCCGGGCGCGGTAGGTCTCCCGGATCTCGCCGACGCATTCCTGGGGGCCGTTCAAGGCGATGATGGCGGCGATCTGGATCGGCTGGAAGATGCCGTAGTCGAGGTAGCTCTTGATCCGCCGGAGGGCGGCGATGGTCTCCGGGTTCCCCACGCAGAACCCCACCCGCCAGCCGGGCATGCTGTAGCTCTTGGACAGGGAGTAGAACTCCACCCCCACCTCCTTGGCCCCCTTGGCCTGGAGGAAGCTCGGGGCCTGGTAGCCGTCGAAGGTCAGCTCCGCGTAGGCGAAGTCGTGGATGACCAGCATGTCATGCTCCCGGGCGAAATCGACCACCTTCTCGAAGAAGGGCAGGTCCGCCACTTCGGTGGTGGGGTTGTGGGGATAGGAGAGGATCAGGACCTTGGGCCGGGGCCATGTCTGCTTGGTGGCGTGCAGGAGGTTTTCGAAGAAGTCGGACCCCGGCTCCAGGGGGATGCCCCGGACATCCCCGCCGGAGATGATGGCGGAATAGGGATGGATGGGGTAGGTGGGGTTGGGGGCGAAGACGACGTCTCCGGGCCGGATGGTCACCAGCACCAGATGGGACATGCCCTCCTTTACGCCGATGGTGACGATGGCCTCGGTGTCCGGGTCGATCTCCACGTCGAACTTCCGTTGATACCAGTCGGTGATGGCCATCCGGAGCTTGGTGATCCCCATGGAGGCCGAGTACCGGTGGTTGTGGGGCTTTCTGGAGGCCTCCACCAGCTTCTCGACGATGTGGTCCGGGGTCCCCAGGTCGGGGTTTCCCATCCCCAGATCGATGATGTCCTCTCCGGCACGGCGGGCCTCCATCTTGATCTTGTTGACCGTGGCGAATACGTAAGGCGGAAGGCGGTCCAGCCTGGCAAATGTCCTCATGGCGCTCCTCATGGTCGATTCGAACCAAAAACTAGCCGATTTACTTACCCCATGGCGCATTTGATGTCAAAAAATTTGTTTTGACATTATTGTCCATTGGCGCTACTTCTGATCGTGTACGGCAACCTCGGAACCGGTTCAGGAGAGTCTCTTACATGGCGGAATCCCTCAGTTACGCGGCGGCGGGCGTGAATATCGACAAGGCCAACGATCTGGTCCGTCGGATCAAGGAGATCACCAAACGGACCCCGAGATCCGGGGTCATGGGCGAGATCGGCGGATTCGGAGGGCTCTTCTCCCTCAACGTGGCCAACATCGAGCGTCCGGTGCTGGTCAGCTCCACCGACGGGGTGGGAACGAAACTCAAGATCGCCTTCATGACCGGCCGCCACAACACCGTCGGCGTCGACCTGGTGGCCATGTGCGTCAACGACATCGCCGTGCAAGGGGCCAAACCCCTCTTCTTCCTCGACTATCTCTCCATGGGCCGGCTCGACAACCGGGTGGCCACGGAGATCATCGAGGGGATCGCCGACGGCTGCACGCAGGCCCACTGCGCCCTCATCGGCGGGGAGACCGCCGAGATGCCCGGCTTCTATTCGGAGAACGAGTATGATCTGGCCGGGTTCGTGGTGGGGATCGTGGACAACGCCAAGATCATCGACGGCTCCGAGATCGGGGTGGGCCATATGCTGGTGAGTATCCCCTCCAGCGGGCTCCACAGCAACGGCTATTCCCTGGTTCGCAAGATCTGCTTCGACGTCCTCAAGCTGACCGTGGACAGCCATGTGCCGGAGCTGGGGAAGACCCTCGGCGAAGAGCTGCTCACCCCCACCCGCATCTATTCGGAGACCATTCAACGGCTCATCCGGGACCTGCCCATCCACGGTTTGGCCCACATCACCGGCGGCGGCCTCGTGGAGAACGTGGTTCGGGTCATCCCGGACGCCTGCGGCGTGGTGCTTCACCGGGGGAGCTGGGAGGTGCCGCCGGTCTTCCGGTTCCTCCAGGAGGCGGGCGATGTGACCGATGCGGAGATGCTCCGCACCTTCAACAACGGCATCGGCATCGTGGCCCTGGTGCCGGAAAAAACGGTTCCGGAGATCCTTCAGCGGCTCCGGGCCATGAACGAGAACGCCTTCGTCATCGGGGAGATCGTGGAACGCAAGGGCGGCCAGGAGCGGATCCAGTGGATGGGATGAAGGGGACCGACCGGGCCGAGCCCGCCGCAAAGATCCCCAAAAGCGGGCTCCGGCGGGCCCTGGCGAGGCTGGCGGCATGGATCGCAAAGGGCCACGGGGGCAAATCCCCCTGCCGCGACTGAGGGCCGGGAGCGGCCGGCGCCGGGCAGGCGTGATCGAACCCCAGGGAAACACCGACCGGACCCGGCGACCGCCATCGTCTCGGTCCCCGGACGTGCCCGAATGATCCATGCGCTATCTCCCCTTTCTCGTCTCTTTTTCCCTCTGCATCCTCCTGACCCCCCTGGTCCGGTATTTGGCCGTCCGGTTCGGCTGGATGGACAATCCCCACCTGGACCGCTGGCATAAACGGCCCACGGCGCTTCTGGGCGGGATCGCCATTTTCCTTTCCGCCGCCGTCCCCCTGTTTGCCGGCGCCGATTTCACCGATCTCTTTCCCCAACCGGGCAGATACAGCCTGCCCCTTCAACCGGCCTCCCTCTGGGCGGCCCTCATCCTGGGGTCGGCCCTCCTCTTCGCCCTGGGCCTTCTGGATGATTTTCTCCGCATCAAGCCCCACACAAAGCTGGTGGGACAGATTCTGACCGCCTCCCTGATCGCCTTTCTGGGGTTCCGGCTCCAATGGTTCACCTCCCTGACCGTGGACACCCTGGTGACCATCGTCTGGATCGTGGGCATCACCAACGCCTTCAATCTCCTGGACAACATGGACGGGCTGTGCGCCGGCGTGGGACTCATCGCGGCCCTGTACCTGGCCGGCCTCTTTACCGGGGCGGTCCCCGACGCATCCGCCGCGGCACTGATCCTGGCCGGGGCCCTGGCCGCCTTTTTGGTCTTCAACTTCCATCCCGCGTCCATCTTCATGGGGGATTGCGGCAGCATGGTGATCGGATTCCACCTGGCCCTGCTCTCCCTCCACTACGCCCAGCGGGTCGACGGCAACGTCCTGTCGGCCTATGCCGTCCCCGTGATGGTCCTTATGGTCCCCCTTCTGGACACCACCCTGGTGACCCTGATCCGGCTGCTGAGCGGACGGAGCGCCTCCGTGGGGGGGCGGGACCACACCTCCCACCGCCTGGTGCTGGTGGGGTTCACCGAACGGGGGGCGGTGCTCTTCCTCTACGGGGTGGGCGCCATCTCCGGACTGTCGGCCCTGTTCGTGGCCCGGAACGACGCTTTCTCCTCCCCGGCGGTGATCATTCCCCTCCTGTTATCGGTGCTGTTGATGGGGATCTACCTGGCCCAGCTCCGAATCTATCCCGAACGGGAGTTCTGTCTGCTCCGGAACCGCTCCTACACGCCCATTCTTCTCGAGTTGACCTACAAGCGGCAGATGGCGCTGGTGATCCTCGACTTCTGCCTCATCGCCTTCGCCTATTACCTCTCCTATCGACTCCGGTATTCGGGGGAGGAGTTCGTCCGGTTCTTCCGGGTCTTCCTCCACTCCCTGCCGGCGGTGATCATCTGCAAGTTCGTGGCCTTCTTTGTGGCGGGGATCTACCGGGGGTTCTGGCGATTCCTGAGCACCGACGACGTCTTCGGTTATGTGAAGGCCTCTTTCCTCGCCACGCTCCTGTCGGTGGCGGCGGTCACCTTCATCTACCGGTTCGAAGACTTCTCGAAGGGGATCTTCGTCATCGACTGGCTGCTGACCACCGGCCTCCTGCTGGGGACCCGGGGCTCCTTCCGGATCTCCCTGGACACCATGAAGCGGCGGACCCTGTCCGGGGAGACGGTCCTCATCTACGGCGCCGGCCGGGGCGGGGAGATCCTGCTGCGGGAGATCATCAACAACAAGGTCCACCACATCAAACCGGTGGGGTTCATCGATGACGATCCCCTCAAGAAGGGGAAAAAGCTCCAGGGATACCCGATTCTCGGCGCCTTTGCGGACGCGCCGAAGCTTTTGGAGAAACATCGGTTCACGGGCATGCTCATCTCCTTCAATCATAAGGAGGATCGGTGCCTGGAGGGGGTCAGGCGGTTCTGCAAGGCCCATGGCCTCTTCCTGAAGCAGTTCACCATCTGCCTGGAGCCGTTGGACTTGGAGTCCCCCGCCCGTAGTCTCCGGGCCGTGGGAACCCGGGAGCGGAGCGCCCCCGTCCGGACGGCCTCCGTCGACGCATCCGGGCAAACCGACCACCTCTCCTCTGGGCAACGGACCGGGGGGGGCCTGTGATCGTCCTGGGCATCGAATCCTCCTGCGACGAGACGGCCGCCGCGGTGGTGCGGGACGGACGGGAGATCCTCTCCTCGGTGGTCGCCTCCCAGGCCCGGGTCCACCACCCCTACGGCGGGGTGGTGCCGGAGCTGGCCTCCCGGAAGCACATCGAGGCGATCCTCCCCACGGTGACGGCGGCACTGGACCAGGCCGGGGCGGGCCCCAAACCGGTCGACGGCGTGGCCGCCACCCAGGGGCCGGGGCTTATCGGCTCCCTGCTGGTGGGGTTCTCCTTTGCCAAGGCCTACGCCTACGCCCGGGGGATCGCCTGGGTGGGGGTGGACCATCTGGAGGGCCACCTCCAGTCGGTCTTCCTGGGGACCGATCCGCCCGCCTACCCCTTCGTGGCCCTCCTCGCCTCGGGGGGGCACACGGCCGTCTACCACGTGGCCGGCCCGATGGCCCGTGAGCTGCTGGGACGGACCCGGGACGACGCGGCCGGCGAGGCCTTCGACAAGGTGGCCAAAATGCTGGGGCTCGGGTATCCGGGCGGCGGGGTGCTCAGTCGGATGGCCGAGGGGGGCGATCCCCGAAAGGTCCCGTTTCCCCGGGCCTACCTCGACAAGGAGAATTTCGATTTCAGCTTCAGCGGCCTGAAGACCGCGGTGAACCGGCACCTTCGGACCCTGGGGGGGATCGACGGGATCGGCGGGGAGGAGATGGTCCATATCGCGGCGGGGTTCCAGGAGGCCGTGGTGGATGTGCTCTGCCACAAGATCGTCCGGGCGGCCGAAGTCCGGAGGTGCGGCCATCTAGCCCTGGTGGGGGGGGTGGCGGCCAACCCCCGCCTGCGGGAGCGGGTGACCGATGCGGCGGCCGGGTCGGGGATCCGCGTCCATATCCCGCCGGTGGAACTCTGCGGCGACAATGCCGCCATGATCGCCGCGGCGGGTTACCACCGGCTGGCGGCCGGGGAGCGCGCCCCCCTGGACGCCGATGTCTACTCCCGTTCCCCCTGATCGAACCGCCGGA
>CAYSLC010000077.1:0-3099 GCA_964431545.1 uncultured Desulfobacteraceae bacterium | reverse complement strand
CCCCCTGATCGAACCGCCGGAATCGATGGTTTCGATCCGGGATCGGTCGGATCAAAACCGGGCGTCCAGCACCCAGTAGACGAAGGCGTCGGCGCACCGTTCGATGCGGACCAGGGTCTCCTGGTACTGAGTCACGGGCATTTCGATGGGATCCTCGATCTCGGTTCCGGGCTCCACGGGGTCGAAGGCGCCCAGGAGCGCCACCTTCTTCTTCCCCTCGGGGTACCGGCGGGCGATGAACCGGAAGTGGTGGTGCTCCATCACCAGGATCAGGTCTGCCGAGACCACCATCTCCCGGTTCAGCGAGGCGGCCCGGAACCCGGAGATGTCCACCCCCCGGGACGAACAGACCTCGATGGCCGGATCGGTCGGGGGGCGGCCTTCCAGCCCCATGACCCCGGCGGAGGAGACCTGGATATCCCCCAGCCCCGCGGAGACCAGCTTTTTCCGCAGCAGACCCTCGGCCATGGGGCTGCGACAGATGTTGCCGGTGCAGACCACGAGGATCGATCCGATCCGATCCGGGGCGGCCTGGAGCTTATCGGGGCGGGTGATCCGCCGCACGGGCGAGAACCGGATCAAGACAAGGCCCAGGACCACGAGAATGCCGCCGCCGGCGACGGCGGCCCCCCATTGGTCTCCGCTTCCGGCGGCCAGGGGCGCCGCCAGTCCGCCGAGGCCCGCCAAGAGGATGAAATAGCCAAGAATTCTGATATCCTTTTCTCCCGTGTTGTTCCTACGGTTCAGCCGCCACCATACCCCGAATCGGGAAGCGGTGTCAAAAGGTTCCGGCGGCGCCGGGCCGAGGCCGTGGGCCGGGACCGGACGGCGCGGTACGGTCCCGGGGAAGTTTGAATCGATGACGATGGACGGCGCGGGGTGGGAATCGGCATTGCGATTCGACCGTGAAATGGGTACCATGCGGCCAACCGGCCGGCACCCCGTGGGAGGAGCCGGCTCCGCCAACGGCCGCCTCCACGAGGCTCATTGGATGACGTCAATGATCGACAATGCCCCGGACCGACGGATCGACACGGAAGAGACCGAGGGGCTCCGGGAGGAGATCCGGCGCCTGCGGGACGAGCTGTCCCGGAAGGAGCGGGTGGAAAGCGACCTCCGGAAGAGCGAGGCGCTCTACCGGGCCACGGTGGACAACGCCCCCGTCGGGATCTGCCAATGTGACATCCCGGAAGGCCGGTTTCTCATGGTCAATCGATCCCTCTGCCGGTTCCTGGGGTACACCGAGGCGGAACTCCTCGGATGCCGGGTGGAGGATGTGACCCATCCCGATTTCCGGGGCATGAGCACCAATCTCAACCGAAGGATCATAAACGGCGAAATCGAGTCGTGGTCCCGGGAGAAGAAGTACCTCCGGAAGGACGGCCGGGCCGTCTGGGGCGAGGTGACGGTCTCCCTGGCCCGGGACGAGGAGAGACGGCCCCGCCATTTCGTCGCCATGGTGGAGAACATCGTCGACCGAAAGCGCACCGAAAATATGATTCTCAGCATCGCCAAGGGGGTCTCCGCGGAGACCGGGGACACCTTCTTCCGCTCCCTGGTCACCTATCTGGGGGCCTCCCTCAAGGCGGACGCCGTGTTGATCGGGCGATGGACCGAGGACCGGCGCCATATCGAGACGCTCGCTTTCAATCTGGACGGCAGGATCATCGACAACTTCGTCTATGCACTGGCCGGAACCCCCTGCGAGGAGGCGATCCGCAGAAAGAGCTGCATCTACCCCCGGGAGATCACCCGTCTCTTCCCCGAGGACCGCATGCTGACGGAGCAGAAGATCGAGAGCTATATCGGCAAAACCATCGACAACGCGGACGGCGCCACCGTGGGGGTGGTCGCGGTCCTGTTCCGGAGGCCCATCGAGGAGCACACCGTGGTCTCCTCCATTCTGGAGATCTTCGCCCAGCGGGTGTCGGCGGAGCTGGACCGGAAGGGATCCTATGAGAAGCTCGTGGCGGCCAAGGAGGCGGCCGAGGCGGCCAATATCGCCAAGAGCCGGTTCCTGGCGGTCATGAGCCACGAGATCCGCACCCCGATGAACGCCGTCATCGGGTTCACGGACCTCACCCTCGACACCCGTCTGAGCCCTGTCCAGCGAAAGAACCTCCAATACGTCAAAACTTCCGCAGAGCACCTGCTGTTGGTGATCAACGACATTTTAGATCTTTCCAAAATCGAGGCCGGCAAGCTTTCGCTGGAAACCACCGCTTTCAATCTCCACGGGGAGCTGCGGGAACTCGTCGATCTCTTCCGGCCCAAGGCCGAGGAGAAGGGACTGGATCTGGTCTTCCATGTAACGCCGGAGACCCCCGACCGGGTGGAGGGGGATCTGGCGAGGTTGCGCCAGGTGATGTTCAATCTCCTGGGCAACGCCATCAAGTTCACCGAGGCCGGATGGGTCCATTTCCGGGTGGACGCCGGGAGGGGGGCCGGGAACCGGGCGGCCCTCCGGTTCCGTGTGTCGGACACCGGCGTCGGCATCCCGCCCGAAAAGCTGGCCGCCGTCTTCGAGCCCTTTTCCCAGGTCGATTCCTCCACCACAAGGAGATTCGGCGGCACGGGCCTGGGGCTGGCCATCTCCCGCCAACTGGTCCGCATGATGGGGGGCGACATCCGGGTGGACAGCGCCCCGGGCTCGGGGAGCACCTTCACCGTCACCCTCGGTCTCAGGCGGGTCGATTCCCTGGCCGGGCAGGGGGCGCCGCCGGGGAAAGAACGGACGGAGTCGGGGAATGGCGCCTCACGGGGGCGGCCGCTGAAGATCCTTCTGGCCGATGACAACACCTTCAACCGGAAGCTGGCCATGATCCTGCTGGAGAGGAAGGGCCACCATGTGGTCTCCGTCGGAAACGGCGAGGAGGCCCTGGCGGCTTTCGGGAAGGAGCGGTTCGATCTCGTCCTCATGGACATCGAGATGCCGGTCATGGACGGCCTCCAGGCGGCCCGGCGCATCCGGGAAGACAGCCGGGAACGGCACATCCCCATCATCGCCATGACCGCCCATGCCATGCGGGGGGACGAAGAGCGGTTTCTCCGGGCCGGTATGGACGCCTATGTCTCCAAACCCATCAATTCGGAGAAGCT
>CAYSLC010000076.1:0-22194 GCA_964431545.1 uncultured Desulfobacteraceae bacterium | reverse complement strand
GGTCGTTCTTCACCGCGATGGCCAGCGCCTTTTTGGTTCCCACCAGCACCACCAGAAATTTTCCCCGGGTCACCGCCGTGAGATCAGGTTTCTCCGCAGCAGAATTTAGGCGGTTTTCTCGGCCGCATTCTCCAATCGCCTGGGGGCCAGTTTAACGACCTTCCGTTCGCTTTTTTTCTGGCGTTTCTTTGCCGTCTCGTACAAGGAAAGCACGTCATAGTTGTGTTTTGCAGCCAATTTCTCACGCAACGCACGGACTTCCTTGATGATCTCGTCGTGGTTCATTACGCTATTCCCCCAGCAATTCTTCTGGTGTGCAGATAATAGGTGGCTCATACCCCATTGAAAGACATTTCCGTTCAATCTGGTTCCGTATCGTCGCATTGGCCAGATGCGCAAAATTCCATGTCAGCAGGTATTCAATCCCGCCACTCACGGTCACGGCAATGTGCAAGGCGTCGAGAACCGCCTTCTGGGGGAGAGGACCTTCTCTGACCAGAATATTAGCAAATTCAGCAACGGTTTCAGTGAGTTCTATTTCTGTAATACCAATGAGCACCTCAAGACGCCGAGTTGCCATTTCCGGATCGCCGGACCCCGCCTCTGAGATAACAAACTCGGAAATGAAAAGTTCGTACTCGAACCGCTTCTCGTCCCACCATTGCCGGGTCAATGCCTGGCGAGCAGCGGTAATGATATCGCGGCTTGGGTCCGCGGTGAGATAGCTGATTATTGAGTTTTCGATATAGAGCTTCGGCTTCATCAGTGGGAACCTCGTCTGACGACGGGTAAATACCCGATTCTGATCTGTCCGAGACTAGAACTCAGAAACAGGTGGGGGTGGCGATAGCTTTTTACAGCATATATCATACCGCAACCGATTTCAAGCGTTTCAACCGCCTTTCAGACAATATACGCCGGCTGACGCGCCGATCATCGGAACAGAGGAAGGGAAAAAGATAATGCGACAGGGTACTGGAAGGAGGGGCCGCCTCACCCGGCGCCGGGGGTCGGCTCCATTCCGGCGGCCCCGGCCCGGCGGGCGCCTCCGAACCCGGGCCGGGACCGGGCCGGGGCCGCCGTCAGGCGCTCCTTGAGTCGGGTGTACCGGGCCTGGGTCCGGTCGTTCTTCACCGCGATGGCCAGCGCCTTTTTGGTTCCCACCAGCACCACCAGGGATTTTCCCCGGGTCACCGCCGTGTAGATCAGGTTCCGCTGGAGCAGGACGTAGTGCTGGGTGACCACCGGGATCACCACCGCCGGATACTCCGACCCCTGGGCCTTGTGGACCGAGACCGCGTAGGCGAGGACCAGCTCGTCCAGATCCGAGAACTCGTAGGCCACGTCCCGGCCGTCGAACCGGACCGTCACCTCCTGGTCCACCCCGTCGATGCGGCGGATCCGTCCGATATCGCCGTTGAAGACGAGCTTGTCGTAGTTGTTCCGGATCTGCATCACCTTGTCCTCCAGGCGGAACCGCCGGTGGCCCCGGACCAGGGCGTCCTCCCTGGGATTGAGGGCCTGCTGGAGTTCGGCGTTGAGGTTCCCCGCCCCCACGATCCCCCGGTTCATGGGGGAGAGGACCTGGATCCCGTCCACCGGGTCGAAGCCGAACCGGTTGGGGATCCGGTCCCGGGTCAGCTCCAGCACCGTCTCCAGGACCGCCTCGGGGGCCTCCCGCTGGATGAAGAAGAAGTCGTTTTTCGGGGAATCGTCGCCCAGGTCGGGGATCCGGCCGGCGTTGATCCGGTGGGCGTTGACCACGATCCGGCTCTCCCGGGCCTGGCGGAAGATCTCCGTCAGGGTCGCCACCGGCACCGTTCCCGAGGCGATGATGTCCTTCAAGACGTTGCCCGCCTCCACCGAGGGGAGCTGGTGGACATCCCCCACCAGGATCAGGGTGGCGACGCCGGGCACCGCCTGGAGGAGGTGGTGCATCAGCACCGTGCCGATCATGGACGCCTCGTCCACCACCAGAAGATCGCAGTCGAGGGGATGGTCGAAGTTACGCCCGAACCCGCCCTGGCTGGGGCTGAACTCCAGGAGCCGATGGATCGTCTTCGCCGGATGGCCCGTGGCCTCGGTCATCCGCTTGGCGGCCCGGCCGGTAGGGGCGGCCAGGAGAATCTTCACCCCCAGGGCCGCGTGGATCCTGAGCACCGCGTTGAGCAGGGTGGTCTTGCCGGTGCCCGGCCCGCCGGTGATCACCATCACCTTGCTCTCCAGGGCCCGGGCCGCGGCCCGGGCCTGGGCCGGGGCCAGGGTGATGTCGAGCTTCTCCTGGACCCAGGCCACCGCCTTTTCCGTCTCCACCGGCCGGACGGTCTTGGGCACCTGCATCAGGATGTGGAGCCGGTCGGCGACCCGCGACTCGCAGTAGTGGTACTTGGCCAGGTAGACGGCCTTGAGGTTGGCCTGGAACGCCTCCAGATCGTCGTTGAGGTCCTCGATGACCACCCGCCGGTCCGCGGCCACCGTTGCCAGCCCCCCGGCCACCACCTCCCGCTCCACGGTCAGGATCTCCCGGCACTTCTCCAGGAGCGGCTCGTAGGGGTAGTAGACGTGCCCCTCGTCGGCCAGCTTGTGGAGGACGTAGAGGACCCCCGCCTGGGCCCGGAGGGGGGAATCCTTCTCGAAGCCGAGCTTCTCGGCGATGCGGTCGGCGGTGACGAACCCGATGCCGAAGATGTCCATGGCGAGCCGGTATGGGTTCTCCTTGACCTTCCCGATCGCTTCGTTGCCGTACTGCTTGAAGATCTTGGTGGCGTAGGCGGAACTCACGCCGTGGGCCTGGAGGAAGACCATCACCTCCCGGATCTCCTTCTGGTCCTCCCAGGCCTTGCGGATCATGGAGACCCGCTTCTTTCCGATCCCCTCCACCCGGTGGAGGTCCTCCACCCGCCCGTCGATGACGTCGAGGGTCTCCTTGCCGAAGGCGTCGACGATCCGCTCGGCGATCCTGGGGCCGATCCCCTTGATCAGCCCGGAGCCCAGGTACTTCTTGATGCCGTAGACCGTGGCCGGCACCGCGGTGTGGTACCGGGCGACCTTGAACTGCTCGCCGAACCGGGGATGGTGGACCCACTCCCCCGCCATTTTGAGGATCTCGCCGGGCATGGGGGACATGAAGTTGCCCACCACCGTCACCAGATCGTTGCGTCCGAAGACCTTGACCCGGGCCACGGTGTACCCGCTCTCCTCGTCGGCGTAGGTGATCCGCTCGATCTGCCCCCGGAGTTCGGCCAGTGGGGCATGGCCGCCGGCCCGGCCCATCATCCCTCCCGAAGGAGGGACGAGGCCGCCGGGGGATCGTCGGTGAAGAATCCGTCCACCCCCATCAGGAGGACCGCCCGCATCCGTTTGGGTTCATTGACCGTGTAGGGGAAGATCCGGAGGTCGTTGCGGTGGGCCTCGGCCACCTGGGACCGGTCCAGCCGCCGCTGTTCGGGGTGGACGGAGAAGGCCCCCACGGATCGGCAGAAGGAGAAGATTTCCCCATCCAAGCGGAGGTCGGTAAGGACCCCGAGGGCCACGTCGCCGTCGAGGCGGCGGACCCGCTCCAGGACCGGCCGGCTGAAGCTGGAGACGAGGACGCGGTCCCCGGCGCCGCGGCTCCGGACCAGGGAGACCACCTGCCGCTCCACGCCGTCCTCCGGATCATCCGGATCGTGGGCGGCGCTTTTGATCTCCACATTGACGCAGACATCATGGTCCACGACGTCGAAGACCTCCGCCAGGGTGGGGACCCGCTCCCCGGCGAACCGGGGGTGGAACCAGCCGCCGGCGTCCAGGGCCTTGATCTCGGCCAGGGTGAAGGCCCGCACCGGGCCCCTGCCGTCGGTGGTGCGGTTGAGGGTGTCGTCG
The DNA here is from genome assembly GCA_964431545.1 of uncultured Desulfobacteraceae bacterium. Lineage (GTDB taxonomy): Bacteria > Desulfobacterota > Desulfobacteria > Desulfobacterales > JAABSP01 > CAYSLC01. The sequence goes on along the minus strand of CAYSLC010000076.1, from coordinate 18,330 downwards.
TGGATGACGACCAGGGCCCGGTCCCGGGTGAGGGTCACGTCCAGCTCGATCATGGGGGCGCCGATCTCGCCGGCGCCGATGAAGGCGGACAGGGTGTTCTCCGGATAGGCGGCCCGGTAGCCCCGGTGGGCGACGATCACCGGCCGGGTCAGCGCCTTCAGCGTTGTGGGTGTCTCCATTGTGGTGGGCCTCCTGATCTTGCTCTTCGGGGTTCACCGTCTCCCGTCGGTCCAGATGTACCATACCCCGCCGATCCGGGCAAAGGGAAACCGCCGTCGTCCCCTTCCGCCGGGAGCGCTTTCCGTGGTATCTTGGCCCCATGGAACGATCCCGTAGAGGGGCGGCCTTGGTCGCCGTCACCGCCGCCGGCGCCGCCGGGGCCCTGGGACAGATCCTGGTCGTCCGGGAGCTGCTGGTCCTCTTCCACGGCAACGAGCTTTCCACCGGCATCATCTTCACCGCCTGGATGGCGTGGACCGCCCTGGGGGCGTGGGCCGGCCGGCGGATGAGGGACCGGGCCGGGCCGGGTCCCCTGGCCGCCGCCCTGGGCGCGCTGGCCCTCCTGCTGCCGGCGACGCTCCTGCTGATCCGGGGGGCCCGCCCCCTGTGGGGGATCCCCCCCGGCGAGGTCCTGGCGCCGACGACCATGCTGGCGGTCTCCGTCACCGTCACCGCCGCCTTCTGCCTCGCGGCGGGGCTCCTCTTCTCCCTGGCCTGGGCGGTCCGCTCCGCCGGCCCCGGCGGACGGCCCCTCCGGATCTACCTGGGGGAGGCGATCGGGGCGGCCCTGGGAGGGCTCGCCTTCCACTTCCTCCTCCTGCCCCATGTCCCGGTGCTGACGGCGGCGCTGCTCTCGGCGTCGATCCTGGCGGCCGCGGCCGCGGGACTGACCCGGTTCGTGGGGACACCGGCCCCCCGGCGCCGGGGGACCGCCGCCGGTGCCCTCCTCCTGGCCGGTCTCCTGACCGCCCTGGCCTTCGAAGGCCGTCTGGCCGATCTGAGCCGCCGGTGGCAGTGGGGGCCGAACGTGGTGGCGGCCGTGGACACCCCCTTCCACAACCTGGCCCTGGTCCGCGAAGAAGGCCTCGCCACCGTCTTCGCCAACGGCCTGTGGCTCTTCTCGGCTCCGGACCCGAGGAGCGCGGAACTCGCGGTCCACCCCGCCCTGCTCCAGCACCCGGCGCCCAGGACCGTGCTCCTCATCGGCGGCGGCGTGGCCGGCCTGGTCCGGGAGATCCTGGCCCATCCGAGCGTGGAGCGGATCGACTACGTGGAGCCCGATCCCAAGTTGATCCGGCTGGCCCGGCGCCACCTGCCGCCGTCGGCCACGACCCCCCTCGGCGCCCCCCGGGTCCGGCTCATCCACCAGGACGCCGGGGCCTTTGTCCGGAGAACGGACCGGCGATACGACGCCGTCCTCATGAACGTGGGGGACCCGATGAACGCGGAGATGAACCGGTTTTACACCCTGTCGTTCTTCCGTCGGATCCGGGACCGTCTCGCCGCCGGCCCCGGGCCGCCGGGGATCTTCTCCTTTTCCGTCTCCTCGGCCCAGGAGATGCTCGGCCCGGCCCAGATCCGGTATCTCCGATCGGTGGACGCCACCCTTGGGCGCGCCTTTCCCAAAGCGATCCTCCTGCCCGGAGAGACCGCCCGGTTCGTGGCCGGTTCCGAGGAGACGGCTTTGACCCTCGACCCGGACCTACTGATCGACCGAATGGCGGCGCGGGGTCTCCATCCCGACTACGCCCGGCCGGACTACTTTACCGACCTGCTCAACCCGTTCCGGCTCGACTACTTCCGGACGGTCCTCGGATCGTCCGACGGCGTCGGAGACGCGCCCCGCCCCCGGGTCAACCGGGATTTCTCCCCCACCTGCTACTTCCACAACCTGGTCCTCTGGTCGACCCAGGTGGAGGCGGGACTGGCGGCGGCCCTCCTGGCCCTCTCCCGGATCCCCGCATGGGCGGTCTGGGCCGCCGCGACCCTGATGATCTTCCTGATCCTGGCCCTGGTCAGGACCCGTCCGGACCCCCGGCGTCCCACGATCGCCCTTTGCGTCGCCGCCACCGGAGCGGCGGCCATCGTCTCCCAGGTGGCCCTCCTCCTCGGGTTCCAGATCCTGGCCGGGTTCGTCTACCGGCAACTGGCCCTGATCATCGCCCTGTTCATGGCCGGCCTCGCCCTAGGCACCGCCTGGGCCGACGGCTGGTCCCGTGGGGGATGGGCACCGGGCCGGACCTTTCGGGGACTCCTGGCGGCCCAGACCGCTTGGGCGATCTTCCCCCTCGCCCTCATGGGCGCCCTGCTCGGCCTCCGGGAACTGCTGGCGGGAGGCGACACGGCGATCCCCATCGGGGTCCCCTTCTCGGCCCTGGCCCTGGCCGCCGGCACCCTGGGCGGGGCCCACTTCTCCCTGGCGGTCCTGGTTATGTCCGGTACCGAAACGGCCTCGGCCACCGTGGGCGGCGGACTCTACGCCGTGGACCTTGTCGGCGCCGGCCTCGGGGCCCTGGCCGGGTCGCTGTTCCTGATCCCGGTCCACGGCCTCCCCACGACCCTGGGGATCTTCGCGCTGCTGGAGGTTGGAGGGGTTGCGGGGTTGGTGCTGTTTCGCGGAAGATGAACCGGTGGAGGAGCTTCTTTTTTCCCGTTGCGCACCCCCCGATTCCTGTATTATTCTTAGATTCGGTGATGCTGTTCGATCGTGTATTGCCCAGTGGAAAAGAAAACCCGATGCTTGGAGGGATCCATTTTTGAAAACAGAGATATCGCTTCCAAACGAATTATTTTCCATCGCCGAAAAATATGCATTGGAACATGGGCTTTCCAGAAATGAGCTGTATACAGCCGCGATCCGAGCATATCTAAAAAAATTGGAAAAGAAAGAAGTAAGAGACATCACACAGACCATCAACAGGCTCTTAGATGACGTCGACATCCCCTTTGATCCGCTGATCAGCGCTGCTATCAGAAAAATACTATTGGAATCGGAATTCTGTAATCAATGTCAGTCAGATTGCCACGGTAGACAAAAGCTGGCTCTATGATCAGGCGGGCTCCCTCTCCAGGACACTGATGGAAGAGGTCGATTATGCCCTTGGACTCGTGCTCGGTCTGAATTGAAGCGGCATGGGCAGAAGCCTTGGCCGCCCACATCAATGGTCAGATCGACCCTGTTCAACCGCGGCTCATTGAGAAGATCCTCGACGATGGGATCGGAGGCCGGTCCGAGAAGAAAGCCGTTTTCATGGGGTACGGATTCGACTTGTTTTCCCTTCAGCTTCACGTCGACTCGCGGAGTCTATTTCCGGGATTCATCTTCCGGCTTGCCGGCCGTCACCTTCATGGGCCGCGTCAGCCGCGGAACCACCTTGGGCGGGACAATTGTCCCATGCGGTCTTTCGGGCGCCGCCTTTGGGGGCGAAGGCGACGGGGATGCCGCTGCTGATGGGACCTCGGCCTTTTTCGCTGGCATCGTGAACCTCGGGACCACCTTGGGCGGGACGACGGCGCCCGGCAGCAGGCCTTTGAGCACCCGATCCGAGGCGCTCTCGGGGGGATGACGGCTCCAGTCGGCCCCCTGCGCGCCGGCGCCTGGACCCCCGCTCTCTCCCGTCTTCAGTTTTTGCTGGTGACGGAAGTTCTCCAGGATCAGGTCGAGTTCCCCTTCCCGGAAGATGGTGCGGTTGCCCTGGCTCATGCGGATGGCCACCATGAGCACCTTGAAGATCCCGTAGACGATCATCAGCAGACAGAGGCCCAAAAGGAGCAGGAGGGTCTTTTCCATGGTTCCCTTTCAGCGGCCGGGGCCGCTCGCGGTTGGCGGATTGGCGGTCATGCGGAGAAGCGTTCCTCGCTCCGGTGCCCGGTTCCGGCCGGCCCCAGGGGGTGATCGGCCAGCCAAGCGTCCACCTGCCTTGCCATCTCCCGGCGTTCCGGTTTCGAGAGTCCCCGGGGATCGAACCGGTACCGGTAATGCCGCCGGAGGATGGGACGGATCCTCGTTAGTCCCAGATCCGGCGGCCCGTCCTCATCGAGCCGGCGGATCCAAGACCGAAGGGGTTCGCCGGGCCGCCGGGGGTATCCCAGTTCGCCCAGGCGGACCTCGATCCGGTAGAAGGCCGAATCGGCCCCCGGGCGGGGGAGGTGTTCCCGGGCCGTCTCCTCCTTTCCGCCGATGGATCGGCGCGCCGCCTTTCCCCCCTTGAGCCGCCGGCCCAGGATCACCACCAGGGGGATCAGCAGAAGGAGGATCAGCTCGCCCCCCCCGTCCGCCTCCCCCCATCGCCATTTGGAGAACCGATGGGAGACCCACGACAAGAGATCGGTCAGGACCTCGAAGCGCGACGCGTTCCGATCCTCCATCTCGATCCAGACCGGCGGGGTGTTGTCCACGTCGATCCACCGGCCGTCCACGTGGGCCAGGGCCCAGGAGTGGGCGTGGCGCTCCCGGACCACGTACCGTTTCTCCAGCATGCTGTACTCGTTGACCGAGTACCCGAAGGCGTACCGGGCCGGGATCCCGGCCGCCCGCAGCAGGAGCACCGTCCCGGTGGCGAAATATTCGCAGTGGCCGACCCGGCTTTCGCAGAGGAAGTGGGTCAGGGGGCTCTCCGCGTCCCCGTGGTCGCCCAGCACCAGGGAGTAGGCGAAATCCCGGGAAAAGAACCGGGCCACCCGGTCCAACACCTCCGGCGCGGGCCGGCCGGGGAGGCCGAGGTCCTCGGCCAGCCCGAAGAGGGTCGGGGCCTCATCATGGGGGACGCTCAGGTCGTGGATGTCGGGGGGGCTGTCCAGGGGGCCGCCGGGGCCGTACCACGCCTCGTAGGTGATGAGCCCCGGACCGTTCTCCGCCTTGACCGCGCCGTAGTCGTTCCGGGTGAGGGCCACGTCCGGCAGCCCCCGGATCTCGTGGGTGCCGCCGGGGAGCTTGAGCATGCCGCTGCCCCAGGAGAGGGGGGCCTCCACCCGGACGGCCGAGGGGGCGTCCGGGGTCCGGCCGGCGCGCCAGGTGCCGCCGCCCCTGACGCGGGCGATGGGCCGGAAGGTGGTGGGCCAGGCGAACCAGCTCCCGTTGCGGTAGGCGTTGTAGCCGGCCTCCCGGAGCAGGGAGGGGGGCCGGCGCCCCCTCTCCTCGGGGTCCCCCACCCGGAAGAGGATGGCGTCCGAAGGCTTCAATTCGCCGATGTCCCCGATGGCGGTGGTGTTCCGGAAGGGGTCCACGTCGGCGTTGAGCTGGAGGAGCCAGTCGATCCCCTGCTCCTGGACGAAGCGCTGGAGGCGGTGGAGCCCCACGTGTCCGGCCCATCCCAGCCCCCAGGCCGCGGCCAGGACGAGGCCCCAGACCGCCGGGGAGAACCGCCGGGACCGGAAGGGCCACAGCCCCCATCCCACCAGGACCAGCAGACCCACGAAGTAGGCCGGGGACCGGACATTGGCGATGCCGGCCGACAGGATGCACAGGAGGATATAGGGATAGCGCAGATCGATACGGACCACCGGCCGGTCCCCGTTCCGATCCCCCTTGCGGAAGATCAGGGAGAGGGATCGCATGTCCACCCCCGAACGGGTGCTGAAGATCTGGGCCGCCACCAGGGGGAAGTAGGCCGCCGGGAACCACTGGAGAGCCACGAAGATCACCGTGGAGGCCTTGCGGGTGGTGAGAAAGAAGATGGTCATGCCCACGAAGATCAGGGCGCAGATATCGGCCACCCGGGTGAAGTCGGAGACGGAGAGTTCCCAGCGGCTCTTGACCAGCCCCGCGCCCTCCAGGATCGCGGCGAGGAGAACGGCCAGGACCAGCGATCCCGCCTGCCATCCCCAGAAGAGGAGGGCCGCGCCCAGCAGCAAGGGGGGGGGCTTCATACCGCCGCCAGATCCCCGGGGATGCTCCCCACCCGCAGTCGCCGAAAGTTTCGCGGATCGTCCCGCATGGGACCGGGGTCGGGGGCCGGATCATCCGGACCGGTGATCACCAGCACCAGCACCGGCGTCCCCACGGCCCGGAGCCGGGAGATGAAATCCCGCCGGACCTCGTCCCACGCCAGGAGCACGCAGATACACCCGCTCAGGGCCGAGGCCCGCTGGAGGACGGCGGGCAGCAGGATATCGAAGGTCCGTTTCCGGCACGGGACCACCCCGGCGAGCACCTCCAGGAGCCGGTCGGACTGGGCGATCCCCCGGCCCGAGGTGAAGCAGTAGGCCTCGGGCCCCACAAAGACCAGATCGAGCAGGGAATCCTGGGTCTGAACGGTGCAGACGAAGGAAGCGGCCACGGAGACCGCCTCCTCGAAGATCTCGCTGTGCCCCGTCCGGGTGAAGGTGTCGAGCACCAGGGCGTGGCGGACGAAGAACTCCTCCTGGTGCTCCTTGACCATGGGTTTCCGGACCTTGGCCCAGCTCTTCCAGTGGATCCGCCGCAGGGGATCCCCCGGCCGATAATCCCGGACCGAAACGAACTCCTCGGAATCTCCCACCGAGACGGTGAGGGCCACCCCCCCGGACTGGTACCGCCGCCGACCCGGCAGCCGGAGCGGGGGCACGGGGTACCGGCGGGGTAGGACCGTCACCGACTGGCGGGCCGGCACCCGAACGAAGCCCCGGCAGACCCCCAAAGGATCGTGCCGGGCCACCGTGAGGCCGCTGAAGTCGAGGGCGCCCCGACGGACCGGCGTGACGCTCAGGGTCACCTCCCCCCGGCCGCCCGGGGGGATCACCGGCAAGGGGGTCTGCCCCGGCAGCCGGGGCTGCCGGATCGACAACAGCCAGAGCCACCGGTAGAACCGGGAGGCCCGGTCGAACCGGTTTCGACGCTCCTCCCCCGGCTCCGGGGTGTCGGCGAAGGTCCGGTAATCGGGGCGGGGGTCCCCGCTCTCCTCCAGCAGAAAGAGCCCTCCCTGGGATCTGTTTCCGAGGTTGGAGACCGTCACGCGATAGGAGAAGGGCTGTCCGGCCGTGGCGAACCGGGGCAGGATCCGGTGGGCGGCGAAGCGGCCCCGGAAAAAGAGGCTCCACCCCATGGCCAGGCACAGAATGGCCAGGACGAAGGTGAACGCCTGGTAGGCGAGGGTCCGGTTGGTGTCGATCCCCACCACGGCCGAGGCGATGAGGGCCCCCGCGAGGAACAGGCCCGTGGGGGTGAGCCGCCGCTTCATCCGATGGGTGACGGCATGGAAGCGCCGGTAGAGGTAGTGGAGGAGGCGGGTCATCGGGGTCAGGCCGGGACCGGCACCTCCGTGAGGATCCGCTCGATGATCGCCTCGGCGGTCTCCCCCGAGAAATGGGCCTCCGGGGCCACCGCCATGCGGTGGGCGATCACGGGAACGGCCAGCTCCTGGATGTGGTCCGGGGTGACGAAATCGAACCCGTCGAACAGGGCCAGGGCCTGGGCGGTCTTCATCAGGGAGAGGGAGGCCCGGGGGCTGGCGCCCAGCTCCACCCCGTGGGCCGTCCGGGTGGCCCGGACGATCTCCACGATGTACCGCTTGAGTTCCTCGCTGATCCGCACCCGCTGGACCTGGTGCTTCAATCCGAGCGCCCCCGCCTTGGAGACGCACGGGGTCATTTTATCCAGGGGATGGCCGGTCCCCTGGTCGGCGAGCATCCCCACCTCCTCCTCGGGATGCACATAGCCGAGGCTGAAGCGCAGGGCGAACCGGTCCATCTGGGCCTCGGGCAGGGGGTAGGTCCCCCGGGACTCCACGGGATTCTGGGTGGCGATGACGAAGAAGAGTTCCTCCAGGGGCCGGAGGCGGCCGTCGATGCTCACCTGGGCCTCGGCCATGGCCTCCAGAAGGGCCGACTGGGTCCGGGGGGAGGCCCGGTTGATCTCATCGGCCAGAAGGATGTTGGTGAAGACCGGCCCCTCGTGGAAGTGGAACTCCCCGTCCTTCTGGTCGAAGATGGAGACCCCGAGGATGTCCGACGGGAGCAGGTCGGGGGTGAACTGGATCCGGGAGAATACGGCGTCCACCGATCGCGCCAGGGCCTTGGCCAGGGTGGTCTTGCCGGTGCCGGGGTAGTCCTCCAGCAGGACGTGGCCGCCGCCGGCAAAGGCGGCCAGCAGCATCCGGATCGACCGGTGCTGGCCCCGCATCACCGATTCGATGTTCTCGAGGATCCGGCCGTAGACATGGGACGCGGCCTCGGTTTCCGGGCCTTCGGGGAAAATCTGATTCATGGGTGTCCGATCCGGTCGAAGGTTGACGGCCCGTCGGCGGCGGGTCGCGATGGCGGGGTCAGGCCCAGATCCCCGGAATGGCGGTCCGGCACGCCGCGCACCCGCCGTCGGCCATCCGGATGCTCCGGATCCGGTAGCCGGTCCGCCCGATGACCTCGGCACCGCACTGGGGACAGAAGGTATTCTCTCCCTCGTGTCCGGCCACGTTGCCGATGTAGACGTACCGGAGCCCGGCCGACATGGCCGTCTTCCGGGCCTTCTCCAGGGTCGGCACCGGCGTTGGGGGCAGGCTCTTGAGCTTGTACATGGGGTGGAACCGGGTGAAGTGGAGGGGCACGTCCGGCCCCAGGGTCTCCCGGATCCACCGGCACATGGCCGCCACCGTCTCCGGGTCGTCGTTTTTGCCCGGGACCATGAGATTGACGATCTCCGTGTGGACCCCGGCGGCCTTGAGGGCCTCCAGGGTCGCCAGCACCGGCGCCAGGGTCCCGCCGGTCATCTCCCGGTAGTAGTCGTCCGTGAACCCTTTCAGATCGATACAGGCCGCGTCGAGATATCGGCAGAGGTCCGACAGGGGTTCCGGGTTGACGTAGCCGTTGGAGTGGATCACCTTCAAGATTCCGGCATCCTCGGCCAGGCGGCCGATGTCGAGCATGTATTCCATGAAGATGGTCGGCTCCACGTAGGTGGAGGCCACGGACCGGCACTTGTATTTTTGCGCCAGAGCCACCACCTTCTCCGGGGCAAGCGGATAGTTGTAGGTCTCCGAGGGGACGGTCTGGGAGATCTCCCAGTTCTGGCAGAACTTGCAGTCGAGGTTGCACCCGGCCGTGGCCAGGGAGAAGGAATCGGTGCCGGGCAGTACATGGAAAAACGGCTTCTTCTCGATGGGGTCGGGGTGGACGGAGCAGGGATTGCCGTAGACCAGGGAGTAGTACGCCCCGTCGATGTTCTCCCGGACCTCGCACCGGCCCCGCTCCCCCTCCGCCACCTCGCACCGGTGGGGGCAGAGGTCGCAGCGGATCTCGCCGCCCTCCAGCGGCGTGAAGTAGGGGGAGATCTTCTTGCCGATATACCCCTTCCGGAGGGTCTGGGCATGGGCCGTCGATGGGGTCCATTCCCCAGCCTCCGGGACGAGCCGGGAGAGGACCGGCAGTCCGGCGCAGAGGAGGGCGCACCGGCCGCACCCCTTCAGAAACGTCCGTCGGTCGATGGGTCTTCTGGTTGCGGGGTTTTTCATGGCATGGCTCTTTTTTCTTCTCTCTTTACGTTAGAAAACCTGGGCCGAGAACCGGTAGATCTCGGCGTCGGCGGCTTTCCAGGCATCCCTGGGAAGACCGGCCTTCCGGCAGGTCCCTTCGAGGAATCGGCGGCGGTCCCAGCCCTGCTCCGCCGCCACCTGGGGCAGGAGGAGACCGGTGCGGCCGCCGTGCCTGATCAACAATCCGTGGGTTCCCACCTCGATCTCCCCGGGATCGGAAACCCGCTCCAGGGGCGTGAGCACGGAGATCTCGATCTCCAGGCCGTCGATCTCCGCCGGGGTCAGGGGCGGAAACCGGGGATCCTGAAAGGCGGCGGCCAGGGCCATCCGCCGGACGGTCTCGGCCAGGGGGAGCCGGCCGACGATGTGGCCGATGCACCCCCGGAGGGCGCCCCCCTTCTTGAGGGTCACAAAGGCGCCGCGGGGGGTCCGGAGGTGGTGGGAATCGACTTGACACGCGCCGGGGGCCCTGCCGGCCAGGCGCGCCTCGATGGCGGTCCGGGCGATCCCGCGGAGCTGTTCCCGCTCCGCCGGGGTGAGTCCCGCCGCCCCTTTTGTCTTCTCCGCGCCCGACCGGAAAAGGGCTGCGGCCATATACCCCACCACCCGGTCCCGGTCGCCGGTGGCGTCCCCGGAGGTGGCGTACCGGAGCACCCGGCTTTGGTCGGCCCCGAGATGCTCGGCCGCTAAAAGGGCGGTCACCATGGGGCCCGCGCCGCAGGCCTCACATCGGCCCGAGGCGAGGTCGCGGTGGAGTTCCACCGGCGCCAGCCCGCGGACATGGTCGAGCACCACCTTGTCGAGCCGGCGGGCCTTCTCGTCATCGTGGAAATGGGACAGATCGGTGCTGGCGACGATCAGGGCCGGGCGGTCGGCGATCACTTCGGCCAGGGCCCCGGCCAGCCCGCGGCAGGTGTCGAGATCCTGGTCCCCCATGATGACGGGCACCAGCTCGGCGCCGGGGGCCGCCACCTGGAGAAACGGCAGCTGGATCTCCAAAGCGTGCTCCCGCTGGTGGGCCTCGGCCACATGGCCGATCCGCGGATCGATCTTTTTGAGGTCCGCCACGAATCGGGTATCGATGGGGACCGTCCCCAACGGCGTCCGATAGGCCGTGCCCGGATGGACGGAGGCCCCCCGGAACCGGACCTTGTGACTGGGGGCCAGGATCACGACCCGGTCGATCTCCCGCCCCTCCAGAAGCTTGTAGGCGTGGGCCGCCACCGGCCCGGAGTACCGGTAGCCCGCGTGGGGGACGATCAGCCCGAGCAATCGCTCCGGGGGCGGTTCCGAAACCTCGGCGGCGTCCAGGAAGTCCAGCACGGTCCGTTTCAGCCGGTCCGGCTCCGCCGGGTACCAGGTTCCGGCCAGGATCGGCTCCCGGACGGTCTCCCCGGGGCCGCTCGCGGCCGCGCCCATCCCCCGGACCGGGGTGAGCAACAGGAGCACGGCCGTCAATAGGAGGCCGGTGCGGTGGATCGATGGCGTGGTCATGATGGCTGCCTTTTGTTCCGGGGTGTCCGGATTTTCTCCGGATAGCTGTCGATTCAGACCTCTGCGGCGTCGAAGAAACACCGAAGTTCGGGGAGATCGTGGACGCGGATATGTCCGCTTTTTTCTTGGATAAAAATAGAAGAAACCGGGTATCCTGTCAAGCGCCCCTCCCAAGTCCCCGCCCAAGTCCCCGCCCAAGTCCCCGAAGGTCGGGTGGGCAAAAGCGAAGCGTTGCCCACCGGTTGCCCCGCCATCCCGCCGAAGCCCCCTGTGGACACGATGGCGCCGGGGCAGGTTTTCCTTGATAAAATCCGTTTTTATCTTTACATTGCACTCCATGGGTTACGTGTACACCGCACAGGATGCAAGGAAGTGGGAGGAATGGGGACGCCGGCCGTGCAGGCGCATGGCGGCGGAGTTGGAGAACGTCCTCATGGTGGACATGATCCAGCCCAGACGGCGGGAGAGCCTTCTGGACATCGGCTGCGGAGCCGGGGATACCCTCCTGCCCTTCATGGAGCTGGGGGTGGAGGTCACCGGCATCGACCCCTCCGCCCCGATGCTCGACCGGGCCAGGGAGAAGCTCGGCCCCCGGGCCGATCTCCATCAGGGGGCCGCCGAGGATCTCCCCTTCGAGGACAACGCGTTCCACTACGGCTGTCTCATCCGGACCCTGGAGTTCGTGGACGACCCGGAGAAGGCCCTGGCCGAGGCGTGCCGGGTGACCAAATACCTGCTCTTCATCGGCGTGGAGAACCCCCATTCCCTGAAGGGGAGCGGTCTGCGGGTCAAACGGATGTTCACCCGGACCGTCTACGAACACGCCCGGTTCTTCAGCATCTGGGACCTCAAGCAGCTGATCCGGTCCCTCATGGGGGAGGTGCCCGTCTCCTGGAAGACGGTGGGGCAGCTCCCGTCGCGGCCGGGGTGGATCACCCGGCGAATGGAACAATCCGACCTGGTCCGGAACCTGCCCTTCGGCGCCTTCACCGCCATGGCGGTGACCCTTTTCCCCCGGTTCAGGGCCCGCCCCCTGGAGCTGACCGCCCACCCCCAAGCGCCGCCCGCCTCCATCGTGGCCGGGTACCTGGGGCGCCTCAACGGAGGCGGCGAAGGGGGCATCAGCGGCAGCGTCGATGGAAGCATCGGAAGCATCGGAAGCCTGAGCGAGGAGAACAATGGACGGTAAGACGGAAGCGTATCTCTACGAGCCTTTGAAGGAGAAGACGGTCAAGTGTAACCTGTGCAACCAACGGTGCGTGATCAAGGACGGCCGGCGGGGCATCTGCGGCGTTCGGGAGAACAGCGGCGGCCGGCTCGACACCCTGGTCTACGGCCGCCTCATCGCCCAGAACATCGACCCCATCGAGAAGAAGCCGCTGTTCCACATGATCCCCGGCAGCCTCTCCTATTCGGTGGCCACGGTGGGGTGCAACTTCAAGTGCCGCTTCTGCCAGAACGCCGACATCGCCCAGATGCCCGAGGACCGGCAGGGGATGATCGTGGGGGACGTCTATTCCCCCGAGGAGGTGGTCCGGGGAGCCAAACGGGGCGACTGCCGGTCCATCGCCTACACCTACACCGAGCCGACCATCTACTTCGAGTTCGCCCTGGAGACGGCCAAGCTGGCCCGGGAGGCGGGGATCAAGAACGTCTTCGTCACCAACGGCTATATGGCGCCGGAGGCCCTGGAGATGGTCTCCCCCTACCTGGACGGCGCCAATGTCGACCTCAAGGCGTTCACCGACGATTTCTACAAGAAATACTGCGGCGCCAGAATCGAACCGGTCAAGGAGACCCTCAAGGGGATGAAGGCCAAGGGGATCCTGGTGGAGATCACCACCCTGATCATCCCCGGCCTAAACGACGACCGGGAGGAACTGGGCCGCCTGGCCCGCTTCATCGCCGACGACCTGGGGCCGGAGACGCCGTGGCACATCAGCCGGTTCCACCCCACCTACAAGCTCACCGATCGGCCCGCCACCCCGGTGGAGACCCTGGTGGAGGCCCGCCGGATCGGAATGGAGGCCGGGCTCCGGTACGTCTACACCGGCAACGTCCCCGGCGAGAAGGGGGAGTCCACCTACTGTTACGGCTGCGGAACCCCCCTCATCGAGCGGTGGGGCTTCTCCATCCGGAAGAACCGGATCACGGACGGTCGGTGCCCCGACTGCGCGGCCGCCATCGACGGGGTGGGGATGTGATACGGGGGCTCTCGGACGGCCACGCCCTGGGGCGGGGCCGGGCCCCGGGCCTGTGGGACCGGATCCGGACCTACGGCCGGATGATCAAGTTCTCCCACACCATCTTCGCCCTCCCCTTCGCCCTATCCGCCGTGGTCCTGGCCCAGCGCCGCCACCCGCTGACCCCGGAGACCCTCCTCTGGCTCCTCCTGGCCATGGTGGGGGCCCGGTCCGCCGCCATGGGGTTCAACCGGATCATCGACGCGGCCATCGACGCCCGGAACCCGAGGACCGCCGGCCGGGAGATCCCGTCGGGGCAACTCACCCCGGGGGCGGCCCGGATCTTCGTGGCCGCCTCGGCCGCCCTCTTCATCGCATCGGCGGCCCTGCTGGGCCGGCTCTGCCTCTACCTCTCGGTCCCGGTGCTGCTGATCCTCTTTCTCTATTCCTACACCAAGCGGTTCACCTGGCTCGCCCACCTCTATCTGGGCTTCGCCATCTCCCTGGCCCCGGCCGGGGCGTGGATCGCCGTGACCGGCGGATTCCACCCGGAGATCCTTTTCCTCTGCCTGGCCCTGATGACCTACATCGCCGGCTTCGACATCCTCTACGCCTGCCAGGACGCCGAGTTCGACTGCCGGGAGGGGTTGTGCTCCATCCCGGCCCGGTTCGGCGTGGGGACGGCCCTCAACCTGGCCCGCCTTCTCCACGCCGTCACCATGGCCGCCCTTTTGGCCCTCCACGCGGCGTTCGATCTCACCCCGGTCTTCACAGGAACCATCCTTTTGATCGGCGGGCTCCTGGTCCTGGAGCACCGGCTGGTGAAGCCGGAGGACTTGAGCCGGATCGACATCGCCTTCTTCCACGTCAACAGCCTCGTCTCGGCCGCCCTGTTCGCCGGGATCCTGGCCGACGAGATGGTCCGGCGATGGCTCTGACCCCCGAGGGCCCCCCGGCGACAGACGATGGGGACCGGCCGACCCTGGTGGTCGCCGTCTGCGGGGCGTCGGGGTCCATCTACGCCGTCCGGCTGGTGGAGCACCTGGTCCGCCGGCCCGTCTCCCTCCACCTGGTGATCTCCAGGGCCGGACGGGCGGTGATGGCCCACGAGACCGACTTTCCGGGAAAGGATTTCCGCGCCTTTCTCCGGGACCGGGGCGTCGCGTTCCACCCGGAGGCCGAACTGACGGAGCACGGCCCGGACGATCTCTTCGCGCCCCCGGCCAGCGGGTCGTTCCCCCACAACGGGATGGCGGTGGTCCCCTGCTCCATGAAGACCCTGGGGACGGTGGCCTCGGGGATCGCCGACGATCTGATCGGCCGGGCCGCCGATGTCTGCCTCAAGGAGAAGCGGCCCCTGATCCTCGCCGTCCGGGAGACCCCCCTGAACCTGGTCCACATCGAGAACATGCGCCGGGCGGCCCTGGCCGGGGCGATCATCCTGCCGGCCTGCCCCGGCTTCTACGCCGGCCCGTCGACGGTGGAGGAGCTGGTGGACACGGTGGTGGGCCGGGTCCTGGATCACCTGGGGATCGACCACCAGGTGACCCGCCGGTGGGGCATCGACACCTGAACCCGACTCCGGAGAACCCCTATGACCTGCTACAAAAACCTGGGAGAATTCCTGGCGGCCCTCGATCGGGCCGGCGAACTCCAGCGCATCGACCGTAAGGTCTCCCCGGAAATCGAGATCAGCCGGATCACCGACGCCGAGTCCAAGAGCCCCCGGGGAGGCAAGGGGCTGCTCTTCGCCAATGTGGAGAACTCCGCCTTTCCCGTGGCCACCAACCTCTTCGGCAGCCCCCGCCGGATCTGCATGGCGTTGGGCGTCGATCACCTGGACCGGCTGGCCGACCGGATCCGGGAGTACATCGAGTTCGCCCCCCCCACCAGCCTGAAGGAGGCCTTCGGCGCGATCCCCAAGGCCATCGACGTGACCCGGTTCTTCCCCCGGTCCCCCAAGTCCCGTCCCCCGTGCCAGGAGGTGGTCCTGAAGGGCGACGCCGTGGACCTGTCGGCCCTGCCGGTGCTCAAGTGCTGGCCCAAGGACGCGGGCCCCTTCATCACCCTGCCCCTGGTCTTCACCCGGAGCCTCTCCACCGGACGGCGGAACGTGGGGATGTACCGGATGCAGGTCTTCGACCGGAACACCACCGGGATGCACTGGCACATCCACAAGGACGGCTCCCACTATTACAACGAGTACGTCCGGGCCGGAAAGCGGATGCCGGTGGCGGTGGCCATCGGCGCCGATCCGGCCACCATCTACGCGGCCACGGCCCCCATGCCCCGGGGGCTCGACGAGATGATGCTGGCGGGGTTCATCCGGAAGCGGCCGGTCCCCCTGGCCAAATGCGTCACCGTGGACCTGTCGGTGCCGGCGGAGGCGGAGTTCGTCCTGGAGGGGTACGTGGACCCGGGGGAGCTGCGCCGGGAGGGGCCCTTCGGCGACCATACCGGCTACTACTCCCTGGCGGACGACTATCCGGTCTTCCACGTCACCGCCGTCACCCACCGCCGGAACCCGGTCTACAACGCCACCCTGGTGGGCCGGCCGCCCATGGAGGACTGCTACCTGGCCAAGGCGACCGAACGGCTCTTCCTGCCCATGCTCCAGACGGTCTTTCCAGAGGTGCGGGACTACTGGTTCCCCTGGGAGGGGGTCTTCCACAACATCGTGGTGGTGTCGATCCTCAAGGAGTACCCGGGCCACGCCCAGAAGGTGATGAGCGGCCTCTGGGGACAGGGGCAGATGAGTTTCTGCAAGGCGATCGCCGTGGTGGACGACGATGTCGATCCCGGGGATCCCGGGGCCGTGCTCGGCCGGCTGGCGACGTCCTTCGACATCACGTCGGACGTCACCGTCACCAAGGGCGTCCTCGACGTGCTCGACCACTCCTCCCCCATGGCCAACTTCGGCAACAAGATCGGCCTCGATCTCACCCGGCGCTTTCCCGGGGAGCCGCCGAGGGCCCAGCCACCCGCCCGGAAGTCGGCCCCTGGGATCGCCCACCTGACGGAATCCCTGCGCAACAAGGCCCCCGGCGTGATCGCGTGCCGCGAACTCGAAACCCCGTTGGACGATCCCTCCGCACCGGCCAACCGGATCATGGGGGTGACCGTGGAAAAGCGGGCCGACCGGGGGGGAAGGCATTTCGCGGACGCCCTCTTCTTCCTAGCGGAGCTGGATGCTTACAACATCATCATCCTCTTCGACCGGGAGATCGACCTGGCGGACAACTCCCTGATCCTCTGGAAGATTTTCAACAATGTCGATCCGGGGCGGGATCTGGTGTACCGTGGCCACAGGGTGGTGATCGATGCCTGCAAAAAGGGGCCCATGGACGGCCATGAGCGGGAGTGGCCGGGGGAGTTGACGTTTGACGTGTGAGGGGTTCTTGGCGGGGATTTCATGTTTTTCCCGATGTAATTACGAATGATCCGCCAGCAGCCGATAAGGGTTGAAAATTGTACCGGTACGCGACATATGCGGGAAAGGCCGGTTCTTAGGGGACTGGGGGCCAGCAATGGCCCCCGGTTACCCGACTGCAGAGACATAATCCTGAATCCGTGGCATATTTGTTGCTAAACAAGATATTGGGACCTGGCTAATATTTTCTTCTCAATTTTAGAGCGCTGTTTTTAGTTGTGAATGGCCGGAATTTGAGAAATTGATATCAATTTTTGCGCTGAAATCTAGCGAATCAATATAGGTTCCCTATCCGCTTACGTTAGCCGGTATATGTTCAATCTTACTTATTCAAATAATTGCTTCAGGTTAGGTGGCCAATGGGAGGTCGTCGGTTCTGAAGAGGTCATAAATCCTCTGCCAGAGCCCGGCGAAAGGGTTGAGACTTCCGAGGGACAAAAACCAGTTTCTACTCGTTCGAATCAGCCGCCCGGCAACGTAGATCATGTCCTGCATGACAGTTCGAATTCGACGCCGGGAAACCTTTTTCCGGTAGATCCTTTTCACCGTTTGGGAAGCTTGTTCACCCTCAATCAAGCTATGCTGACCAATGATGCGCAAAACGTTATACGACAGCATGCCCAAAGTCAGGATAAGGCTGTTGGTTGTGAACCGACTACTGGGAAGGCGCTCTATATCCATATCGGTTTTGAGTTCGGAGTGGAACTGTTCGCTCGTTCCGTGGTCATGATACAGATGAATAACCTCCTTTTCATCCATGTCGGCCAGGGTGCACCAATACATATCGATCTCATACTCGGGGAATACAAGTTGCTGGCCTTTACGGCTTGTTCTCTCCGTAACATCAAAAATAATTGGAAAATCAGTCAGATAGCCTTTAATATCAGTTACGGTTTTCCCAATCCACCTGCGCTTTCCTTCGCGACAAGGGATTTCTGTACCCCTTGCCTTTGCCCTTTCAATCCACAGATCTCGCGGTTCACGACGAATATTGCGCTTGATGATGAATTCGACACCGGGCTGTTTAAGGACTGGAAAATTGTCCTTGCTGTCATTACCGGAGTCCAAGCGCACCAAGATTGGGTCGTCGGTGATTTGCCTGGCGAACTCTATGGTCTCTTGGATGAATTCGGGGGTGTCCTTCTGGCAATGCTGTTTGCCTTCTCTAAGTTCTGCATTGACCAAGTAGCCTTCCGTGCCGAGATATGCAAATATCGGGGCGTAACCATCATGGCCTTTGTAAGTTCTCGAAACTCCTTGCTTTTTGGTATTGGAGTTATCGAAGGGGCTGACATCGATATCGAGAGGGATGAAAGCCCCACAGCCGGTATTGATCGGGCTTATTGCGGGGGCAAAGCGTTTGATTATCTTTATGGCTTCCGTCTTGATGACATCGTTGTAGGTCGTTCCGATCGAGTTCAAGCGTTGGCGCAAACACGGGCTGGAAGGGCAACTATCCAGAGGGCAGTCAAGAAAAATATGTCCTCTCGAAAACCCTCTATTGCATCAAAATCTGGCTTTCCTATTGAAATGAGACCGATCATCGAAGTCAAAATGTCGGCGTTGGGCAGGCCGTTAACTCGGGTAAGAGCGGGGTTATCCACATTGACCAGGTTTTTTAATTCAGTCTTATCGATGATGGCACCAACGATAGCCAATCCGCTGTTGCTCGTTAACTTCTCGTCGCCGTGTTTGACTTGGATTTTCGTGGCCATGCTATGCACCTCCCGAGTGAATGTTTTTTGGGACCAAATATAGCATGTTTAGCAATAAAATACAA
>CAYSLC010000075.1:0-22294 GCA_964431545.1 uncultured Desulfobacteraceae bacterium | reverse complement strand
TCAATGATTGGGGGATCATATCAGGTTCGCCGGGAAGGTCAAGTCTGTTTCAGACAGTCCTGATAGACAGGCTCTCGACCCCTGCGTGTTGAAACGCGAAGGCCCTTTCCCCCTCATTGGAACAAGCGGTGCGGCCGAAGCGGCCCGGAAGATCGCCCACTACGGAAAATACAGCTATCTGGTCTTCCGCGACGGCCGGAACCGGGAGAAGGGCACCTGGCCGGTCCGGTCCTCTCCCCTGATCCACCGGTGGGCGGCGGGATCACGGTGAGGGTGGCATCGGCGTCATCCCCATTCATCCATTCTCAGATGGAAAGAGGTAGACCATGAACCGAACACAAAGCATTTTTTTGCTGCTCTTGGCCGCCTTCGGTCTCCTGATGGGATTCCAGGAGGCCGGGGCCTCGGACTTCCGGTTTTTCGATATCGAAAAGGGGTCGGTCGTCTCCGACGCCGAGGCCCTGGAGACGCTTCGATCCAGCCGGGTCGTGGTGGTGGGGGAGCACCACACCACCCGGGAACACCATCTGGCCCAGCTCCGGGTCATCGAGATGCTCCACAAGGCGGGGACGCCCGTGGCGGTGGGCCTGGAGATGTTCCGCCGGGCCGACCAGCCGGCCCTGGACGACTGGGTGGCCGGAACCCTTCCCCTGGAGGATTTCCAGCGTATCTACTATGAGAGCTGGGCTTTTCCCTGGCCGCTGTACAACATGATCTTCGAGTACGCCCGGGACCGGCGGATCCCCCTGGTGGGGCTCAATGTGGACCGGGACGTCACCCGGCAGGTGGCCAAGGGCGGGTTCGTCTCCCTCACCGAGGACCAGAAGGGGAAACTGGCCGATGTCACCTGCAACGTCACCCAGGAATATATGGAATACATCCGCCGGGCCTTCGGGGCCCATGCCCACGGTGATCTCAACTTCATCTACTTCTGCGAGGCCCAGCTGGTCTGGGACAACGTCATGGCCCTCAACGCCGTCGACTTTCTCAAGGCCCATCCCGAGACCGTCATGGTGATCCTCGCCGGGACCGGCCATGCCCGGAAAATGGGGATCCCCCTGCGGATCCGGGAGCGGTCGGATCTGTCGGTGACGGTGATTCTCCCCGAGGCCCCCGGCCGGATCGAACCGGGCACCGTCGATGCGGCGGACGCCGATCTTCTGATGCTCGGGCCCTGAACCCCGGCCCAGGGGGCGTTTCCCGGCTTTCGTCCCTATCCGAAGCGGTGACGGCTCCCGCGCCGGCCCGACCTCCCGCCGGCCCTTGCCCCATATGGCCCCCGCTTTGGGAGTCGGCCCTTCGCCATCCGGACCCTCGTATCGAACGAGGTTGTCGAAAAACCTTGTCCATAGATGGGGGACCTGGGTAGAATGAAGGGACAATGGGAACGGCAATGGAAAAACAATCGAAAACGGAAAAAACGAAGGAGGAACCGAAATGGCTCAGGAATCACGGGAGGAACGGAAAAAGAAGGTCGTCGAAGTCCTCAACAAGGCGCGCGCCATGGAGCTTCAGGCGATCTACCAGTACATGAACCAGCACTACAACCTGGACGACAAGGACTACGGGGAGCTGGCCGCCAAGATCAAGCTCATCGCCATCGACGAGATGCAGCACGCCGAGGATTTCGCGGAGCGGATCAAGGAACTGGACGGGGAACCGACCACGGATCTGGCCGACAAGGTGGTCAAAGGCCAGGACGTGCAGCAGGCCTTTGCGTTCGACATCAATCTGGAGGACGACACCGTCGATGCCTACAACGACTTCCTGAAGGTCTGCCGGGAGAACGGCGACAGCACCACCGCCAAGCTCTTCGAACGGATCATCGACGAGGAGCAGGAGCACCTCAACTATTTCGAGGATATCGGCGAACATATCGAAAACCTCGGATCGGCTTACCTGGCAAAGATCGCCGGCACCCCCTCCGATACCGGCCTCAATACCCAGGGATTCGTGGCCCGGCAGGGCGGGGGCGCGGCGGAATGATCCCGGGCCGGGTCCATGCACGATCGGGCCCGCGTCCGAACCGTTGACCGCAACCGGGGGCGGCATCGCGGCGGCCGTCCCCATCGCTTTTTCCGGAGAGATCGAACCCGGCGTGAACCGCTTGAACTACACTCAGGGCGAATACCGGACCGACCCTGGAGAAGCCTCCGCCGGCGCCGGGGTTTTCCCCGACGCGGTCTTCTACGGCCGGCTGCTGACCGTGGTCTGGAAGGCCGGACGAAAGGCCGGACGGGGATGTTACAGCGACAGGGAGTGGTCCCGAAGCAGCCTGGAAATCCTCACCGCGCTGGAACGGGCCGGTATGCGGATCCATATCACCGGCGTCGAGCACATCGCAAAGCTCACCTCCCCCTGCGTGATCATCGGCAATCACATGAGCGTTCTGGAGACCGTGGTCCTGCCGGGTATCATCCAACCCTTCAGAAACGTCACCTTCGTGATCAAAAAGAGTTTGATGGAATACCCCGTCTTCAAGCATGTCATGCGGTCCCGGAATCCCATCGTGGTCGGCCGCGCCAACCCCCGGCGGGATTTGAAGGACGTCCTGGACGGCGGCCGTCGCCTGCTGGCGGAGGGCGTCTCCATCATCGTCTTTCCCCAGACCACCCGGACCCTCCATTTCGATCCCCGTCGGTTCAACACCATCGGGGTCAAGCTCGCCCGGAAAGCCGGGGTGCCGGTGATCCCCCTGGCCCTGCTCACCGATGCATGGGCCAACGGCCGGTACATCAAGGAGTTCGGCCGCATCGACCCCGCCAGGAGCGTCCATTTCGCCTTCGGTCCGCCGATCTGGGTCCAGGGTAGCGCGGACGAAAGCCACCGATCCGTCACGGCGTTCATCGGGGCCCATCTGGAGAGATGGCAAGCGGCGAGGGAGTAGCGCCATCGGGCCGGCCGGAATGCGTGCCGCACCGGATCGGCCGGTCCGGGGGAACCCGTTTCCTATAAGTTTCTATCATCAGGGGAATGGATGCGCCCTTTTCTTGGTCGGGATCTTTCCTCCGTGATGGCGGAGCCTTCTTCCGTCCCGATTTGACGGGAATCCCCCCGCGCCCGGCGCAGCAAGGCCGGATACCGTTCCAACATCCGGATCATCCCCTCCACATCGAATACGGCGGCGCCGGCGGCCAGTTGTTCGGCCCATCGGGCGAGGGGCGGGAACCGGAGTTCGTTTCCCGCCGCCTCCATCTCCCTGGCGAAGGTCTCGATGTCGTTGACGCAGAGGGTCTCCGACAGGGTCCGCCAGGTCTCCATGCCCCCTTCGATCCGCGCCACCACCGCCGGGATATCGACGTCGGCGAATTCGGCCCCCGATCCGCCGGGAGACCCTTTCGCCGGACCCTCCGGTTCGGGTCTTTTCCGCAGAAACCGGCCGATCTCCGCCGTCAGCTTGTCGCTGTCCAACGGTTTCACCAGGTACCCGTCGCAGAGGGTGCGGATCCGGACCTGGGACTCCTTCATGGCCGACGCGGTCACCGCCACCACCGGGATGTCCTGGATTTCGGGCCGGGATTTGATCGCCTGGGTGGCCGCGTACCCGTCCATGCCCGGCATCTTCATGTCCATGAGGACCAGGTCCGGGTGGTATTCCATGGTTTTCCAGACCGCCTCCTCGCCGTCGCCGGCCTCCAGGATCCGAAAGGGGTGGTCCGACAGGAAGTGTTTGATGATATCCCGGTTGATCCGGACGTCGTCCACCACCAGGATGGTGGCGGCGGGCAGGGGGGACGCCTCCGTCCGGGGGGGAATCGTCTCCTCCTCCGCCGGCGCCGCCCGAAGGACCTCGGCCCGCTTCAGGACCACCGTGAAGGTTGTGCCTCGACCGACGGTGCTCGACACCGTGATCCTTCCGCCGAGCATCTCCACCAGCCGGCGGGTGATGGTCAGTCCCAGGCCCGTGCCGCCGTACCGGACGGAGGGTTGGCCCCTGCGCTGTTCAAAGGCCTCGAAGATGGTCTCCAGCTCACCGGCCGGAATCCCGATTCCGGTGTCCGAGACCGAGAGGATCAGCTCCATGGTCCCTCCCCCCGGTTCCGGGGACGGCCGGGCACCGGCCGACAGCCGGATGGTCCCCTTCTCCGTGAACTTGACCGCGTTTCCCATGAGGTTCATCAGGATCTGGTGGAGTCGGACCTCGTCGGTGCGGATCACATCGGGGACGGCCGGATCGATCTCCACCCGGAGGGCGATCCCCTTTTCCGAGATCTTCCGCCGGAAGACGGCCCGGATCTCGTCCAGAAGCCCCCGCGGTCGGACGGCCGTATACTCCAGGGAGAGCTTTCCGGCCTCCACCTTGGAGAGGTCGAGGATGTCGTTGATCAGGGTCAGCAGGGACTTGCCCCCGGACCGGACGGCCGAGAGATAATATCGGTTCCGTTCGTCGGTGAGACGCCCCTCCAGGATTTCGGTGAACCCCAGAATGGCGTTCATGGGGGTGCGGATCTCGTGGCTCATGTTGGCCAGGAAGGTGCTCTTGGCCCGGTTGGCCGCCTCGGCCGCCTCCTTGGCCTTTGCCAACTCCCGGCCCCGCCCTTCCAGGTCCTCCAGGCTCAGGCGGAGCTGGTCGGTCATGGCGTTGAAGTTGGTGCCGAGGATGCCGATCTCGTCCCGGCCGTGCGCATCGGCCCGCGCGGAGAGGTCCCCGGCCCGGATCCGCTCGGTCACCGCCGTGAGCCGGCGGATGGGGCGGGTGATGTTCCGACCCAAAAGGAAGGCGAGGATCAGGCCGAGAACCACCGCCAGGACCCCGCCCATCAGACCTCTTCGCCGGGCGCGGGAGGCCTCCAGGGTCCCGGCGTTGAGGTCGGCCTGAAGGGAAGCTGCCTGGTCGGCGATCATTTCGTCCAGCAGGGCGAGCATCCGCCGGGCCAGGGGGAGCGCCCGGGTCCGGAACAGGAAGAGATCCTCCCTCGCGTGCTCCCCCTCCTTGAGCCGGAAAAGGGACTCGGGCAGGGAGAGAAAGGAGGCTCTCTTGGCGCGGATCTCCCCGAAGAGGGCCGCCTGTTCCGAGGTCAGATGGGCCGACCGGCTGTCGAGGATGTCGAGGCTTTCGTCGTTGAGGGTCAAGTTGGCGGTATATTCGAAGCGGAAGCTGTCCCGGCCCGTGGTGACGTAGGTCCGGAGCCCCGCCACCATGGCGTAGAGGGAGGATTGGAACCGGGCCAGATCGCTCAGGAGCCGGAGATTCTCCTTTGTCGGTTCCCGGCGCCCCTGGATCTGGATCAGCCGGCCCGTGTCCCGGATGAGATAGAGGAGCAGGGGCTGGGCATCCTCCATGAGGATCCGCAGGGCCGGCTCCCGCCGGAGCTGGTCGTCCCGGAGGTCGAAGAGCTGTTCCGGGAGGAGCCGCCAGGCGGCGAAGGTCTCCCGGAGCCGGGCCAGGCGCCGGGCGTTATCGACGTTGGTCCAGCGGTCCCGGAGGGCGTCCAGGGCCGCCAGATCCGCCTCGAACGCGGCCCGGGCCTGGAGGCATTCCTCCCGGTACCGGCGGTCTCCCAGGGCGAGGTAACTCCGGACGTGGAAGAGGGCCTTGAGGATATCCGACTGGGCCCGGGTGGATGCGAGGACCGTGGGGACCCGGAGGTTCTCGGTCCGCTCGATCTTCTGGATGGCCTGGATGTGGCCCAGGTAGCCGAATCCCACCGCCAGCAGCGTCAGGAGCGCCATGGTGCCGAAGGCGAGTCGAAGCTGGCTGCCGATCCCCATGGGTCACCGGGTTCGGTCCCCGGAACCGGGGCGCCCGGCGCGGCCCCCGGACGCCCTTTCGAGGCGGCGGCGTCCGCGGGACCGCGACGGGTCAGGAGAGACGGTTCCGGTAGTCTTCATGGCCGAATTCCCGAAGGACCCGCACCCGGCCGTCCTCGCCGGAGACGGCGATGGACGGGAGGCGGATCCCGTTGAAGGTGTTGTTCTTGACCATGGTGTAGTGGGCCATGTCGAGGAAGACCAGACGGGAGCCCGGCGCCAGGGGCCGGGGAAAGGAGTAGTCGCCGATCACGTCCCCGGCCAGGCAGGTGGTCCCCCCAAGGCGATAGGTGTGGGGGAGGACGCCGGGGGGCGCCGCCCCGACGATCTCCGGCCGGTAGGGCATCTCCAGCACGTCCGGCATGTGGGCCGCGGCCGAGGTGTCGAGAATGGCCACGGCCATCTCGTTGTGGACCACGTCGAGCACCGATGCCGTCAGGACCCCGGCGTTGAGGGCGATCGCCTCCCCCGGCTCCAGATAGACCTCCAGGGGGTGGCGTTCCCGGAACCCGGAGATCAGATCGCAGAGCCGGTCCACGTCATAGTCGGGCCGGGTGATGTGGTGGCCCCCGCCGAAGTTGACCCATTCCATCCCCGGCAGGAACCGGCCGAACCGGGATTCGAACGCGGCCAGGGTCCGGTCCAGGGAGTCGGCGTTGCGTTCGCACAGGGTGTGGAAGTGGAGGCCGCTGATCCCCGCGAGCTTCTCCCGCCGGAAGTTGATCCGCGTCACCCCCAGCCGGGAGCAGGGGGCGCACGGGTCGTAGAGGGCGGTCTTGACTTCGGAGTGTTCGGGGTTGACGCGGATCCCGCACCGGACCCCGCCGGCGGCCCGTTCCCGGAACCGATCCCACTGGGAGAAGGCGTTGAAGACCATGTGGTCGCTGTAACCGACCAGGGCGTCGAACTCCTCCTCCCGGTACGCCGGCGCACAGGTGTGGACCTCGCCGCCGAAGGTCTCGGCCCCCAGCCGGGCCTCGTCCAGGGAGCTGGCCGCCACCCCGGGGAGGTACTCCCGGATGATCGGAAAGACCCCGTGCATGGCGAACCCCTTGAGGGCCAGGAGAATCCGGCAGCCGGTCCGCCTCTGGACGGCGTCGAGGAGCGTCAGGTTCCGCCGGAGGGCCGTCTCGTCGACCACGTAACAGGGGGAGGGGACCGATTCCGGATCGAAGCGAAAGGGGTCCATCAGTCGAGGAACCGTTCGGTCCAGGGCAGGCCGTGCCGGTTCAGGGCGTCCATGAAGGGCCGGGGGTCGAACTCCTCCACGTTGAAGACCCCTTTTCCCCGCCACTGGCCGGTGAGCACCATCATGGCGCCGATCATGGCCGGCACCCCGGTGGTGTAGGAGACGGCCTGGGATTGGACCTCCCGGTAGGCCTCGGCGTGGTCGCAGACGTTGTAGACATAATACCGCCGTTTTCGGCCGTCCCTGGTCCCTTGGATCAGACAGCCGATGTTGGTCTTTCCCCGGTAGTTCTCCCCCAGGGAGGAGGGCTCCGGCAGCAGGAGTTTCAGGAACTTCAGGGGGACCACCGCGTGGCCCTCGTAGCGGACCGGATCGATCCGGGTCATTCCCACGTTTTCCAGCACCCGGAGGTGGGTGAGGTACGCCTCGGAGAAGGTCATCCAGAACCGGATCCGCCGGAGGCCGGGAATGTTCCTGACCAGGGATTCCAGCTCCTCGTGGTACATGAGATACATCTCCCGCTCCCCGATCTCGGGAAAATCGAAGGGCTTATGGACGGAAAGCGGCTCGGTCTCGATCCAGCGGCCGTCCTCGTAGAACTTTCCCTTGGCCGTCACCTCCCGGATGTTGATCTCCGGGTTGAAATTGGTGGCGAAGGGGTGGCCGTGGTCCCCGGCGTTGCAGTCCATGATGTCGATGGTCTCGATCTCGTCGAAGTGCTCCTTGAGGGCATGGGCGCAGAAGACGTTGGTGACCCCCGGATCGAAGCCGCACCCCAGAAGGGCCATGATTCCCCGGTCCCTGAACCGGTCGTGGTAGTCCCACTGCCACTTGTAGCAGAACCGGGCCTCGTCCGGAGGTTCGTAGTTGGCGGTGTCGAGGTAATCGACCCCGGTCTCCAGGCAGGCGTCCATGATGGAGAGATCCTGGTAGGGCAGGGCCACGTTGATCACCAGGTCGGGGGCCACCTCCCGGATCAGGGCCGTCAGGGCGGCGGTGTCGTCGGCGTCCACCTGGAAGATGTCGATGGGCCGCTGCACCTGGCGACGGATCGCCTCGCACTTGCCGAGGGTCCGGCTGGCCAGGACGATCTTCGAAAATATCTCGGGCACCTGGGCGCACTTGTGGACGACCACGCCCCCCACGCCGCCGGCGCCGATGATCAGCACCTTGCTCATCTCTTCCCTCCTTTTTCGTGTGAAGGCGGCACCCGGGAAAAATGCATGAGGTAGTTGACGTGGACGTTCCCCCCCAGGCTGTACCGCCGGGTGAAAGGATTGTAGTGCATCCCCGTCAGGTCCCGGAGGATCAGGCCGGCCCGCCGTCCCCAGGTTTCGAGTTCCGCCGGTTTGACAAATTTTCGATAGCTGTGGGTCCCCCGGGGCACGAACCCCATGAGGTATTCGGCCGCCACGATGGCCATCAGGAAGGATTTGGGGTTCCGGTTCAGGGTGGCGAAGAAGAGGTGTCCGCCGGGGGCGGCCAGGGTCCGGCAGGCCCGGACCACCGAGGCGGGGGAGGGCACGTGCTCCAGGAGTTCCAGGCAGGCGACCACCTGGAAGGCGCCGGGATGGGTCCGGGCGAGGTCCTCGGCGGTACTCCGGCGGTAATCGACGGCCAGGTTCCCCCGGGCCAGGTGGGCCCGGGCGGCGGCGAGCTGGGCTTCTCCCATGTCGATCCCGGTCACCGACGCCCCCCGGGCCGCCATGGCCTCGGAGAGGAGACCCGCTCCGCACCCCACGTCCACGGCCCGCTTACCGGCCAGCCCGGCCCGGCCGTCGATGTAGCCGACCCGCAGGGGGTTGATGTCGTGGAGCGCCTTGTAGGGGCCCTTCCGGTCCCACCAGACGGCGGCGGCGGCGTTGAACTTGGAGATCTCCGCCCCGTCAACATTGGTGCCGGTCCTGCTCGAATCAGTCCGGCTCGAAGGGGAAACCGTCATGATCGCGCTTGCCAATCGGTGTTGGATTTCATAGAAAAGTATAGAATTTCAACGATGGAACCGCAATGACAAAAAACGACCGATCCCCCGCCCATCCGCCCCTCAAACCCCTGGCCCTCACCTTCGACGGGCTGGTGGCGGAACTCGGCCGCCGGTACGGCAAGGGGCGCCACCACGCGGCGGCCCTCTACCGGGAGGTCTTCCGGGCCGGGAACCTCCGGCTGGCCGGGGTCCCGGAGTTCGATGCCTCCCCGAAGCTGGCGTTCGGCCTGGCGGGCGACGTGAGCTACGCGCCGGGGCGGGTGGTGGCGGTCCGCCGGGAGGATACGCTCACCAAATTCGTCACCCGTCTCTCCGACGGCCGTACCGTCGAGTCGGTGGTCATCCCCATGGCCACCCACGCCACCGTCTGCATCTCCTCCCAGGTGGGGTGCCGGATGGGGTGCCGGTTCTGCGAGACCGGCCGGATGGGCTTTCACCGGGATCTCACCGTGGAGGAGATGGTGGGGCAGGTCCACGCCGC
The DNA here is from genome assembly GCA_964431545.1 of uncultured Desulfobacteraceae bacterium. Classification (GTDB taxonomy): domain Bacteria; phylum Desulfobacterota; class Desulfobacteria; order Desulfobacterales; family JAABSP01; genus CAYSLC01. Next base: position 12,889 of record CAYSLC010000075.1, on the reverse strand, counting down.
CCGGTTCCGGATCGGCGCCGATGTCCGCAACGTCGTATTCATGGGCATGGGGGAGCCTCTGGACAACTTCGGCAACGTCATGGCCGCCGTGGCGGTGCTGACCGAGGACCGTGGGTTCAACCTCTCCTTCCGGAGGATCACCCTCTCCACCGTGGGCCGGATCGTCGACATCCGCCGCCTGGCCCGGCGGGGCGAACCCCGCCCCCTGCTGGCGGTCTCGCTCAACGCCCCCGACGACACGGTCCGGTCCCGGATCATGCCGGTCAACCGCGCCAACCCCATGGGGGATCTCCGGAAGACGATGGCCGGGTACCCCCTGCGCAAAGGGGAGAGCCTGTTCATCGAATACGTCCTGATCCGCGGGGTCAACGACGACCGGCGGCACGCCCGGGACCTGGCCGAATACCTTCGGCCCCTCCGGGTCAAGCTCAACCTGATCCCCCTCAATCCGGGGAGCGAGGGCCGGTATCGGGCGCCGGACGAGGCCGGGGTGGAACGATTCCTGGGATGGTTGAGGGAGGAGCGGGTGTTCGTCCGCAGGCGGCGCGCCAAGGGGGGGTCGGTGATGGCCGCCTGCGGACAATTGGGAGGTGTCGGGCCGGCTACTTAGCGTGGCACTTGGAGCAGGAGGTGGGGGCGGCCCGGGTGTTGTTCTTCTTGTTGTAGTCGTCGTGGCACCCCTTGCAGTTGTCGTGGAGGGCCTCGGCATGGTACTCCAGCCGCTCCGATTCGGTCAGATCCGGGGCCCCTTTGCCCTTGGGCCGCTCGGACGGTTTGGGGTGGCACTCGATGCACCCCTGGACCTCGTCCTCCATGGTCAGGTCGGTGAGCGGCGCCCCGTCCTCGTCATGGTGGCACTGGCCGCATCCGATGCCGTAATCGGTGTAGTGGGCATAGTGGGTGAACTGAACGATGGGCTTTTTGTGCTTGTCATAGGCCTCGTTGTCCATGGGGATCACGGCGTCGTCGGGCAGTGGTGCCTCCTCGGTCGCGGCCTCCTCGCCGGCGCCCTCGGCGGCTTCCCCCGCCTCGGCCTCCGCCTGATCGGCCATCGCCACATACTCGATCTCCACCGGGCCGTGGTGCGCGGCCTCCGGCCCCACCACCTCCGGGCGGGAGTAGAAATCGACCGAATGCACGTCGAAAGCGATCACAATGAACAGGACCAGACAGAGCGCGACACCCGCGGTTATCAGCAAAGCACCTCTTTTATCCATGGACACCCTCCTTGTAACACAGGTCAAATCGATAAATGCATCCCTACCGTTTGCGCAAATCAGGCAAGCCTTTATAATAAATCCGGCCGTATGTCAAAGGCTTTATGGTCAAACGGCGTTTCGGCCGGGGGGCTTGCATACGGCTGATCGGCCGTTTCCGGTCACCTTTACAAGGCTTTGGGTTGCTGTTATACTGCCATTTTTTGACGCTCGGCGCGTGGGTATCGCGCGGGATCCGGCGTCGGTGGCTCGGATATGCGATCGGACATTCTAATTCAAGGAGCGGAACATGGAGCCGTGCCCCTGCGGTTCGGACCTGATCTATGAAAAATGTTGCGGACCGTATATCGAGGGAACCCGGCAGGCCCCCACCGCCGAGGCCCTCATGCGGTCCCGGTACACCGCCTACGTGAAACACGCCGTCGACTACATCTTCGACACCACCCACCCCGACCGGCGGAAGTCGTCGGATAAAGAGGGGATCCGGGAGTGGGCCGAGTCGACCACCTGGCTCAACCTCGACATCCGGGAAGTTACGGGCGGCGGCCCCGAGGACCGGGAGGGGACGGTGACCTTCCTCGCCCAATACACCGACGGCGAGGAGGAGCGGGAACACCACGAGGCGTCCCGGTTCAAACAGGAGAAGGGCCGCTGGTACTTCTTCGACGGCAAAAACCCGGAGGCCGTGCCGGTGGTCCGGTCCGGACCCAAGGTGGGCCGAAACGATCCGTGCCCGTGCGGCAGCGGGAAAAAATACAAGAAATGCTGTCTGCAAAAGTCCGCCTGATCCGTTCGCCCGGAAGCCGTTGAGCCGACCCATGGGCGGCAGACTCCAGATCCCCCGGAAAGTGACGGCCATCCTGGTCTACGGACGGCCGCCGCTGGTCTTCGGCGGCATGCTCTGCGCCATCGGGGTGATGTGGACCCGCAGCCCGGTCATCTATGCCCTGGGGGTGGTTCTGCTCCTCATCTCCATGACCTTCGACCTGGTGGACGGATGGTTCGCCGCCCGGTTCTCCCCCAACATCACCATGGCCCACCTGGCCGACCGGATCATGGACAAGATCGTCTTTTCCATCATCTTCCCCATGGTGGCGGCCGGGATGATGTGGCGGCTCTCCATGACCCCGGGGAGCAACACCCGGATCGAGTTGCTCCACGCCATCTTCGTGCTCCTTCTGGGCATCGTGGTCCTGGTCCGGGACAACTTCGCCCACTTCATCCGCCAGTTCGCGGGATCCAAAGGACCGGAGCCCGAACCGAGCGAGTTCACCCGCCTCCGGACGGTGGTGGCGGCCCCGGTGGGAGCGCTCCTCTACGCCCACGCCTTCTACCTTCCGGGAGGGCCCGACTCCCCCGCCTATGCCTGGGCGGCCTGGCTGGGGAACATCCCCATCCGCGGGCTCTTTTTCATCGAGATCATCTTTCTGGTGATCAACCTCGGCTCCCTCGCCTCCTACTGCCGGAAGTACGGGGCCCCCTGCCTCGACGAACTCTGCCTGGGGGACGAACTCCTGCGGCGGCGGATCCTGTCGGTCTTCCCCAACGCCCTCACCGTCATGAACGCCGTCATGGGGATGGTGGCCGTCTTCTTCGCCTACCAGGGCCGGATCCGGGAGGCGTACCTTCTGCTCATCGGCGCGGCCCTCTTCGACAAGCTCGACGGGGCGGTGGCCCGGAAACTGGGGCTGACGGAGCCCCTGCCCGGCATGGAGAAGCGGAGCCGGATCAATGTCGGGGGGATCATGGACGACATCGCCGACGGCATCAGCTTCTGCATCGTCCCGGCCTGGATCTTCCTCATCACCCTCTCCTCGGCCCCGGACCGGTTCGTGGCCGGGCTGCCCATCGGCCTCGTCGCCGGGATCTACGCCTTGGCCGGCATCGCCCGTCTCGTCTACTTCACCCTCGACACCTCCCCGATCCCGGGGTTCTTCAAGGGGCTTCCCACACCCGCGGCGGCCCTCCTGGTGACCGCCCCGCTCATCATCTTCAGCCAGGCGGTGGAGGGGTATCCGGAGTGGATCCGCTTCTGGGCCGTCTTCTGCTTCTGGCTCATGGCCGCCGCCGCCGTGCTCATGAACGTCTACCCCATCCGGTACCTCCACCTGGGCCGGTATATGAGCCGGAAACCCTGGTTCTCCCGGATGAGCGGCATCCTGGTGCTCGCCTTCGTCTTCACCCCCTACTTCGGCCACGCCGCCTTCCTCTACCTCTTCTTCTACCTGCTCTCTCCCCTGGTCACCTGGCGCATCCACCCCAAGGAGGCGGCCCAGGAGTCCCGGCCGGCGCTGGACGAGGAGAATGGACCGGCCCCATGAGCCGGGCACCCGCCATCCTTGTGGAAGAGGCGACCCTCCGGCCGGCCCGTGGCGGTTCCGATTCGGTCATCTGATCGCATGGGGCGGACGCGGCGGCGGAACCCCGGGGGCGGATGACCGGACATCGCCTCGCCCTGCGGGGGCTCCTTCAGGAGCTGGAAAACGGCTTCTATCTGGGAGAGGCGCTCCTGTTTCCCGAGGTCTCCCGCCTCCACGACTCCCGGAAAGCGGCGGAGGATGCCCTCTTCAAGAACGCGGCGGAACTGTTCGCGGATCTGCCGATCCTCCACATGCATTGCCGCCGGTGGCGCGACGCCCCGGAGGACCTGGAGATCGAGACATGGGAGGTTCCGGTGGCGCCGCCCCGGCCGTCGCTTCTCTGGCGGAGGCCCGTCCCCGTCCGGTTCCATGGGGTCAGGTGGCGCCATGGAACCGGCATGCACCACGCCTATGTGCCGGTCCTCGGGCTGGAGGTGGTGGGGCGGACCGCGGCCGAACTCACCGCCCGGATCCCCGGAGGGATCTCGGAAAAGCTGCTCCGGATGGAAAAGAACCTCTCCCCGGGGGTCTTGCCCTGGCTCGCGCGGTGCCGGAAGCTCCACCCCGTCGGCCGGATCGTCCCGGCCCCCTTCCCGGACCTGAAGACCCGCTGCGGTCGACGGTACGAACCGGAGCCGGAGGCGTCGGTCCTGGAAAAGATCACCGACGACCTGACAAAGGCGCCCCTTGCCCCCGCGTTCGAGATGGACGACATTGTCCTGCGTCTCGCGGAGGTGATCGCCGAACCGCGGCCGGCGAGCATTTTGATGATCGGCCCCTCGGGCGTCGGCAAGACCGCGGCGATCCATGAGACGGTCCGCCGCCGGAAGACGCTCGACCTCGGCGGACTCCGGATCCGGGGGGGAAGCGGCGCCCGGATGGTGGCCGGGCAGTCGGGGTTCGGGATGTGGCAGGAGCAGTGCCGGAGGCTGTGCGGGGAGGCGAAAACCACCGGAACCGTACTGGTCCTCGGCAACCTGCCGGAGCTGATGGACGTGGGAAAGAGCGAGCACAACCCCCAGGGAGTGGCCGGGTTCCTCCGGTCCCATATCCAGGGGGGCGACCTGCGGATCATCGTGGAGTGCACCCCGGATCAGCTCCCGGCCGTGGAGCGGAAGGACCCCCTTCTCCTGGATCAGTTCACCCGGATCGAGGTGTCGCCGCCGTCGGCCGCGACGTGCCGGGCCATCCTTCGCCGGTTCGCCCGGAACCTGGAGGAGGACCTCGGCGTCGGCCTCGACGACCGGGCCCTGGACGCCGTCCTCCGGCTCCACCAACGGTTCGCGGCCTACTCGGCGCTTCCCGGAAGGCCCCTGCGGTTTCTGGAGAGCCTGATGCGGGGGGCGGACCCCGGCGCGGTCCTGGCCGAGAAGGAGGTGGTGGACGCCTTCTCCCGGGAGACCGGACTGCCCGGGTTCATGCTCGACGACCGGATCCCCCTCGACCTCGACGGGGCCCGGCGATGGTTCTCCGACCGGGTGGCCGGTCAGTCCGGGGCCGTGGACCGGCTGGCCGACCAGCTCGCCCTGATCAAGACCGGCCTGTCGCGGACCGGCAAGCCCATGGCCTCCCTGCTCTTCACCGGACCCACCGGCGTGGGCAAGACCGAGTTGGCCAAGGCCCTGGCCGCCTATCTGTTCGGCGACCCGGACCGGATGATCCGGTTCGACATGAGCGAATATGCCGCCCCGTACGCGGTGGAACGGCTCATCGGCGCCCATGCCGGAAAAGAGGGGCTGTTGACGGCCCGGGTCCGGGAACAGCCCTTCTCCGTGGTGCTCCTCGATGAGCTGGAAAAGGGCCACCCCCTCCTGTTCGACCTGCTCCTCCAGGTGCTGGGGGAGGGGCGGCTGACCGACCGGCGGGGCCGGACCGCCGACTTCACCACCATGGTGGTGATCCTGACCTCCAACCTGGGGTCCCGGTGGTTCGGCAAGGGGCCGCCCGGGTTCGGGGAGCCGGACGCCGCGGCGTCCGGCATGGCGGCGGCGGCCGAGGAGGTGCGCGCCTTCTTCCGGCCGGAGCTGCTCAACCGCCTCGACCGCATCGTCCCCTTCCATCCCCTGTCCCCGGCCACCCTCCACCGGATCGCCCAGGGACAGATCGACGGCATCGCCCGCCGGGATGGATTCGGCTTCCACGGCGCGACCCTCTCCGTGGCCCCGGAGGTGGTCCGCCACCTGGCGGAGAAGGCCCACAGCCCCTTGTACGGGGCCCGGCCCCTCCGCCGGTCCATCGAGCGCGAGGTCCTGGCCCCCCTGTCGGAGAAGATCAACGAAAAAGGGGCGAGGCGGCGCCTCCGCACCGAGGTGGTCCTTACGGGGGAGGCCGTCCGGGTCCGGACGGTCGATCTGGGGGAACGGCGCCGGGAGACCGGCGGGATCGCTCCGGGGGACGGGGAGACGGTGGAGGGGGTTTCGGATCTGAGGCGAACCGTTCAGCAGGTGCTCGGCGGAGAAGTCCTGCGGGCCTTCGGCAGCGACATCTACCGCTTCGAGACCCTGGAGCGGGCCGCCCGGAAACGCCTCCGGAAAGGCGGGACCGTAACGGGGAACATGGAACGGGCCACGGCCCGGCTTCCCGCCATGCGCTCGGTCCGGAACCGGTTCGAGGCGGTGAGGGATCGGATCTGGGATGCGGAGGAGCGGCTCCTCCTTGGGCTCTACGACGGCGAAACGGACGGCCCCGGGGTGGATCTCCCCGGCCTGGAGCGGGAGTGGCGGGATGCCTTGGTGGCCTGGCACCGCCTCCGGTTCGAGGATCCGGACCGGGTGATCCTCGGCCTCCACGGGGATGGAAGCGGCTGGTTCCTCCGGCTGGGCCGGGAATACCACCGGCTTTTCGGACGATCCGGCCTCCGCCCCAAGCTCTTCGTCCTGAAACGCGATCCGGCCGCGGAATCGAAGGACCGGCCGTTCACGGCCATCCCGGTGAAGCATCCCGATACCTTTTTCCAGGATCCGCCGGATCAGATTTCGGGATTGCTCCTGGAGGCCCGGGGATCGGCCGTCTACCCCCTCTACGGCCCGGAATCGGGCCTCCACGTCCGTCCCCGGCCGGAGAAAACGCCCATGCGATGTCTGGTCCACACCGGAACCGGCCCCTTCGACGAGTACGTTCCGCCCCAGGGGATCCTCCGCCGGAAGACCCTGGACCGGCATCCCCTCCGGCGTTCCTATGAACTCGACCGGGGGGTCCTCTTCGATCCCCCGTCCGACCGGCGGTTTCCGGTCCGGGGACGGACCTTCGACGGGGCCCTGGAGGAGGCCGCGGAGGCGGGCCTGCGGCGGCGTATCCAGGAGGCCCTGCTCTTGTGAACCTCTCCATCCCCGTCTACATCGAACGGAGGGAGGGCGGCTACCTCCTCCGCCCCCTGTTTGCGCCGGAGCCGAGGGTGCGCCACCGGGACCTGGAACGGGGGACCGCCAGGCTCGCCGGCGCCGTCCGGAAGACCCTCGACCACCTCGACCGGGAGGACCGCCACGACGGACTCGCCCGCTTCATCTTCAGCCCCGACTTCGAGGACCGGCACGTGGAGGTCTCGGTCGCCCTCAAGAAACGGACCCTACGGTTTCGGCTCCTTCTGGTGATCGTCCGAACGGGGGAGGGCCGTCTGGTCCACGCGCCGGCCCTGGGGGACCTCTGGTTCGACCTGGATCGGGGGGAGGATCCCAAGGAGCGGGCGGAGGCGGCCCTGGCGGCCCGTTTCAAGGAGGACGAGGAGGGGGACGGTCCGGGGTTCGATCCCGACGAGATCGCCGCCAAGGCTTTCGTCATGCACATCGACCTGACCTTCCGGCCCCGCCGGAAACGGGTGACGGCGGAACCGGCCGATCCCGGATTTTCCCTGACCGGACACGGCGGCGAGGTCCGGGGCGACCGGGAGCTTGCGCGGGTGGGCCGGCGTCTCGACCGGGATGTTCCGGAGGGAATGTACCAGGCCCATCTCGTGGAGGCGGAACTCCGGGAGCTGGACCGGGCCCTGACCACCGGCCGCCGGCGGCCGGTGGCCCTGGTGGGCCCCTCCCAGGTGGGAAAGAGCGCCATCATCCACGCCCTTGCGCGCCGGACGGCCCGGGACCGCCAAGGGGCCTCCGCCGGCGAGGGGCGGATCTGGACCCTCTCCCCCCAGCGGCTCATCTCCGGAATGTCCTACGTGGGCCAGTGGGAGGAGCGGCTTCTCGCCATCTTGAAAGAGGCCCGAAAGCGGGGGCATATCCTCCACCTGGACGACCCCGTCGGGTTCTTCCGGGCCGGGGTCACCGCCCAGTCGGACCTGAGCCTCGCCCAGGTGATGAAGCCCTTCCTGGAGCGGCGGGACGTGGCGATTCTCGCTGAAATGACGCCGGAGACCCTCCGGGTCCTCCGGGAACGCGACCGGGGGTTTGCCGACCTGTTCCACCTGATCCCCGTCCGGGAGCCGGCGGGCGATCGCCTCCCCCGGATCCTGATCCGGTCCGTCCGGGGCCTGGAAGAACGCTTCCGGTGCCGGTTCCATCCGGCGGTGACGCCCATGGTCATCGACCTCCAGCGGCGGTATGCCCGGCACCAGGCGTTTCCCGGCAAGGCGGTGCGGTTTCTGGAGCAACTGGCGGTCAAGCACGAAGGGGCGTCCGTCGCCCGCCGGGAGGTCCTGGAGGCGTTCCACGAAAAGAGCGGCCTCTCCCTGTCCATCCTCGACGACCGTGTCTCCCTGACCCGGGAAGCGGTGGCCACGGCCCTGGGAAAACGGGTCATCGGCCAGCCGGAAGCGGTGGCGGCCATGGCCGATGTGGCGAGCATCGCCAAGGCCCGGCTCAACGATCCCGGCCGGCCGCTGATCTCCTTTCTCTTCCTCGGCCCCACCGGCGTGGGCAAGACCCAGTGCGCCCGGGCCCTCTGCGCGTACCTGTTCGGGGAGGAGCGCCGACTGCTGCGCTACGACATGAACGAATACGTGGAGCCGGGGGCCGCGTCCCGGCTGGTGGGGGATTTTCGCCGCCCCGAGGGGCTGTTGACCTCGGCGGTCCGGCAGGCCCCCTTTTCCGTGGTCCTCCTGGACGAGATCGAAAAGGCCCATCCCGAGGTGTTCGATCTGCTTCTCCAGCTTCTGGACGACGGCCGGCTCACCGACGCCCTGGGGCGCACCGCCGACTTCACCAACACCATGATCATCCTCACCTCCAACCTGGGGGCCCGGCGGGCGGGGAGGCACATCGGGTTCCAGGATCGGCCCGACGACCGGGGCGGACGGTACATCAAGGCGGCGGAGGAGTTCTTCCGGCCCGAGTTCTTCAACCGCCTCGACCGGATCATCCCCTTTCGGCCCCTCGGAAAGACGGAGGTGGAGACCATCTGCGGAGCCCTCCTGGAGGAGATCTTCACCCGCGAGGGGCTGATCCGGCGAAAGTGCCTCCTCGATATCGACCCCGGGGTGGTCTCCCGCATCGCCGAAGAGGGGTACCGTCCGGACCTGGGGGCCCGGGCCCTGAAGCGCGCCGTGGAAAAATCGATCTCCCGGCCGGCCGCCGCCCGTCTGGCCGCGGTCAATCCGGTCCACCCGACGGTGGTCTCGGTGTCGGCCGGCGGGGCGGGGATTCGGGTCGAGGTGTCGGCGCTTCGGGAGATCGCCGCCGATCCCCATCCCTTCTTTTCCTCGGCCGGCCTGGACCCCGACCTCGACGCCGCGGACGGCCTGCTGGCGGAGATCGACCAGAGAATCCGCCCATATCGGCCCGAGCCCGGAATCCCCTTTTCCGACCTTCTCCCCCATCACCACTTCTACTATGAAATCCGGGAATGGATGATCCCGGCCCGGCGACACCTGGAGGCCCTGGCGGCCGCCGCGGGAGACGGGCCGGTCCGGGTGCGCCGGACCGCCGTCGGGCAGGCGCGACCGAGGTTGAGCCGCAAACGGCTCCGGCGGCTGTGGGGGGACCAGACCCCCTCTCCGGGGGAGATCCTCTCGGCCCGGGACCTGAGCGAGTTTCTGGAGACCTTGGCCCGGGACGCCCCGGTGATCGCGGCGGAAAAAGACCATCGGAAGACGGAATTGCTCCTTTTGACGGCGCTGCTGCAAGCCGCCGTGGACGCGGGACCGGCGGACCTGAACCAACGGGCGATCCTCACGGTACGGCCGGTTCCCCGCCGGGCCGAAACCGTCGACCGGTTCATGGAGGCCCTGGAATCCCGGCTGCCGCCGGAACTCTCCCTGGCTCCGGACCGGCCGGACGAGGGCGTCTGGCGGATCGACGGTCCCCTGGCGTTCCGTCTCCTCCGGGACGAAGCGGGGGGCCATCTCTTCTCCCGTCCGGACGGCGAACTCGACCTGGTCTGCCTGGAGGTCCGTCCCGCATCCGAAGACGGACCGGCGGAGGCCGGTGGAACCGGGGGCGGCATCGACGGCTCCCGGTTTCCCGGCATCATCCGGGTCCATGACGCTGGGGAGACCATCGCCGATCTGCGCACCGGGCTGCTGCTCCGGGAGAGCCGTTTCCGACCGGAACACTTCCGCATGCTGCTGCTCGGCCGTCTGCCCATGCCCCTTGCGCCCGGCGGCCGGGGCGCTTCCACGGGAGGGGGGCCATGCCCATCCACCGATATCCGATCCTGATCTGGGAGGACCAGTCGGGGTTCTTCACGGCAGCCCCCGTGGAGGACCTGGACGACTACGGCGACGCCGACGAGCCCCTGGCGGGCACCGGCCCCACGGAGAAGGCGGCCAAGGACCAACTGGCCTCCCTCCTGGAGTGGCTGGCCAAAGAGAACGACGAGGCACCCGAATCGGTGGTGACGGACCTTTCCTGGGTCGAATTCGCCGTTACGCTGCGGCCCGAGGAGGCCCAGGGCCACCGGGTCTTCCCCTGCCCCTACAGCATTCGCCTCCCCTTTGTGTGCGCCTTCGGCGGACTTTCCGGGGAGGTCCGCATGGGATCCGTCCCGGCGCTGGGGATCTGGTTCCGGTATTTCGATGGCGATCCGGTCAAGGAGCTGACCGTCCAAAGGATCCGGGGGTTCTTCAAGGAGGCGCCCCTGGAGCGGATCGCCCGCTTCCAACCGCCCCGAAGCTGGCGCGCCGACACGGTGACCATCAAGACCCGGCCCACCCCGTCGGGCGGGTTCGTTCCCGGGCCGGAGCACGGGACCCTCGCCGCCGTGGCCGAACCCCTCGACGCCGCCTCCGGGAAGAGGCGGTATCCGCCCGCCCTGGAGCGGGAGACCGAGGTGGCCGACCTGGTGAAACGGATCCGGGAGGAGAAGGCGAACGTCCTGCTGGTGGGGGAGGGGGGATCGGGCAAGACCGTCGTATTGGCGGACGCGGTCCGGCGGATCTCCCATCAGGACCGGAGCGGGACCGGGCCCCGCTTTTGGCGTACCGGCGGGCAGCGGCTGATCGCCGGCATGAAGTACCTCGGCCAGTGGGAACGGAGGTGCGAGTCGTTGATCGAGGAGCTGGCGTGGGTGGACGGGGTGCTGTGCGTCGACAACGCCCTGGAGCTGGTCCGGACCGGAGGCGTGGGGCCGGAGGACAGCGTGGCCGCCTTTCTCATCCCCTACCTGACCAGCGGAGAACTCCGGATGGCGGCCGAGGCGACCCCCTCGGAGACGGCGGCCCTCCGGCGGCTTCTGCCGGGGTTCGCCGAGCATTTCCAGGTGCTGCCCCTTCCCCCCCTCGACCGGCGGCGGGTCCTCTCCCTGTTCATGCGCATGGGCGGGAACTGGACCCGGAACAGCCGGATCGCCGTCGCCGGGGAGGTCTACGACCAGCTCCACCGGCTCTTTTCGCGGTTCTATCCCTACACCGCCTTTCCGGGACGGGCCGCCGGGTTCTTCGGGCGGGTGCTGGACGGGGCTGGCCGGAAGAAGGCCGGGGAGATCACCACCGATCTGGTGGCCGGTCGGTTCATTCGGGAGACGGGCCTGCCGGAGATCTTTTTGGACGACGGGATCCCCCTGCCCCCGGACGACATCTTCGCCGCCCTCACCGCCGAGGTGATCGGCCAGGACCCCGCCTGCCGGATCGCCGCCGAGGTGATCGCCACCTTCAAGGCGGGACTCAACGACCCCCGGCGGCCGGTGGGGGTGCTGCTCTTCTGCGGACCCACCGGCGTGGGCAAGACCCAGCTCGCCCGGTCCATCGCCGGGTTCTGCTTCGGCCACGGCCGGGAGAAGGACCGACTGATCCGTCTGGACATGAGCGAGTACGGCCTGCCCGGGGCCGCGGACCGTCTCACCGGGGGATCCGGGAGGGAACCGGGGGAGATGGTCCGGAAGATCCGGCGGCAGCCCTTCTCGGTCCTGCTCCTGGACGAGATCGAAAAGGCGGCCCCCGAGGTCTTCGACATGCTTCTGGGGGTCCTGGACGAAGGCCGGTTCACCGATCCCTACGGCCGCGCGGCCGATTTCCGGAGCGCCATCATCATCATGACCTCCAACCTGGGGGTCCGGGTCGGTTCGACGCCCGGATTCGGCGGGGAGACGGACGATCCCTTCGAAACGGCGGTCCGTTCCTTCTTCCGGCCGGAGTTCTTCAACCGCATCGACGACGTGGTCGCCTTCTCCCATCTCTCCCCGGAGAGCATCGCGGCCATCACCCGGAAGGAACTCGCCCAAGTCGCCGGCCGGGAAGGACTGACCCGGCGGAACCTGAAACTGACCTGGACCGACCGGGCCGTGGCCCATCTGGCCGAGATGGGATACGACCGGCGGTACGGCGCCCGGAACCTCCAGCGGGTGGTGGAGCGGCGGGCCGCCGTGCCCTTGGCCCGTTACCTGCTGGAGAACGGGCCGCCGGAAGGGTCGGCGGTGCGGTTGGATGTGGGGGATGGGGACTCGGGGGATCTGGCTGTCGAATTCCTATCCGGCTGATTTATATCGGCAAAGAGGGTCCACAGCCCATGGAACAATGCCAGATTGAGTCGGCGTTCGAAACGGTTCCATTTGAGATTTGTGGAACCTCCGAACTGCTTATAAATAGTCCTCGATGAGACTCCCGGAGACCGTTTCGATGCCTTCATCAAGCGGGTACGGCCGTGGCGTTCTCGAGGCGACGTACCCGGTGAGAATGCAGTCCTCCCCGTAGTACCACCGCCGGAAACTGTTGAACCAGTTGTTTCAGTGTCTCTTCATATATTCGATCAATCCACATGCGGATATTTTGCAATTCCATTGCAAAAATGTCAATCTTAAGGTGCGGAATGGCGGTCCGCATTGACGGGCGGGGAGTTTCGCCGTAATGTCATCGACACGTCGCCCCTGTTCACCCGCCCTCGGGAACCTTCAGGCACCGGTAGTAGCTCTCGGCGTTGTAGATCGCCGCCAGGGGATTGTGGC
>CAYSLC010000074.1:0-22522 GCA_964431545.1 uncultured Desulfobacteraceae bacterium | reverse complement strand
GTCCAGCCGGACCCCGCTCTTCTCCGCAGAGGCCGCCAGGGCCCTCCGGGCGTGCTCGCTGAGAAACCTTGTCCGGTCCCGTCGGTCGAGTTCCCCCGCCGACTCGGGCACCCGGAGGATCACCGGATGGATCGTCTCATCCACCCGTCGATTCGTCCGCCGATTCATCCGGTTTCTTGAGGATGATCCGGCAGTCGGCCACCGTGGCCCCGTTCCCCTTCTCGTGGAGGAGCAGGGGGTTGATGTCCATCTCGCTGATCTCCGGATTGTCGATGACCATGTCCGACAGGCAGACCATCAGCCGCTCCAGGACCTCGACATCCGCCTCGGGCCGGCCCCGGAAGCCGGTGAAGAGCTTGTACCCCTTGATGGACCGGACCATCCGCCGGGCCTCGTTCCGCTTGATGGGGGCCAGCCGGAAGGCGACGTCCTGGAAGACCTCCACGAAGATCCCGCCGGAGCCGAACATCAACAGCGGCCCGAAGATCGGGTACCGGGTGCAGCCGAGGATCACCTCCTCGCCCTTGGGGGCCATCTTCTGGACCAGGACCCCGTCGATCACCGCGTCCGGCTTGAACGCTTTGGCGCTTTTTATGATCTCGTTGAAGGCCGTCTTCACCGCCTCGGTGTCCCCGAGCCCCAGGCGGACGCCGCCGGCGTCCGACTTGTGGAGGATCTGCCCCGAGGAGATCTTCATCACCACCGGAAACCCGATCTCCCGGGCGATCTCCGCCGCCTCCTCGTCGCCGGTGGCCAGTTTCGTGGGCAGGACGTTGAAGCCGTAGGCCCGGAGGACCTCGTTGCCCTCCAGCTCCCCCAGGTGGGTCTTGCCCTCGGCCAGGCAGTCCCGGATGATCCCGGCGGCCTGTTCCCGGTCGTGGGTGAGGTCGAACTGGGCCAGGTGCTGGCGGTTGAGCCACTGGGAATACTTGTAGAGGGCCCCGAACGCCTTGGCCGCCTGCTCCGGGAACCGGTAGACGGGATAGCCGCGCTCCTGGAGGTACTTCACGCCCGGGGAGACATCGATGATCCCCATGAAGCAGCACAGGATCGGCTTGTGGGTCCGGCTCGCCACCCGGACGATCGCCTCGGCGGTGCCCAGGGCGTTGGTCATCGACTGGGGGGTGAGGATCACCAGTGCCCCGTCCACCCCCTCGTCCCGCACCACGGCGGCCAGGGCGTGCTCGTACCGCTCCTTGGAGGCGTCGCCGATGACGTCCACCGGGTTGTTGAGGTTGGCGGTGGCCGGCAGGTGGCTGGCCAGGGTCTCCACGGTCTCGTCGTTGAACCTGGCCAGTTGGAGGCCCGAGGAGATGGTCATATCGGTGGCCACGATCCCCGGACCGCCGGCGTTGGTGACGATGGCCACCCGATTTCCGTTGGGGATCCGCCGGCGGACCTTGCCCAGGTGGCTTTCGCTCTTGCTGGCGAAGGCGGTGGCGAAGTCGAAGAGTTCGTCGATGGAGGCGACCCGGATGATCCCCGACTGCTGGAAGATCGAATCGTAGACCGCCTCGGAGCCGGCCAGGGCCCCGGTGTGGGAGGCGGCCGCCTTGGCGCCGGCGCCGGTCCGTCCCGACTTGATCACCATCACCGGCGTGGGGCGGGCCCCGGAGGTGATCTCCTTGACCATCTCGATGAACTCCGGCCCCCGGCGGAGTTCCTCCAGGTAGATCATGATCACCTTGGTGTCGAGGTCCTCGTGGAAGTAGCGGAGCAGGTCGAGTTCGTCCACGTCCGCCTTGTTGCCGATGGAGATGAACTTGGAGAACCCGAAGTCCCGGTCCTGGGCGAAGTCGAGGACGGCGGTGCACAGGGCCCCGCTCTGGGAGATGAAGGAGATGTTGCCCGCCTCGGGCATCCGGGCCGAAAACGAGGCGTTGAGGCGGACCGAGGAGAGGGGGTTGATCACCCCCAGGCAGTTGGGGCCCACCACCCGGACCCCGGCCTCCCGGCAGACATCGATGATCCGGTCCTCGATCTTCCGGCCCTCCGGACCCACCTCCCGGAACCCGGCGGAGACGATCACCACCCCCTTGACCCCCTTTTCCACCGAATCCTCGATGGCGGTCAGGGCGAGCTTGGGGGGCAGGATCACCATGGCCAGGTCCACCGGATCGGGGATCTCCTTGATCGACGGATAGGCCTTGACGCTGAGGATCGACTTGGCGCCGGGGTTGACCGGATAGAGGACCCCCTGGAAGCCGCCCCGCAGAATGTTGGCGAAGATGTCGTGCCCCACCTTGCCGGGGGTGGTGGACGCACCGATGACCGCGACCGATTTCGGGGAAAATATGGCGTCGAGCGTTTCCATTCAGATCTCCTTTTCACTTGTTCCATGGTGGGTTACTGGTGGCGGGTTCTTGGCTTGGTTCTTGATCCGGAGGGCCGTCTCGTAGACGGTCCGCTTGGGCAGGCCGTGTCGCCGGGCGATCCGTTTGGAGAGGTCGGACAGGGGGGCGTCCTCCTCTTCGAGGGCCGTCCGGATCCGGTCCTCCAGGGCCCCGCCGGCCAAGGGCGCCTCCTCCCGCTGTCCCGCGATCAACAGGGTGCACTCGCCCTTGACGTCGGATCGGCGGGAGAGGGCGTCGTCGATCTCCGACAGCCGCCCCCGGAGGAACTCCTCGTGGCGCTTGGTCATCTCCCGGGCCACCACGGCCGGCCGGTCGCCCAGGACCGCTTGGGCCTCCGTCAGCAGGGCCCGGATCCGGCGCGGCGACTCGTAGAAGACGAGGGTCCGGCGCTGGTCCGCCAGGGACCGGAGCAGGTCCATCCGCTTGCCGGTCCGTTTGGGGGGAAACCCCACGAAGAGGAAGCTGTCCGTGGGGAGTCCCGAGACGGAGAGGGCGGCCACCGCCGCCGAGACGCCGGGGACCGGCACCACCGGGATCCCCGCCGCCACGGCGGAGACCACCAGCCGGTAGCCGGGGTCGGAGACCGAGGGGGTCCCCGCCTCGCTGATCAGGGCCGCCGCCTTCCCCTGCCGAAGTTTTTCCAGAAGGGGTTCGGCCCGATCCGCCTCGTTGTGCTCATGGAACGACCACAGGGGGGCCCCGATCCCGTGCCGGGAGAGCAGGCGGGCCGCCGTGCGGGTGTCCTCGGCCGCCACCAGGTCGACGCCGTGTAAGACCTTCAGGGCCCGGAGGGTGATGTCGTCCGGGTGGCCGATGGGGGTGGCGACCACGTAAAGGGACCCGGGGGAAACGACGGCGTCGGGGGCCGCGACGGAGGGTTCGGTCTCCAACGGGTTCGGTTCCATGTCCCCAAGGATAAGCCAGGGGCGCGGAAACTGCAATGGTTTACGAAAACGGGTACGCCCTCCGCCGAAAAGGTGGGGGACGGGACGCCGGGAATGGGGCGTCGATGGACCAAAAATGCGGGGTATTCCCCATACAACATCCGATCGATTTGATCTATTGTTTACGTGAACTCGACGGAACATGGGAGGGCGTGAAACGGTTCAAAGGATTTCGAAGTCGGGTTGACTTTGGACGGTAACTGAAAAAAAGGAGGTAAACGATGGAAACAAGAAAACAGTTGTTTGTTCGGTATCTGGTATTCGGGCTGGCGCTGTCCCTGGTGTTCCTGCTGCCCCGGATCGGAATGGCCGGCGGGAAGAGCAAAGGGGAGATTGCCGACCCGGATGTGAGCGAGGCGGTGGAACAGGAGATCGCCGAAGGGGCCCAGGATATGCGTCAGGGAACGGATGAGGCCGTCCAAGAGACCCAGGAAGCCGGACGGGAAGTGATGCGGGAGACCGAGGAGGCCGCCCGGGAGACCGCCGAAGGCGTGGAGGCCGCAACCGCGGAAGCCGCGGAGGAGACGGCGGAGTTCATGGACGACGTGGAGCAGGTGATCGATCGCTCGGCCCGGTCCCTGGAGGAGGTGATCCGGCGGGCCAACCGGATCCCCAAGGAGCTGATCGACAACAGCGCCGCCGTGGCGGTATTTCCGGATGTGACCAAAGCCGGGTTCATCGTCGGAGGCCGGTATGGGCAAGGCGTCCTGATGCTTAATCAAAAAAACGGATGGAACGGACCGATTTTCATCTCCCTGCTCGGGGCCAGTGTCGGCGCCCAGCTCGGGATCGAACAGACCGATCTGTTCATGATCTTCACCGAGAAGGAAGCGCTGGACGGGCTTCGGGACGGCGAACTGACCCTCGGCGCCGAGACGTCCGTGGCCGCGGGCACCTGGGGGGCCAAGGCGGGCGCCACCACCCAGGCCGATGTCCTCGCCTACAAGCAGACGGAAGGGCTCTTCGCCGGCGTCTCCCTGTCCGGGGCGGTCATCGATGTGGATGAGGATATGAACGAGGAGTATTTCAAGAAAGACGATGCCAGCCGGTCCTACTACGGGACCGACGTGGTCCTCTCCGGCGACAAGGAGATCCCCAAGACCCAAAAGACCGAGAAGCTGGTGATCATTCTCAAGGATTGGAAGTAGACGTTTTTTCCCTCCGCATCCGAATCGGGCCGCCCGCGGATCGCGCACGGATTTCGGATGCGCTTCGACCTGAGCGAAACGATGCCGGCCTGAGCTGAACGGGAAAAAGCCGCGTGCCGGGCGGAGGATCTCCTCCGCCCGGCACCTCCTTTTCAACGCCCTCCCTTCACCGGATTCCAGCCCGCGAGAGACGGCCGGATCTCAAATCCCTTGACACCCCTTCGGCCCCTGTGGCATACCCCCCAAGATCATGGGGCCGACCGATTCCATCCCTGAAACGAAGCTGGTGTTCTCCGCGTCCGACCTCCCCGTCGTCCGTCGGGCCCCGCGTACCTTTTTCCGCTGATCTCCCCCCACGACAGGAGTCTTTATCGAAAAATGGTTCCCCTTCCCCCCCTTTTCAGTTTCGAGGCCCGGCGCGGCTACCTGCGGAATCTGTACGTGGAAGCCGGCCGGGAGGCCTTCCGGACACGACTGACCGGGATCGCCGACCGGATGGGACAACACCGCTTCCGGCGGCAGGCCGCCGACGATCTCCTGGCGGAGACCCGGCCCGCCGAGGTGCTGCCGGAGGTCTACGGCGCTTACCGGCCCATCGTCGCCGACGGGATCCGGTTTCTCCTTTCCCGTCTCTCCCTCTCCCGGCTCATCGACCTGGCGGCCGACCAGGCCGCCCTTCCCGAGGCGGAGCCCATGGAGGGCCGGCTTCTCGTTCTGGTCCAACGGCTCCCCACCCTCCACAAGCTGGGGCAGATCATCGCCCGGAACCGCCATCTCGACCCGGAGCTGAAGCGGCGGCTGACGGCCCTGGAGAACGGGCCGGCCGCCACGGACATGGCGGTGGCGGCATCGATCATCCAGAGCGAACTGGGCGGGGAGATGGGGCGCTTTTCCATCCGTCTCGGGGAGGCCCCCATCGCCGAGGCGAGCGTGGGGGTGGTGGTCCCCTTCACCTACATCCCCGCCGGGCGGCGGGTCCCCCGGGCGGGGGTGTTCAAAATTCTCAAGCCCGGGGTCCGGGAACGGCTGGTCGAGGAACTCGACCTGCTGAACGACCTGGCCCGCCTCCTGGATGAGCGCCGGGGCGACTACGCCCTGGCGGATTTCCGGTTCATCGAGGTCTTCGCCGACATCCGCCTGGCGCTGTTGGAGGAGGTCGACCTCGCCGGAGAACAGGAGAACCTGACCCGGGCCCACGGAATCTACGATGGCCGGGGCAACGTCCGGATCCCGGAAGTCCTTCCGTTTTCCACCCCCAACGTTACCGCCATGGCCTTTCTGCCGGGGGCGAAGGTCACCGACCCGGAGCTGGGCGGAGAGGACCGCCGCCGGACGGCCCGGGACCTCTTCCGGACGGTGGTCTGGTCCCCCCTCTTCTCTTCCGCCCGAAAGGCCCCCTTCCACGGAGACCCCCACGCGGGAAACCTCCTCGCCGACCCCGGCGGACGCCTCCGCCCCCGCACCCTGGGCCTGGTGGACTGGAGCCTCTCCGGGACCCTCTCCAAAAAGCAGCGCAGCCGCCTGGTGATGCTGATGCTCGGGGTGGTCACCGGGGAGGAGAAGATGGTCGTCGAGGTGGTCAAGGCCCTCTCCACCGACGGGGACCGGGAACGGCCCCGGTTCGAGGCCCGTCTCCTCCGGACCGTTCGGGAGATCATGGGCCGGGACGCGTACGGGGAGGCCGGCTTCCTGGTCCGGGTCTTTCTTCTCATCGACGGACTCGCCGTCGGCGGATTCGGGTTCCCCACCCACCTGCTCCTCTTCCGGAAGGCCTTCTTCACCCTCGACGGCGTGATCCGCGACCTCGACCCCGGCTTCGACCCCGATGCGGCCATGGTCGAGGAGATGGCCCGCCTCTTCCTTGCCGAGGCCCCCCAGCGGTGGATGGCCCTGGTCTTCCCCCACCTGGACAGGGCCGCGAACTACCGGTCCCTGCTCTCCAACCGGGACCTGCGGTGGATCACCGGCTACCTCCTGCTGGAACTGATCAAGAACGGCACCGACGTGGCCGCCGCCGTGCTCGGGCGGGCCTGCCGCAAGGCCCCTCCCTTTTGCCTGCTGCCGAGGCTGATTCCCGGCATGGGGCGGTGAGGACTGGGTTTTCCTCAATGGACACCGTCACCAGGACGTTGCCGGGCGTTGCTCCGGTCTGGTATGTGAGGCCCGTTCAGGGATTTTCCGGCACCCGCGGCCATCAGGAAACCTGAAGAGACGAACCATGAGGAAACTCTCTCAAATCGCCCCCCTGGACCGCCCCCGGGAGAAGCTTCTCAAGCGGGGGGCCAGGGCCCTCTCCGACATGGAGCTGCTGGCGATCCTCATCGGCAGCGGCAACCGGTCGGTGGATGTGATGACCCTGTCCGCCCGGCTTCTCAAGGCCCTGGACGGCGCCGGCGTCGAGCCGGACCTCAAGACCCTGTGCGAGATCGACGGCATGGGGCCGGCCAAGGCCGCCGTGATCGCGGCGGCCCTGGAGTTCTCCCGCCGCCGGATCCGGCCCGAGGGGGTCAAGATCGGTCAGCCCCCGGACATCCTCCCCCTGATCCGCCACCTCTCCGACCGGAAGCAGGAGCACTTCCTCTGCATCTCCCTGAACGGAGCCCATGAGGTCATCGCCACCCGAACGGTCTCCGTGGGCCTGGTCAACACCACCCAGGTCCATCCCAGGGAGGTCTACGCCGACCCCATCACCGACCGGGCTTCGGCGGTGATCGTGGCCCACAACCACCCCTCCGGCAACCTCGACCCCAGCCGGGAGGACATGGCGATTACCAAGAAGCTCAAGGCGGCCGGGGAGACCCTGGGCATCAACCTGCTCGACCACATCATCTTCAGCGCCAGGGGATATTATAGCTTTCTGGAGCGGGGTCATCTGTGATAAAAAAACCGCTGACCACCGAGACATCGTCCGTCGGTCGGGAGACCGTCCGGTGGGGGAGCGCGGAACCTCGCGAACCAAGCATCCCCGGATACGGGCTCACCGGTCACGGACTTGAGAGGAGACCATGGAAGACAGATCGGAACTGATCGATGCCCTCGGGAAGACCGAAGCGATCCTGACGGCCTTTGTGGGGTCGATTCCCGAAGAGGATCTCGACCGGCGCCGGGGGGAGGGGGCCTGGACCATCGCCGAACACCTCCGGCATCTGGCGGAGGTCCAGCCCATGCTGATGGAACGGCTGCGGCGGTTCACGGAGGAGTCCCACCCCACCTTCACGCCCTATATCCCCTCGGAGACGGAGAAGGATCTCCCCGAGCAGCCCAAGATCGATGTGGACGTGGTCCTGGAGAAGTTCGGCGTCTGGCGGAGACAGCAGGTGGAACTCCTGGAGGGATTGGATCCCGGCATCTGGGAGAGAACGGCCGACCATCCCGAGTATCGGGAGTACTCCCTCTACATCCTCGCCCGTCACATCCTGATGCACGACCACTGGCACATGTACCGCATGGAGGAACTCTGGCTGACCCGGGACGAATACCTCACCGCCCTGTCGGGGTAGCGGTTTCCGGAACGATGATGGAATGCGGAAGCGGCACTCCGGACCGGGCGCCCGTGCGCCCGGTGGGGGGTTGCCGAAGGAGGCCCCAATGGAGTGGACCCTGAATCCCGTCGAAGCCCGGATCCTGGGTGTGTTGATGGAAAAGGAGATGACCACCCCCGACTACTACCCCATGACCCTGAACGCGCTGATCAACGCCTGCAATCAGAAGAGCAACCGGAACCCGGTCATGGCGCTGGACGAAGAGGCGGTGGCCGACGAGATGGACCGGCTGCGGCGCCTCCGGCTGGTCTTTCAGGTCAAGGCCCAGGGGAGCCGGGCCCTCAAGTACGAGCACAACATGGGCGCCATCGCCGAGTTTTCCAGGGAGGAGCTGGCCGTACTCTGCGAGCTGCTCCTGCGGGGGCCCCAGACGTCCGGGGAACTCCGGCTGCGGACCGCCCGGATGGTGGAGATTCCCACGCTCTCCGCCATGGAGCGGATCCTGGAGCGGCTGTCGGCCCATGAACAGGGTCCCTTCCTGACCCAGTTGGCCAGACGTCCGGGCCACAAGGAGAGCCGGTACATGCACCTGTTCTTCGAAGGGGATCCGGAGGAGGCGGCGCCCCCGGAGGTCGCCGGGGAGGCCGACGGCGCCCGCGGGGGAAGGGGGGAGGACCGCCTTTCGGCCCTGGAGGCGCGGGTGGCGGCCCTGGAGACCGAGCTTGCGGATCTCAAGTCCCGGTTCGCCGCGTTCGCCCGTCAGTTCGAATAGGAAGCCCCGCGCGGTTTTCGATCCGCCGCGCGGAGAAGGGGAGTCGACGCCATGAAGGAGAACAGCCGCCTGGTCTACTCCACGGAGACCGGTCGCATCTGCCCGAAATGCGGAAAGCCGTCGGACCGATGTGGGTGCGGAAAGAAGAGGCCGGAGCCCGGCAGACACCCGGCCGACCGGGGGGACGGCGTGGTCCGGATCCTCCTGGAGCGCAAGGGGCGGAAGGGCAAGACGGTCACCGCCGTGGCCGGGATCGACCTGGAGGGCCCGGACCTGGCGGCGCTGGCCAAGGCGCTCAAGGGCCGCTGCGGCGCCGGCGGATCGGTGAAGGACGGCGCCGTCCTGATCCAGGGGGATCACCGGGAGACCCTTGAAACGGAACTCCGAAGCCGCGGCTACACGGTGAAGCGCTCCGGCGGATAGCCCGCGATCACGGAGGGAACGCCGGCCCTTCCTCCTCGGACGTGGACTTGTTCGGGGCCGGCTCGCCGATCACCGCCGCCACCGTGTCGACATACTTGACCCAGTCGTCCCCCACGTGGTCGCCCGCCACCACCCGGAGGGGGAAGCCGTGCTTCTCGGGCAGGGGCTTGCCGTTGACGGCGTGGGCCAGGAAGACGGCTCCGGACCGGATTTCGGCCACCGCGAACCGCTCCCGCTTCTCCCGGGGGCCGGCCGGCCCCTTGATCTCCACGTGGGTGGCCCGGCCGTCGATGCCGGCCCGTTTCAGCAGGTCCCAGAGGGAGATCCCCGTCCAGCGGGCCTGGTAGGCGAAGACGCCGGGGCAGATGAGGAGCACCTTCCGCTGGAAGGAAGGCAGGGCCTTGATCTCGGGATAGCCGAGGCGCAGAGGCTTCTCCACCGCGCCCGCGAAGGAGAGGCGCCAGGCGGAGAGGTCGACGTCATGGTCGGTCTGGCCCATGGTGCCGAACGTCTCCAGGGGGGTGACCGGCAGGCGGCGGGCGTCCAGCTTGGCCGGGTCCTCGTACAGGAGGGTGGACAGGTCGGTATCCGGCGCCAGCACCCGCCTTTCCCGGGCCGAAAAGGCGCGTCGGACCAGGGGGGCGAAGGGGCCGAGCAACAGCAGCGCCTGACCGGCCGCCGCGGTGATGATCCGGGTGAATTCTCGTCGTTTCACAAGGTCCTCCTCGATTGGAACGTTTCGGTTTGAATCGTTCCTCCATTAGACCACCGGTGCCCGGCAATTGCAAGGTATGCGGTCCGGATGTGCCGTCCGGCCTTACGGCGCGGGGTTTTCCGAAACCCCGTGCCGATGCTCATCCACTCCAACAAAAAGAGGTGTCCTTGTGTCCTTCTCCCCGCTGCTCCGCCTGCGGATCTTCCTGCCCTTCGCCCTGGGCTATTTTCTCTCCTACCTCTACCGGACCATCAACGCCGTCCTCGCCCCCAACCTGGCCGCCGACATCGGCGTCGATCCGTCGGGGCTGGGGCTGCTCACCGCCGCCTACTTCATCACCTTCGCCGCCTTCCAGCTCCCCCTGGGGGTGCTCCTGGACCGGTTCGGCCCCCGGCGGATCGAGGCGGCCCTCCTGGTGGTGGCGGCCGTCGGCGCCTTCGTCTTTTCCAGGGCCGAGACCCTGGCGGGACTGGTCATCGGCCGGGGGCTCATCGGGTTCGGGGTCTCCGCCTGCCTCATGGCCGCCTTCAAGGCCTTCGTCCTCTGGTTTCCCAAAGAGCAGCTCCCCCAGGTGAACGGCTTCCAGATGGCCTCCGGGGCCCTGGGGGCGTTGGCGGCCACCTCGCCGGTGGAGGCGGCCCTGACGATCACCGACTGGCGGGGCGTCTTCGCCCTCCTGTCTGGGGCGACCCTGCTGGTGGCCGCCGTCATCTTCTTCGTGGTCCCCGAGCGGGAGACGGAGGGGGAAGACCTTCGCCTCTCCGATCAGATCCGGGGCATCGGCACGGTGCTGGGGAGCCTCTCCTTTTGGCGGATCGCCCCCTGGGCCACCCTGTCCCAGGCCTCCTTCCTGGCGATCCACGGCCTCTGGTCGGGCCCCTGGCTCCGGGATGTGGCCGGCTTCGATCGCCCGGCGGTGGCCGCGACCCTGCTCTGGGTGGCGGCGGCCATGCTGGCCGGGTACCTGACCCTGGGCACGGCGGCCGAGCGGCTGAGCCGAAGAGGGGTCCGGCCCATGGCGGTGGCCGCCGCCGGCATGGGCCTCTTCATGGCCGTGCTGGTGCTGCTGGTGATCGCGCCGACGGCGTGGGCCGTCCCCCTGTGGCTCCTCTTCGGGTTCTTCGGCACCTCGGGGATCCTCCCCTACGCCGTCCTTTCGCAGAGCTTCCCGCTCCACCTCTCCGGCCGGGCCAACACCGCGCTGAACCTGCTGGTCTTCGTGGCCGCCTTCTCCGCCCAGTGGGGGATCGGCGCCATCATCGGCCTCTGGCCCGGTACGGAGACCGGCTACGCGCCGGCCGGCTACGGCGCCGCCTTCTGGGTCGTCGTGGGGCTCCAGGCGGCCGCGGCGGTCTGGTTCTGGGCCGCCGGGCGTCCGAAGGGCGGGCCGTCGCCGGCTTGATCCCTTCTCCATCGCATCGATTCCGGCGGAACCGCCCCAGGCCGATCAACGGGGATCTTTGTTCGCCGTTGGGACGTCGGCGCCTTCCGAGGGGGCCCCGGGTGGATTCAGGGGGAGCCGCCGTTTCGCCTCCTCCCTTCGGGGCCGCTTTTCCCGGCCCCGGAGCATCGCCGCCAGCCGCCCCGCCATCGCCTCCATCTCCCTGGCCTGGGCGGACATCTCCTCCGCCGAGGCGGCGGTCTCCTGGGCGGTGGAAGCCGTCTCCTGGGTGGTGCGGTCCATGGCGGCCACCGATTCGCTGACCTCCTTGGCGGTGGCGGCCTGGTCCCTGGAGGCGGCGGCGATCTCCCCGACGATCCCGCCCATCTTCCGGGCCGCCCCGGCCACTTCCGAGATGGCGTCCCGGACCTCTTTCACCGCCTCGTCCCCCTGGGCGATCGTTCCGGCGGTCTCTTCCAGCCCCTCGGCAGTCCGCCGGGCCGCTTCGGCCGCGCGCTTGGCCAGTTTCCGGACCTCCTCGGCCACCACGGCGAACCCCGCGCCGGTCTCTCCGGCACGGGCCGCTTCAACGGCGGCATTGAGGGCCAGCAGGTCGGTCTGGAAGGCGATGTCGTCGATGGTGCGGATGATCCTGCCGCTCTTCTCCCCGGCCAGCCGGATGGCGGCCATGGTCTCCCCGAGGGCCGCGGCCCGCTCCTCGACCTTTCCGAAGGTCGTCTGGGATTCGGCGACGATGCGGGTCGCCTCGCCGGTGTGTTCGGCGTTTCCGCCCGCCAGGGCGGCCATCTCCTCCAGGGACGCCGCGCTCTCCTCCAGGGCCGCGGCCTGACGGGCGGCCCCCTCGGACAGGTTCCCGCCGGCCTCCGAGACGTGGTCGGCGGCCGAGGCGACGGTCCGGGCGGATTCCCCGAGTCCGGCGGCCACCGCTTCCACCGGCCGGCCGATGCTTCTGGCCAGTGCCCCGGCCGCGAGGAGGGCAAGGAGGAGGGTGAGGGGGACCCCGCCGACCAGGAGCCCCTGGGTCCACGCCACCATTCGATCGTTCTCCGTCTTCCGCCGGTCCAGGGCGTTGCGGGCGTCGGTTTCAATGTCGCCCAGGATGTCCCGGAACCGGGAGAGATACCCCTCTCCCGCCCCGGCTTTGATGAGATCGGCCATATCGTCCATGGTGGCCGAATGGCCGATCTCCC
Organism: uncultured Desulfobacteraceae bacterium; assembly: GCA_964431545.1. Classification (GTDB taxonomy): domain Bacteria; phylum Desulfobacterota; class Desulfobacteria; order Desulfobacterales; family JAABSP01; genus CAYSLC01. The sequence goes on along the minus strand of CAYSLC010000074.1, from coordinate 10,092 downwards.
GCCGCAGCAGAAGGAGGGGCGTGGTCACCCTGTCGAGCCACTCCGAGAAGGTGGCCCCGATCTCCTTCAACAGCCGGACCTGTTCGGTTTTGTGGGACAGCGCCTCCCCGAGCGCGTCGAGCCGCTCGTAAAAGGTGGATGACCCTTCGTGGTAGGGCGCCAGAAGCGTCTCCACACCGGTCAGCAGAAATCCGCGCATTCCGGTTTCGGTGTTGACGGCCGCGATGAACGCCCACAAAGCTTCCCGGATGGCGCGGTGGGCCTGGTCGAGCCGATCGTTGGCGCTGCCCAGGGTCTGGACGTTGGCCACGCTGTGGAAGATCATCAAGCTGGTCTTCTCCCGCCGCGTCTCCATGCGCAGGTAGGCTGACGAGCGGATGATTTCGATCCGCTCCAGAAACGCATCGAAGTAGGCGCCTGCACCCCGGTTTTCGAGAAACACCGACAGGTTGATGATGGCGGAGGGCGTCTTTTGCAGGCTCTTTTTCAGGGCGATGGCCGGATCCGCGATCTCCCGGCCCCAATATCCGATGATCCGTTCGGCATCGGCCAGGGCATCGGCGAGTTTCGGCTCGTCCTCCAGGAAAATCGACAGGCGCGACAGCCGTTGCGGCAGTTCTTCGCCGGCCTTCCCATACCGCTCCAGATAGGCGCTTTCTCCGGACAAAAGATACCCCCGGAGGCCCCGCTCCATCTCTTCGGCGTTCTCGATGATGGCGTAGATCTGCTGGAGCAGATCGAGGTCGTTTTGGAACCGGCGATCGGTTTCCAGGAGGCCTTCCAGGTCGTTATGGACCTTGAGATAGCTCGCCATGGCGTTCTGCTTCCGGGCCTCGATCTCCTCCTCCTGATTCCGGATGAAATCGGCGATCCGGTCCCGCAACCGGCGGAAATGGTCCTTGGTCTCGGCCTCCCGCACCCGCGCGGCCATGTCGTTCATGGTCTCGGCGTCGCCGATCTCCCGCCGAAGGGCCACGGCCTCGACGGTGGCGGTCTCGTCCCATTCCCGCAGGACCCGGGCCATCTCGTCGACCCGTTTCAGCTGTTCCGGTCGCGCCGGGAGCAGGGCGGTAAGGGAGGCGATCTCCCCCTCAAGATGCTCTTTTTCGGCCTCGTAGGCCGCCAGCTGATCCGTCGCCCCGGACAGGAGAAACCCCCTGACCTCGGTGCTCATGGTCAGAACGATCGATTCGATCCGGGCGGTCCGGTGGAGGATCTCGTGGGTTTTTTCCACCCACCCGGCGGTATCGCGCTGACGCTTCATGCCGATGTAGGTGATGCCGGAGAGGAGAACGAACAGGAGCAGCGGTCCGCAGATCGCCGCCATGATCTTCGTCTTAAAGCCGAAACGGTTTCGCATCGTCTGCCTCGTATCGGGAGTTGCCTCTTCACGCTTCATCCGACGCTCGTCTCTTCCCCACGACAACCCCGCAGAAGGGGCACTCGCCCGGGCCGTGGGGCCCCTTGACCAACCGGTCATCGGGCTCGTGGGCCTCGTATCCGCAACCGGGGCATGTCGCCAGAACCTTTTGGGAGGACGGCGTCCCGCCGCCGGTGAGCAGATCGTCCGCCGTCACCCGGTCGAGGTCGAAGGCCGGATCCGGCTCGGGCCGGAGACGGTCGTCGATCCGGCGGGTGATCTCCGCCATGTCCATCCCCATCTTGACCGCCGCCGCCTCCAGGACCTTTTTTTCGGCCTCGGCCAATTCCCCGTCGCTCAGGGCCGCGTCGATGAGGTAATCGAGGATCCGGGAGCGGTCCTCGGGCGACTTCGGGATCTTGATGGCCGTGGACCCGTCCCGCATCCCCTTGAAGGCGTCGATGACACATTTCCGGGGGAGATCCAGCCGTGCGCAGAGCCGGTTGAGAAAGGCCATCTCCCTGGGGTCGTACGCGCCGTCGACGCCCAGCATACAGACCACCGCGCGGATGATATCTCGGTTTTCCATGGAATGTTCCTTTCGGATCGGCGGGGCGGCCCTCCGCCTCGGACAGGTCGCTCCATCTTCGGTTCCGGCCGGACGGATCTCGAACGGACCGCCTCTGTTCCCGTGTCCGGCCGGGAGGAGTCCCGCCGCCCATCGATTATACCACAACCCGACGCCGGTCACGCCATCGATCCGATGAATCTCCGCGATGACCAAATTCAGGCGGCCGTCCGGCGGAGATCAGACGGCGGACGCCGCCCTTCAGCGGTGACACGCCCTCCCGCCGCCGGCCGCCGAATCGCTTTGCGTCCCCGCTCCTCCGGTGTTATCTTATCCCGGTTTGTGGAAAGGGGAAAGGATGAAAAAAACGATTGTACCATGTCTGTTGGCGATCCTCGCGACCCTGGGGATCTTTTCGCCCGGTTGGGCCCTGGAATTGAAGGGGAATCCGGTCCAGGGGGGTCTGGTGATCGGCCGGGCCGAGCCGGGGACCCGGGTCTTTTTGGGGGAACGGCCCCTCCGAATCTCGCCCGAGGGGCTGTTCGCCTTTGGGTTCGGCCGGGACGCGCCCCCCACGGCGCTGCTCCGGATCCGGCGGCCGTCGGGGGAGACCGTCCTGAAGCCGCTCATCGTCGAAAAGCGGACCTATGAGATCGAGCGGATCGACGGTCTTCCCCCCCGGAAGGTCGCGCCTTCGGCCGGGGATCTGGCGCGGATCCGGGAGGAGATCGCCCTGGTGAAACAGGCACGCTCATGGGACGCCCCCAGGACCGACTTCGCCATGGACTTCATCTGGCCGGTGACCGGCAGGATCTCCGGGGTCTACGGCAGCCGGCGTGTCCTGAACGGCAAGCCGAAACGGCCCCATTACGGCGTCGACATCGCGGCCCCCGCCGGGACCCCGGTCCGGGCCCCGGCCGACGGGGTGGTCACCCTGGTCCACCCGGACATGTTCTACTCCGGCGGGACCCTGATCCTCGACCACGGCCACGGCGTCTCCTCGACCTTCCTCCACCTGCGGACCGCCCTGGCCCGGGAGGGGCAATTCATCCGGCAAGGGGCGGTGATCGCCGAGGTGGGGGCCACCGGACGGGCCACCGGCCCCCACCTCGACTGGCGCATCAACTGGTTCGACCGCCGGCTCGACCCGGCCCTGCTGGTGCCGCCCATGGGCGGGGGGAAGGGCGGAAAGGCCGGATCGTGACCGAGCCCGCCCGGGCCAACATCAAGGTCCTCTTCGCCCTCACCCTGGTCCACTTCACCGGGGACTTCTACAGCTCTTTCACCAGCCCCCTCTTTCCGCTCTTCGTGGAGAAGATGGGCCTCTCCCTGGCCCAGGTGGGGGCCATCGCCGGGGTCACCCGGCTGCTCGCCTTCATCGTCCAGCCGGCGGTGGGGTACATGGCGGACCGGTACCAGACCCGGAGCTTCATCCTGGTGGGGCTGCTCCTGCCGGTGATCTGCATCCCCCTGTCCGGGATCGCCGTCGGGTTCTGGACCCTCCTTCTGGCCGTCTCCCTCGGCTCCCTCGGCTCCTCCATGTTCCATCCGTCGGTCACCGGCATGGTGCCGCTCTATGCCGGGCGCAACGAGGGGCTCTCCATGTCGGTCTTCAACACCGGCGGGACCCTCGCCTTCGGGGTCGGTCCCCTCTTCGTCACCTGGTACGCCGCCCGGTTCGGCCTCGGGGCCCTGCCGGCCACCGCCGCCATCGGCCTTGCGGTCTTCGTCTACATCTACCTGGCGGTCCCGCCGCCCCTGAGCGAGGGGATGCGCCACCTGGGCTTCCTGGGCGCCGTCAAGGAGAGCCTGGGCGGGGCCTGGCGGGCCATCGTCCTGATCTGGGGGGTGATGTTCCTCCGGGCCATGGTGGGCCAGTCGTTTCTCACCTTCATGCCGGTCCTCTACGTCGAGAGGGGGTTCTCGGTCATGGCCGCCGGGGCGGTCTTCTCGCTCTTCACCGTGGCCGGCACCGCCAGCGGGCTCCTGGCGGGCCACGTCTCCGACCGGATCGGCCTCAAACCCGTCTTCCTCTTCTGCCATCTGCTCATGGCGCCGGTGCTGCTCCTGCTGCTCCAGCTCGACGGGGGCTGGGTCTATCCCGGCGCGGCCCTGGCCGGGGCCTTTGTCCTGGCGACCCTGCCCATCGGCGTGGTGATGGCCCAGCGGCTGGCCCCCAAGGGCCGCTCCATGGTGGCCAGCCTGATGATGGGGTTCGCCTACGGCCTGGGCGGGATCGTGTCGCCGGTGGTGGGGACCCTGGCCGACCGGTACTCGGTCCACGGGGTGCTCACCGGCGTCGCCCTGATCTCCCTGCTGACCGTCCCCCTGATCCTCCGCTTTCCGGAAGTCAACCGTGGATGATCCGGCCTCCGCCCCCGTCGCCCGGCCCCCCTTCCTGCCGGCCACCCGGGAGGAGGCCGACCGGCTGGGTTGGGACCGGCTCGACGTGATCCTGGTGACCGGCGACGCCTACATCGACGCCCCCCACCTGGGGGTCGCGGTGATCGGTCGTGTCCTGGCGGAGGCCGGGTACCGGGTCGGGATCATCCCCCAGCCGGAGACGGAGACCGGCCGGGAGATCGCCCGCCTGGGGGAGCCGGCCCTCTTCTGGGGGGTCACCGGCGGCGCGGTGGACAGCATGGTGGCCAATTATACCGCCTCGGGCAGGCGGAGAAAGAGCGACGACATGACCCCCGGCGGCGCCAACATCCGCCGGCCCGACCGGGCGGTCATCGTCTACGCCAACCTCATCCGCCGCCGTTTCAAGGGGACCGTCCCCATCGTGCTGGGGGGGATCGAGGCGAGCCTCCGGCGGATCTCCCACTACGATGCCTGGTCCCGGACGGTCCGCCGGTCGATCCTCTTCGACGCCAAGGCCGACCTCCTGGTCCACGGCATGGCCGAGGAGACGGTCGTGGCCCTGGCCCGGGCCCTGGAGCGGGGGGAACCGGTCCGGTCGATCCGGGGGATCTGTTATATCGCCAAGGAACCGCCGGCGCCGGAGCCCGCCTTTCCGGGGGAGGATATCCTCCTGCCGGACCACGAAACCGCGGCACGGGACAAGGATGCCTTCGTCCGGATGTTCCGGACCTTCCACGACAACGCCGACCCCGTCTCCGGGCGTCGCCTCCTCCAGAGGCAGGACACCCGGTACCTGGTCCAGAACCCGCCGGCCTTGACCCCGACGCCGGAGCGCCTCGACCGGGTCCACGAACTCCCCTATGCCCGGGATCTCCACCCGATCCACCGGGCGGACGGGCGGGTGGCGGCCCTGGAGACGATCCGGTTCTCCCTGGCCACCCACCGGGGGTGTTACGGCGGATGCCGGTTCTGCGCCATCGCCGTCCACCAGGGGCGGCGGGTGGTGTCGCGGAGCCGGGACTCCCTCCTCCGGGAGGCGGCGGCCCTCGCCGCCCATCCCGACTTCAAGGGGATCATCCCGGACGCGGGCGGCCCCACCGCCAACATGTACGCCACCGGGTGCGCGCGCAAGGGGGGCCGGAGGGCCTGCCGGGACCGGGGCTGCCTCTTCCCGGAACCCTGCAAGCATCTCGTCGTCGACCACGCGCCCCAGATCGACCTGCTGCGGCGGCTCCGGGGGATGCCGGGCGCGCGGAAGGTTTTCATCGGCTCCGGAATCCGGTATGATCTGATCCTGGCGGACCGGAAAAGCGGGGAGGCGTACCTGGCGGAGATCCTCCGCCACCACGTCTCCGGCCAGCTCAAGATCGCGCCGGAGCACAGCGAGGACGAGGTGCTCGCCCGCATGGGCAAACCGGGACGGGCGGTCCTGGAGGCGTTCCTCCGGCTCTTCGGCCGGGTCCGGGGGACGGTCCCCGGAAAGGTCTTCCTCACCTACTACCTCATGGCGGCCCATCCGGGGTGCGGGATGGCGGAGATGGAGCGGCTGCGGGCCTTCGCCCGGAAGCGGTTGCGGCTGTTGCCCGAACAGGTCCAGATCTTCACGCCCACGCCCTCCACCTGGTCCACCGCCATGTACCACGCGGAGGCGGACCCCTTCACCGGCGAGCCCCTCTTCGTCGAAAAGGGGGCCCGGGGACGGGACCGGCAGAAGGGGGTGCTGGCGGACCGCCGTCCGTCGGGACGCGGACCGCGCGTCCAAGAAAAGGAGAAGTCCCATGCTGACGTCCATCAAACGGTTTTTCGAAAAGGTCGCCGCCGACGGACAGGGAAAAGGAGAGACGGGTGAGCACGACCTCCTGGTGGCCGTCTGCGCCCTGTTCCTGGAGATGGCGAGAATCGACGAGGTCTTCGCCGACGAGGAGATGGAGATGATCCTCGGGGTGATGAAAGGGACCTACGGCCTCTCCGCCGAGCACGCCGAAGCCCTGATGGCCGAGGCGGACCGGGAGCTGGAGGAGAGCGTCGACCTCTGGCGGTTCGCCCGGCGGATCAACGAAAACTATTCCAACGAGGAGAAGATCGAACTCATCGAGACCCTCTGGCGGATCATCTACGTGGACGGCAAGCTCGACAAGTACGAGGACTACCTGATCCACAAGCTGGCCGACCTGCTGCGGCTCACCCACCCGCAGCTCATCGAGGCGAAGCTGAAGGTGCTCCGGTCCGCGGAAACCGATTAATGGTAGGTGGGGCCGTCCTTGTCCTTGTCGCCGTCGATGACCCGGAACCGGGATTTCTTCCTTCGCAGCCGCCATTCCAGGTAGCGCATGTGGAGCCGGGCCGGATCGAGGGCGTGGCGGGGCCCGTTGAGCCAGAGGTAGCCGAAGAGGACCCCGCCCAGGTGGAAGGCGCCGTTGGGGTTGGCCTTGGCCAGGAAGGTGAGCAGGGTGACGGCCATGGTGCCGTAGGCGATGTACTTGGCCTTGATGGGGAGGATGAACATCAGGAGGATGGTGGCGTCGGGGTTGAGCAGGCCGAAGACCACCACCAGGGCCAGGAGGCTGGGCAGCATGCCGCCGAAGGGGGCGGCGAACTCCGCCAGGAGGCCGAAGGCGATCCCGCAGACGGCCGCCGCGCCGGCCGCTCCGTAGAAGAGGGTCAGGAACCGCCGGGACCCGATGCTCCGTTCCACCGGCGCCGCGAAGAAGTAGAAGACCAGACAGTCGATGAGAAAGCCCAGGGGGGCGTTGGGGTCGTGGACGAAGGGGTGGGTGATCACCTGCCAGATCCCGAAGGCGGGATGGCCCAGGGGGTGGAGGAAGAGCCGCGTCACCAGCGGGGTCCGGAACCAGTGGAAGAGGATCAGCTCCAGCGCGTAGATGACGGCATAGAGGATCAGCAGCTTCTTGCCCAGCTCCGTGAAGCCGGAGCCGAAGCCGAATTCGGGGCGGACGGGACGATGGACGGACATAGGGTCTCCCTAAACGAGCCGGGGTTGGGGTTGCCGTTTCACAGGTGTTTTCTACCATATCCGGCCGGGGAAGTACACCCATGGGAGATCGATGATCCGGCAAGGCGCCGGGTCGGTCCGTCGGGCCTCTTCCGGCGGGCTTGAACACGGTTTGGGAGCATGTTTTCCATGAACGGAACAGTCGAGCGGGACGGCGCCGGCCGGGTGGTGGCCGCCATGTTGGCCGGGGCGGTGATGATCAGCTTCTCCGGGGTCTGGGTCAAGGTGGCCCACGTGGCGCCCACCGTCTCCGCCTTTTACCGGGTCCTCTTCGGCGGGCTTCTGCTTCTGGGGGCCGCCGCCCACCGGGGGGAGATCCGGTACCACGGGGTCCGCCACTGGATCACGGGGATGCTCTGCGGGCTCCTCTTCGCCCTCGACCTGTGCTTCTACCACTACGCGGTGCTCTACGTGGGCCCGGGGCTGGGGACGATCCTGCCCAACTTCCAGGTCTTCATCATGGCCGGGGCCGGGATCTTCTTCTTCGGCGAGCGGGTCCGGCCGCTCTTTCTGATCTCGATCCCGCTGGCCTTCGCCGGGATCTTCATGATCGTGGGGCTCCGGTGGCCGGAGCTGACCCCCACCTACAAGGCCGGCGTCTACTACGGCCTGGCCGCCGCCGTCTGTTACGCGGGGTTCATGCTGGTGCTGCGCAAGCTCCAGTCGGACCAGCGGGGGCTCTCCTTTTTCTACGTGATCATGATGGTCTCCCTGGCCACGGCCGCGATCCTGGGGGCCGAGGTGGTCCGGCGGGGGGACTCCTTCGCCATCCCCGATTTCCAGACCTTCTTCGCCCTGGCGGCATTAGGGCTCTTCAGCCAGTGCCTCGGCTGGATCATCATCACCAACGCCCTGCCCCGGATCCGGACCTCCCTATCCGGGCTGATCCTCCTGCTCCAGCCCTCCCTGGCCTTCGTCTGGGACGTCCTTTTCTTCGGGCGGCCCACCACCCTCCTCAACTGGATCGGCGTGGTCGTGGCCCTCGCCGCCATCTATCTGGGGACCCTCGGCGCCAAGGGCGCGCCCCGGCGGCCTCAGGCACCGATGCCGTCCCCATCGGCGGGTTCGACGGAGAAAAAAAAGATCGCGGAGGTGTAACCTTTCCGGCCCGGACGACGACTACCCCCATGAACGGGCACGATGCATCGAGACGCCCACGCAACCACAACCTTGATACGAACGCGGGAGGAGAGCATGAGACGAACGACACTGTTGACCATGGGATTGGCGATGGCCCTGGTGATCACCCTGGGCGCCGGGACGGCCTTGGCCGGCAACTTCGGAAGGGGCCACGGCCAGGGGTTCGGACACGGGGGCCACGGTCCGGGGCCCGGCCATGGCGGCCATGGATCCAAGGGCTTCGGTATGCTCCGGGCCCTCGACCTGACCGCCGACCAGCGAACCCAGGTCCGGGAGATCTTCGCCGGCCATCGGGAGGCCATGCGGGACAACGGCGACCGGATCATGGCGGCCAAGGTGGCCCTGATCGAGGCCACCCACCTGGCGCCCCTGGACGAGCAGGCGGTCCGGGACGCCCACCGGGAACTCAGCGCCGCCAAGGAGGACCAGGCCGTGCTCCGGGCGCGGATCCTCGCCGACATCCGGGGGATACTGACCCCCGAGCAGCAGGCCCGGCTCACCCAGCTCAAGGACGAGCGCATCGAGCGGATGGAGGAGCGCAGGGCCTGGCGGCAGGCCCGAATCGACGACCGGTGGTGTGATCGGACCGATGATGCCGACGACATGGACGCCGACCAATAGCGAGGACGGATCCGGAGGGCTTCGCCGCCCTCCGGACCCCGCCGACCGCGACGCGCCCGACCAGCCATGGGGGAGAGGATCGACCACGCCGAGGACGCCGCCATCGTCGAACGGATCCTCGGCGGCGACGTGGACGCCTTCGGGGAGATCCTCTCCCGATATGGGGATACGGTGACGCGGATCCTCAAGCGCCACCTGCCCCACGACCAGGTGGAGGAGACGGCCCAGGATGTGTTCATCCGGGCCTACCGGTCCCTGCCCAAGTACCGGGGCGAAAGAGGGCTCAAAGGGTGGCTGTCGGCCATCGCCGTCCGGACCTGCTACGACTTCTGGCGGCAACGGTACCGGTCCCCGGAGTTCACCATGACCGCCCTGGGCGAGGCCGGGGAGCGCCGGGTGGCGGCGGTCCTCGCCCGTCAATCCCAGGAGTCCTTCCAGGAGGAGGCCCGCCGAAAAGAGGTCTCCGAACTCCTCGACTGGGCCCTGGACCGCCTCTCGCCCGAGGACCGGATGGTCCTGGAGCTGGTCTACCTGGAGGGGCGGCCGGTGAAGGAGGCCGCCGCGCTGCTGGGATGGAGTGTCGCCAACGTCAAGGTCCGGTCGTTCCGGTCGCGGAAGAAGCTCCGGAAGCTGTTGACCGACCTATCCGCCGAAAGGGGATGACGATGAGATCGGACGATGAGATCCGGCGGTCCCTCCGGGCCGCCTATTTCGACAGGGAGAACCGGGCCGTGGGCCAGGGGTGGCGGGACGAGACCCTGCGTCGGGTCCGCCGCCTGGGGCCGCTGAACGGCTCCCGGGATCCCCTCGCCCTGGCCGAGCGCCTGGTCTGGCGCTTCGCCGGCGCGGCCTCGGCCCTGGCCCTGGCCTCCACGGTCTACTACATCGGCTTCGGGAACGGCGTCGGATACGAACTGACCCGGCTCTTCGTCGATGATCCGGTGGGGCTGGGACTCCTCCAGTCCTTCGGCATCCTATAGGAGACGTATGGGTAAGACGAAAATCATCGCGGGGATCCTCCTGGTC